>NZ_JBQQCC010000069.1:0-1165 GCF_052245635.1 Nonomuraea sp. KM88 | reverse complement strand
GAGCAATGATCGAAACCTGTGGATCTGACGGGAAGGGGTGTACCTTCCCGAATCATCTGATCAAGGTTTCGAGATAAGGCCGACGCGCCAACGTCGGTCGGGAAGGCACACCCGTGCTCACCGTAGTGCCCGAGATGCCCGCTGACGACCACACCCCGGCAGGCTCGTCGTCGTTGATCGACCAGATCGTCCGCGAAGGCGCCCGCAAGATGCTCGCTGCCGCCTTGCAGGCCGAGGTGGACGCCTACATCGCCGCGTTCGCCGACGAGCGCGACGAGAACGGCCGCCGCCTGGTCGTGCGCAACGGCTATCACCAGCCTCGAGACCTGCTCACCGGTGTGGGCGCCATCGAGGTCAAGGCCCCGCGGGTCAACGACAGGCGCATCGATGCGGAAACCGGCGAGCGTAAGCGGTTCTCCTCGGCGATCCTGCCCGCCTGGGCGCGTAAGACCCCGCAGCTGACCGAGGTGCTGCCGCTGCTGTACCTGCACGGCCTGTCCTCGGGAGACTTTGTGCCGGCGCTGGGCCAGTTCCTGGGCAGCTCGGCCGGCCTGTCCGCTTCAGTGATCACCCGGTTGACCGAGCAGTGGAAGGCCGAGCAGCGCGCCTTCAGCGAGCGGGACCTGTCGATGGTGGACTACGTCTACCTGTGGGTCGATGGTATCCACGTCAACATCCGGCTGGAGGAGCACAAGCTGTGCCTGCTGGTGATGATCGGCGTTCGCGCCGACGGCCGCAAGGAGCTCGTCGCGCTGAGCGACGGCTACCGGGAGTCGGCCGAGTCGTGGGCCGATCTGCTGCGTGACTGCAAGCGGCGCGGCATGCGCGCCCCGGTGCTGGCCGTCGGCGATGGCGCGCTCGGCTTCTGGTCGGCGCTCGGGGAGGTGTTTCCGCAGACCAGAGCCCAGAGGTGCTGGTTTCACAAGATCTCTAACGTGCTGGGGTCGCTCCCGAAGTCAGCCCACCCGGCCGCCAAGAAAGCGCTCGCGGAGATCTGGAACGCCGAGGACAAGGAGCACGCGAAGAAGGCGTTGAAGGAGTTCCAGGCCGCCTACGGCGCCAAGTATCCCAAGGCGGTGGCCAAGGTGGTCGATGACCTCAACGAACTGCTGGCCTTCTACGACTACCCGGCCGAACATTGGGTGCACCTACGCACGACCAACCC
>NZ_JBQQCC010000068.1:0-1174 GCF_052245635.1 Nonomuraea sp. KM88 | reverse complement strand
GCAGCACCGGCACTCCCGCGACCAGCCCGGCGGCGCCGGCGATCGCCAGGCCGTGCTCCGGTCCGGCCGCTTCGACGAGGAGGCCGCCGAGCAGGATGCCCAGCCCCTGGGCGGCGACCATGCCGGAGGAGGCCAGGCCGACCGCCTGTCCCCTGCTCTGCGGCGGTGCGATCCTCACGTACTCCGCGTTGGCCGCGACCTGATAGCCGGTGAGCACCCCGCACACCGTCCACAGGAGCAGCAGAACCACGTAGCCGGGGTCCGCCGCGCTGGCCACCAGCGGCGCACTGGCCGCCACCGCCATGGGGGCCATCAGCGCCATCCGCCGCGCTTCGGTGAAGAACCTGGACAGCACGAACACGCCGACGACGTTGCCCACGGGCAGGGCGGCCATGAGGAGCCCCGCCTCCGCGGTGCCCAGGCCGAACGAGGCGGCGTACGGCACCGCGATCGCCTCGGGGATGACGTGGAAGCCCGACAGCATGGCCAGGCCGAGCAGGCTGCGCAACGCGCGATGCCCGGCCACCAGCCGCAGCCCGCCGAGCAGGGAGATCGGCTGCTTGCCCGCGGCTGCCGGGCGCCGGCGCACCGTGGCCAGGGTGAGTAACGCGGCGGCGGCGAACGTGGCCGCGTTGATGAGGATGGCCGTCTCCGCGCCGGCCAGCGCCACCACGATGCCGCCGCCGGCGAAGCCGAGCAGCGTCACGACCTGGTCGCTGAGCTGGTGGACCGCCACTCCGGTCTGGTAGAGCTCGCGGGGCAGCACGTCGGGCGTCAGCGAGATGCGTGCCGCCCTGCCCGGCGAGTCGAGCAGTTGGGAGGCGAAGACCAGGGCGCACAACGCGGGCAGCGAAAGGCCCGGCAGCGCGACGAATCCGATGAGGACGGTCCTGGCCACATCGCAGGCGATCGTGACCTCCCGCCGCGGGTAGCGGTCGGCCAGCCAGCCCAGCGCGGGCCCTCCGACCAGCGCGGGCACGAACGTCATCGCGTAGACGAGCGTGGTGACGGCGGCCGAGCCGCTGCGCTCGTAGGCGAGCACGGCCAGCGCCACGCGCGCCAGCTGGCTGCCCGCTCGCGACAACAACCCGCCCAGCCACAAACCGCGAAACTCGCCGATCGCGAGCACTTTGGCGTACATCGATCCCGTCCGGTCCGACTCGACTGTCCTGGC
>NZ_JBQQCC010000067.1:0-1181 GCF_052245635.1 Nonomuraea sp. KM88 | reverse complement strand
GCAGCGTGTGCACGCCGTACACGAGGCTGAAGGCGCGGAAGTCCACCTGCTCGTACGGATCGGCCAGGGCGAGGCCGGGGAAGCGGCGAAGCAGCGCGGGGAAGGCGATGCGCATCTCCATCCGGGCCAGCGGCGCCCCGAGGCAGTGGTGCACGCCATGGCCGAACGCGACGTGGCCGGCGGCTTGCCGGGTGACGTCGAGGGTCTCGGGATCGTCGGCGAAGGCGGGGTCGCGGTTGGCGGCGGGGAACGAGCAGATCACGAGCGAGCCCGCGGGGATGGCATGCCCGGCGATCTCCACCTCCGTCGTGGTCGTGCGTGGCAGCAGCGACTGCACGACGGACAGCCAGCGCAACAGCTCCTCGACGGCGGGTTCGACCTGGGCCGGGTCATCGCGGATCATCGTCAGCTGGTCAGGGTGCCGGAGCAGGGCCAGGGTGCCCAGGCCGAGCATGTTCGAGGTCGTCTCGTGCCCGGCCAGCAGCAGCAGGCTCGCGATGCCGATCAGCTCGTCGGTGCTGAGATCGTGGCCGTGCTCGCGTACCAGCATGCCGAGCAGGTCCTCGCCGGGGTCGGCCTGGGCGCGGTCCACTAGGCCGGCCATGTAGGCGCGGTCCTCCCGCTGCGCCGCGACGCGCTGCTCCATCGGCAGGGAGGTGTCCAGCATGCGGGCGGAACGCTCCTGGAACTCGTCGCGGTCGGCATGCGGCACGCCCAGCAGCTCGCAGATCACCAGCGAGGGCACCGGCAGCGCGAAGTGCGCCACCAGATCGGCCGGCTTGCCCGCCCGCTCCAGGTCGTCCAGAGCCGCCTCGACGATCTCGCTGATCCGCGGCTCCAGCCGGCGCATCCGCCGTACCGTGAATTCCGGGGTGAGCATCCGGCGCAACCGCGTGTGCTCGGGCGGGTCGAATCCGATCAGTTGCCCGGCCTGCATCTTGGCCAGCTCGTCGGCGTTCATCTGCCCCGATCCGGGGAACGGTGTCAGGGCGCTGCTGAACCGGGCCGGATCCGCCAGCACCCGGCGCACTTCCTCGTGGCGGCAGACCAGGTACGCGGGCAGGCCGAACGGCGTCTCCACCCGCACCACACCCTCGCCGTCGCGAACCCGGGCCAGTTCCTCGACCGGGTCAAGCCCGTTCCGCCGCATGTGCAGCGGCAATTCCAGCGCTTCCGTCATC
>NZ_JBQQCC010000066.1:0-1339 GCF_052245635.1 Nonomuraea sp. KM88 | reverse complement strand
TGGAAACTCGATATGCCCGCAGGTTCGCAGGAGGGCCCGTAGCGCCTAATCCGCCAAACGACCGGTTCACGCTCGCAGCTGGGCGAGCGCGGCGTCCAGTACGGCCGGGGCGTCCAGCTCCGGATCGTTCGCCCAGTCGAGCCAGACGGACAGCAGGATGCCGAACACCGCGCCCGCGGCGGCTCTGACCCGGGCGTCGTCCGGCGGACGGGCGAGTCGGGAGGCGACGAGATCGGTGAGGGTCTGCTTGGTCCTGGTGACGTTGGCGAGGCTGGCCGCCCACAGCGCGGGGACGCTGAGCACCAGGGCCTGCCGTTCCCGCTTGGCGGTCACGTCGGCGTCGGTCAGGTCGGTGAACATCGCGCGAAAGGCGTTGCGCAGCGCCTGAACCGGCCCGAGCTCCGCCGGTTGCGCCGCCATGGCCGTGGTGAGGAGGGCGTCGTAGTTGTCGAGGATGACCAGGGATTCCTTGGTCGGGAAGTAGCGGAACACGGTCCGGTGCGAGACGTCGGCCGCCTCGGCGATCTGTTCGACGCTGGTCGCATCGTAGCCCTGCTCACTGAACAGGCGCAGCGCGTGCCGCTGGATGGACGCCCGGGTGTCCGCCTTCTTGCGCTCGCGTAGTCCGGGGCGATCAGGGTCTGGCGTCATGGGGATCCTTGAGCGGGACGACCGTGCGGTATTTGCCGCCGTGGGACTGCTCCGGCGGTTCCGCGGTACGTTCCAGGATGACATGATCGAGGCCGTGCTCGGCGAGCAGGCCGGCGATCCCGTCGCGCACCTCGCGCCACACCGTGCCGGGGTCCGCTCCCGGCGTGACGCGCAGCCGTACACGCAGGGTCGTGGGCTTTGTCTGGACGATCTGATAGAGCTGGACCCCCGGCGTGCGGTCGACCAGCGTGTTGAGCATCAGCGGCGCGATCACCGCGGAGCCGCCGCCGGCCCCGCTCCCGAAAGTGAGCACGTTGGCCACGCGTCCCCGCACGCGTAGGGCGGGCAGCGGGTTGCCGCACGGGCACGGGTCCGGCCGCTGCAGCACGCTGTCGCCGAGGTCGTAGCGCAGGATCGGCTGCACCCGGTTGGCCAGGTTGGTCACCAGGACGGTGTGCGACTGCTCGCCGGGAGGGGTTGGTGAGTAGTCGGCTTCGACCGGTTCGGCCAGGACCCAGTCCCCGTTGACGTGATACCAGCCGTGCGCGCAGCCCTCGGTGAGGAAGGGGCACTCGCTGGCACCGTAAGTGTCGCGCACCTTGGCGCCGAACGCGCGGCCCAGCAGCGCGTAGTCGTCCTCGGTCAGGGTTTCGCCGGCCGGCTCCACCAGGACCGGCGCGACGCGCAG
>NZ_JBQQCC010000065.1:0-1348 GCF_052245635.1 Nonomuraea sp. KM88 | reverse complement strand
CAGGGCTGAAGCGTTCTCATGTCGTGAGACCGAGTAGTTGAAGGCCGTCGGTTGGGTGGCTGCGGTAGTGGTCGGTGGCAGCGGCGATGTTGGTCCAGCCGAGCAGGCGTGCCAAGCCGATGGCCAGGTTGCGGAGGCTGGCCAGGATGCGGGGAGCTGCTCCGGTCCGGGCCCGGCAGGCGTCTTCGCGGTAGGTGACGTCGCGGATGTGGTGCAGGGCCTCGATGCTCCAGTGGCCGCGGATCAGCGCGGCGAGCTGGGCGTGCGTGATGCGGCCCGGTGGCAGGCTGGTGATGGCGTAGATCGTGACGATGGTGGTCTTGCCGGTTTTGCGGTCGGTACGGCGGCGCTTGATCTGGAGGGCCTGGGCGGCGTGGGGAAAGGGCAGGCCGGGCCGGACGGTGCAGATCTTCATGCGCCGGATCTCGCGGCGGCCGTGGCCTTGCTCGTCGGTGCGGTCGTTGAGGATGGCCTCGCGCCAGGGCAGGGCCTTGAGCCGGCGCAGGATCGTGGGCTGGTTGCCTTTGACGATGAACAGGTAGTGGCCGCCGGCGGCGGCGATGTGCCGGCGTGGTCGGCTTGTGTGTGCAGGGCGTCGGCGGTGATGACCATGCCGGTCAGGTCCAGGTCGCGCAGCAGGGGTGTGAAGGCGGGGATCTCGTTGCTCTTGGCTTCAACCTGGCGTTGGGCCAGGACGATCTGGGTGTCGTGGCGGATGGCGGCCAGCAGGTGGACCGCGCCGCTCGAGGTACGGCTGCCGCGCAGGGTCTTGCCGTCCACGGCCAGGCCGAGCAGGGGTGTTCGGGTGTTTGCCGTCGTCTCGGGCAGTTGGCAGGCAGTCAGCGCGGCAACGTAGCCGCAGGTCGCGGCGTCGAAGGCGTCGCCGTCCAGACGGGCCAGCAGCCGTCCCAGGGTTGAGGCGGCCAGTCGCATGGAGGGCGGAAGGCCGAGCCGGGTGCGCGTGTCAGGGTCGTATCCGGCGATGAATCGAGTGATCTGCACCAGTGAGGATGCTCCGCTGAGGACGGCGAGCAGGGCTAAGGCGAGCAGCGGCCCGAGTCGATAGCGGCGTCCGCGGCGGCAACGGGGGTCGGGGACAGCGTCGAGTACCTCGGTCAGGGTGGGCAGGTCGACGGTGGCGTCGGTGAGCGTGACGTGCTCCAGGTGGCGGGAGAGCACATCGATCGGGGATGATGGCACGCGAACGCGGCCCCTGTTCTTGATCGACTGGCTAGACACCGACGATCATCAGGGGTCGCGTTTGTCATCTCCGCACCGGGGCGCTCCTACTCGGCCACTCGACCCAGGGGTGCAGCAGTCTCATCAGCCGAGAACGCAACGGCCTTGC
>NZ_JBQQCC010000064.1:0-1369 GCF_052245635.1 Nonomuraea sp. KM88 | reverse complement strand
TTGACGTGGCGACCGTCCCCAGTGTGTCGTACTCCATCACCGTGCGCCTCGAGGTGCCCGCAGGCGGCAAGGCCGTGAGCCTGCTCACGCACGCCGTAGAGTCGGCAGGGGGTGTCGTGACCGCCCTCGACGTCACCAACGCGGGGCACGAGAAGCTCCGCATCGACGTGACCTGCGCCGCCAGGGACACCGACCACGCCCAGGCCATCGTCGACCAGCTCGAGGCGGTCGAGGGCGTCGTCATCCACAAGGTGTCCGACCGCACCTTCCTCATGCACCTCGGCGGCAAGATCGAGATGGTGTCGAAGGTGCCGCTGCGCAACCGCGACGAGCTGTCCATGGCCTACACGCCGGGTGTGGCGCGGGTGTCCATGGCGATCGCGCGCAACAAGGAGGACGCGCGGCGCCTGACCATCAAGCGCAACACCGTGGCGGTCGTCACCGACGGCTCCGCCGTGCTGGGGCTGGGCAACATCGGGCCCGAGGCGGCACTGCCCGTCATGGAGGGCAAGGCGGCGCTGTTCAAACGGTTCGCGGGCATCGACGCCTGGCCGATCTGCCTCGACACGCAGGACGTCGACGAGATCGTCCGCACGGTGCAGGTGATCGCGCCCGGGTTCGGCGGGATCAACCTGGAGGACATCGGCGCGCCCCGCTGCTTCGAGGTGGAGCGGCGGCTGCGCGAGCTGCTCGACATCCCGGTCTTCCACGACGACCAGCACGGCACGGCGATCTGCGTGCTGGCGGCGCTCACCAACGCCCTGCGGGTGGTCGACAAGGACATCGAGAACGTCAAGATCACCATGGCGGGCGCGGGAGCGGCCGGCTACGCCGTGCTGCGGCTGCTGCTGGCGGCGGGCGCCCGCAACGTGATCGTGTGCGACTACCTCGGGGCCGTCCACAAGGGGCGCGAGGATCTCGACGACTCGCTGCGCTGGATGGCCGACAACACCAACGCCGAGGGCTACGCGGGCGACCTACGGGGCGCGGTCAAGGACGCCGACGTCTTCGTGGGCGTCTCCGCCCCCGGCATCCTGACCGGCGACGACATCGCCTCGATGGCCAAGGACCCGGTCGTGTTCGCGCTGGCCAACCCCGAGCCCGAGGTGTCGCCCGACGACGCCCGCGAGCACGCCGCCGTGGTGGCCACCGGGCGCTCCGACTACCCCAACCAGATCAACAACGTGCTGGCCTTCCCGGGGGTCTTCCGCGGCCTGCTCGACGCTCAGGCGTCCGTCGTGACGGAGGAGATGTTGCTGGCCGCCGCCGGCGCGCTCGCCGCCGTCGTCACGCCCGAGGAGCTCGGCCCCAACTACATCATCCCGAGCGTCTTCCACCCCGACGTGTCCACCGCCGTCGCCGCCGCCGT
>NZ_JBQQCC010000063.1:0-1476 GCF_052245635.1 Nonomuraea sp. KM88 | reverse complement strand
GGGCACCTCGTTCAACCAGAAGCCCATCGTCGCCGAGGGCGACCGGGTCGAGGTCAACCAGGTGATCGCCGACGGGCCGTGCACCGACCAGGGTGAGATGGCGCTCGGCAAGAACCTCCTGGTGGCGTTCATGCCGTGGGAGGGCCACAACTACGAAGACGCGATCATCATCTCGCAGCGGCTGGTGCGGGACGACGTGCTGTCCTCGATCCACATCGAGGAGCACGAGGTCGACGCCCGTGACACCAAGCTGGGTCCGGAAGAGATCACCCGCGACATTCCCAACGTCTCCGAGGAGGTCCTGGCCGACCTCGACGAGCGCGGCATCATCCGCATCGGCGCCGAGGTCGTGCCCGGCGACATCCTGGTCGGCAAGGTCACCCCGAAGGGTGAGACCGAGCTGACGCCGGAGGAGCGGCTGCTGCGCGCGATCTTCGGTGAGAAGGCGCGTGAGGTGCGTGACACCTCGCTGAAGGTGCCGCACGGTGAGCAGGGCAAGGTCATCGGCGTGCGGGTGTTCAGCCGTGAGGAGGGTGACGAGCTGCCGCCGGGGGTCAACGAGCTGGTCCGCGTCTACGTGGCCCAGAAGCGTAAGATCACCGACGGTGACAAGCTGGCCGGCCGGCACGGCAACAAGGGTGTCATCTCCAAGATCCTGCCGGTCGAGGACATGCCGTTCCTGGAGGACGGCACGCCGGTCGACATCATCCTCAACCCGCTGGGCGTGCCCGGCCGGATGAACGTCGGCCAGGTGCTGGAGACCCACCTGGGGTGGATCGCCGCCAGGGGCTGGGACATCTCCGGGGTGGAGGAGGCCTGGGCCGGGCGGCTGCGCGAGAAGGGCTTCGACAAGGTCGCCCCGCGCACCAACATGGCCACGCCGGTCTTCGACGGCGCCCACGAGGAAGAGATCATCGGGCTGCTCGACAGCACGGTCCCCAACCGTGACGGTGATCGGCTGGTCGAGCGGAGCGGCAAGGCCCGCCTCTTCGACGGCCGTAGCGGCGAGCCCTTCCCTTACCCTATCTCGGTCGGCTACATCTACATTCTCAAGCTGCTCCACCTGGTCGACGACAAGATCCACGCGCGGTCGACCGGTCCTTACTCCATGATCACTCAGCAGCCGCTCGGCGGTAAGGCCCAGTTCGGTGGCCAGCGCTTCGGTGAGATGGAGGTGTGGGCGCTGGAGGCCTACGGCGCCGCCTACGCCCTGCAGGAGCTGCTGACCATCAAGTCCGACGACGTTCTCGGCCGGGTGAAGGTCTACGAGGCCATCGTCAAGGGCGAGAACATCCCCGAGCCGGGCATCCCCGAGTCCTTCAAGGTCCTCATCAAGGAGATGCAGTCGCTGTGCCTGAACGTCGAGGTGCTTTCCAGCGACGGCATGTCCATCGAGATGCGTGACACCGACGAGGACGTCTTCCGCGCCGCGGAGGAGCTCGGAATCGACCTGTCCCGGCGCGAGCCGAGCAGCGT
>NZ_JBQQCC010000062.1:0-1701 GCF_052245635.1 Nonomuraea sp. KM88 | reverse complement strand
TACGGCTTTCGGCCCGACTGGTGCGAGGCGAACGATCCGGAGTCGAAGGGGATCGTGGAGAACCTGGTCGGCTACGCCAAGCGGGACCTGGTCGTTCCGCAGGCGCCGTTCGAGGACCTGACGGTGGCCATATCGCCGCCCGCGCGTGGTGCGCCGAGGTCAACACGGTGGCGCATTCGGAGATCTGCGCGATCCCGGCCGAACGGCTGGCCGCCGAGCGGGAGGTGATGAACGCGCTGCCGTCACTGCGTCCCGCGATCGGCAAGCCGCCCATCACGCGCAAGGTGGACAAGCTGTCGTGCGTGCGGTTCGGCTCGGCCCGCTACTCGGTGCCCAACCGCCTGATCGGGGTCCGTGTCGCCGTCGTCGAGGCCGACGGCCGGCTCCTGATCAGTGACCTGGCCACTGGGGAGATCGTCGCCGACCATGCTCCGGTCGCGCCAGGCGAGGCCGCGATCTGCGATGAGCACTACGGCGGCCCCAGGCCGCCCGCGCCGCGTCGCGCCGCCCGCCCGCGTACGTCGATGGAGAAGGCGTTCCTGGCGCTCGGCCCGGTCGCCGAGGCCTGGCTTGCCGGCTCGGCCGCCTCCGGCAACACCCGCCTGGCCGCCGATCTGGTCGAGTTGGCCGCCCTGCAAGCGGCCCACGGCGATGCCATGCTGGTGGCCGCGTTGGAGCGCGCGGCGCGGTTCCGCCGCTGGCGAGCCGATGACATCCGCTCCATCCTCGCGGCCGGATCCGGCACGCCACAGCCGACACCCGCCGGGGACGCGCTGGTGATGGCCCTGCCCACCGTCCCCACCCGGTCACTGGACGACTACGCCCTCGACCGGATCGACGAGATCGGACAGGCCGGATGACCGCGCCCAGCACGCCCGCACTGCCCACCGACCTGGATGCCGGGCTACGCCGCCTGAAGCTGGCCACCATGCGCCGCCTGGCACCCGAACTGCTCATCACCGCCCGCACACAGCGCTGGAACCCCGAAGAGTTCCTCCGCACCCTGCTGGAGGCCGAACTGGCCGCGCGCGATGAGTCCAACGTCCGCACCCGGATGAAGGCCGCCTCCTTCCCGGTGATCAAAACGATCGAGGAGTTCGACGTCGGCGCTTCCTCCATCCCCCGCGCGACCTTCGATTACCTCGCCGGCTTGGAGTGGATCCGCGCCCAAGAGAACTACTGCGCGGTCGGCCCAGCCGGCACGGGCAAGTCCCACAGCCTGGTCGCCTTCGGTGTCGCCGCCGTCCACGCCGGTTACAAGGTGCGCTACTTCACCGCGGCCGAGTTGGTCGAGACGCTCTATCGGGGCCTGGCCGACAACTCCGTCGGCCGCGTGATCGAGAACCTCCTGCGCAACGACCTGGTGATCATCGACGAGGTGGGCTTCGCCCCGCTGGACGACACCGGCGCGCAGCTGCTGTTCCGGTTCGTGGCCGCCGCCTATGAACGCCGCGCACTCGGCATCGGCTCGCACTGGCCCTTCGACCAATGGGGCCGCTTCCTGCCCGAGCACACCACCGCCGTCAGCCTGCTGGACCGGCTCCTACACCACAGCGTCGTCGTGGTCACCGAGGGCGAGTCCTTCCGCATGAAACAGGCACGAACCCGGACAGGTGGACGCCTCACCAAGAAGTAGTCAACTACGAAGGCGTGGGGACCTCTATCCGGCCACCAGCGGCGACACGCACTCGGCCGTTGACA
>NZ_JBQQCC010000061.1:0-1790 GCF_052245635.1 Nonomuraea sp. KM88 | reverse complement strand
CCTTCAGGACTCTGTTGGCCGATTCCGGTTGATGATCCCCAGTTCGGGAGGGAGGCTGGGAACACCGGGCCGCGAGAACATGGAGGAGTTCCGTCATGTCTCTGCGTCCCCAGCCCGCTCGCGACGTTCCCGAGGAAACCGTCCGGATCGCACGAGCGGCCTTTCCCAAGGGCTGCCTGGCCATGCGGTTGCGTGATGCGCTCGGTCAGGTCTTCACCGACGAGCAATTCGCCCAAGCGTTTCCCACGCGTGGTGGGCCGGGCTTGTCACCGGGGGAACTCGCGCTGGTGTCGGTGTTGCAGTTCGCCGAAGGGCTGTCCGATCGCCAGGCCGCCGAGGCGGTGCGAGGCCGGATCGACTGGAAATATGCCCTGGCTCTGGAGTTGACCGACCCAGGGTTCGACTTCTCAGTGCTGAGCGAGTTCCGGGACCGGTTGATCAGCCATGAGCTGGAGGAAGAGATCTTCCAGGCGCTGTTGGACCACTGCGCGCGGCTGGGCCTGCTGCGCGCGGGCGGGCGGCAGCGTACCGACTCCACGCATGTCATCGCGGCGGTGCGCACGCTGAACCGGATGGAGTTCGTCGGTGAGACGTTGCGGTCGGCGTTGGAGGCACTGGCCGTGGCCGCTCCGGACTGGCTGGCCTCGATCATCACCGGCGAGTGGATCGAGCGTTACGGCAGCCGGGTGGACAACTACCGCTTCCCCAAGGGGGAGGATGCACGTCAGCGCTGGGCGTTGACCGTCGGAGCCGACGGGTTCACCTTGCTGGAGGCGGTGCATCACCGCGATGCGCCGGCCTGGCTGCGGCAATTGCCCGCTGTGCAGACGCTGCGTATCGCCTGGATTCAGCAGTACCACCGCGAGGAGAAGGGGGTGCGCTGGCGGGAGGGCAGGGATCTCCCGCCGGCCAGACGACGGCTGTCCTCGCCGTACGACCCGGATGCCCACTACGGCCTCAAGCGCGGTGCGGGCTGGTGCGGCTACAAGGTCCATCTGAGCGAGACTTGCGAGCCCGACGCTCCGCACCTGCTCACCGGCGTTCAGACCACCGATGCCACCGTCGCCGACAGCGAGGTCACCGAGCAGATCCACACCGATCTGACCCGGCGCGGACTGCGCCCGGACATGCATGCTGTGGACGCGGGCTACATCAGCGCCACGCTGATCTTGACCGCCCGCGAAGAGCATGCGATCGACCTGCTGGGACCGGTCGGGCTCGATACCCACACTACGGGCAAGGACGGGCTCGGCCAGGAGGCCTTCACCATCGACTGGAAGGCGCGCACGGCAACCTGCCCGGGCGGTGCGACCAGTGTCTCCTGGTCCGATCAGCGCAAACCCAACGGGACACCGATCACCCGGGTGCATTTCTCCATCACCGACTGCGCTCCCTGCCCGTTCCGGGCTGCCTGCACCAAAGCCGACGGTCACCGCTACGGGCGGAGTCTGACCCTGCTGCCCGCTGCCCAGCAGCAGATCCTCGACCAGCGCCGTCGTGAGCAGGAAACCGACGCGTGGAAGGCCCGCCACGCGGTCCGAGCCGGAGCCGAGGGCACGATCTCCCAAGCCGTCCGGACAGGAGCCATCCGCCGGACCCGCTACCGGGGATTACCCAAAACCAGGCTCGCGCACCTACTGACCGCCACCGCGATCAACCTCATCCGCCTGGATGCCTGGTGGACCGGCACTCCTATCCGCGGCACCCGCAACTCTCACCTGGAGCGACTCGGAGCCAGCCTTGGCCTGGCGGCATGAACCCAACCCAATCGGCCAACAGAGTCCTTCAGG
>NZ_JBQQCC010000060.1:0-2013 GCF_052245635.1 Nonomuraea sp. KM88 | reverse complement strand
GGAAGGGGCACTCGCTGGCACCGTAAGTGTCGCGCACCTTGGCGCCGAACGCGCGGCCCAGCAGCGCGTAGTCGTCCTCGGTCAGGGTTTCGCCGGCCGGCTCCACCAGGACCGGCGCGACGCGCAGCCGGCCAGCCTCCTGCTCCGCGGCGAGCATACGCAGCACGCTGCCGTATCCCAGCAGCAGGGCAGGACGGAACGCGTTGAGCTCGGCGACCGTCCGACCTGATGAGACACCTTCTCGATCGCGAGATCAGGGAACGACCGGCTGGATACTTCGGCCCGAACCGCGGCCCCGCCGGTCCTGAGCTTCCGCTATCTCGCCAACACGGCCTACCACGGCGACCACACGTTCGGGAACATCTCCTTCCCTGACGACGTAGCGTGATCACGTCACGGAGCGCCCGCGACAAGATGGACGATCTCGCGTACGGAAAGGAAATGCGCTCGAACAACATGTACGGCGCCGAGGCCGAGTGCGACTCCTTCGCAACCTGGAGGCTCCCGGACATCGTCTTCGAGTCCTAGGCCGAGATCGACCTCGGCGGCCAGATCGTCGAGTTGTACCGTTTCGGAGCGGGAAACGGCCCCGGCGACACCGTCGTGTATGTCCCCTCGGCCGGTGGCTGGAGGCGGAGCGGGTAGCGGCCCACGATCATGCCGAGGCCCTGCGCGTGGATCAGGCCGGCCTTCGCCTCGATGCTGGGATCGCCGGGCAGGGCCGCCCGTAACACCGGCAGCACCTGCCGGTCGAACAGGCGCTGCACCGCCCGGGCGGCCTCCTCGTGGGTCATGGCGGAGCGGTGCAGCGCGGCCATTGCCTCGTTCTCGCCGCGGTCCCATGGCTCCAGCGCGGCCGACCTCCTGACGCGGACGCGCGTCAGGTCCAGGGACGGATCGTCCGCCGCGTCGGCGCCGACCGCTCCTCGAAGCACACCACCGGCGCCCATCGTGAAGATCCTGCTCAGCCGACCCGCGTACGTGACCACCTTCGACGGCTAGGACCGCGAGCTGACCAATGCCGACATCCTGATCGACGGGTCGCAGATCACCGCCATCGGGCACGACCTGCCCGCAGCGGATGCCGACCGGATCATCGACGTCGCCGTGCCCGGCCTGATCAACGCCCACCAGCACCTGTTCCAGGCGTCGCTGCGCACCCTTGAACAATCCGCATGCAGGACCACAGGGCAGGCGGTCAACCGTTGCGTGGCACAGGTGAGGGCTGGCGGAACAGGCGGGGGAGCTTGCGCAGCAGCCCGGGGGCGCCGACGGTCGTGGCGGTGCCGGCGCTCAGGGCGTCGGCGAGCGTGGTGTGGCCTTCGGTGATCGAGAGGAAGGTGGCGCCGTCGATGGTGACGGTGGCGTCCGGGGCCTGTGCGGGCGTGTGGACCATGTCGACGGTGCCGTCGTGGACGCGGGCGTGAAAGGTCTCCTCGTCGATGCGGAACTCGATGACGGCGCGCAGGCCGGCGGCGGCGTCCGGGCTGAAGCAGGCTTGCAGTCCGAGCATCGCCCATCCGGAGCGGAAGGTCTCCGCCGGCCGCCGGTTGTCCATTGCCCACTTCATCCCCCAGCGGGCCATGGCGAGGACCGTGGGGCCGAGTTCCCGCCCGGCCTCGGTGAGGTCGTAGGCGGGCGTGCGAGCGGGCGGCGGGAGCGTGGTCCTACGGATGAGGCCCTGGCCTTCGAGGTGCTTCAGCCGGGCGGCCAGCAGGCCCGTGCCGAGCCCGGGCAGGTTGGCCAGCAGATCCCTGAAGCGTTTGGGGCCGGTGAGCAGCTCGCGCACCAGGAGGAGGGTCCAACGCTCGCCGATCAGGTCAAGGGTGCGCGCGGTCGCGCAGTACTGGTTGTAGGTCCGCTGCTCCACTTCGTCATTCTAGTCTTCACGCTTCCGTTTCTTGAAGCGTCACCGCGTCGAGCAGCAGCCGGGCCAGTGGTTCGGGGTGGGTGACCATGATGTCGTGCGGGCCGTCGCAGGCGACCGTGCGATATCCGATCGCCCTGGCCAGG
>NZ_JBQQCC010000006.1:0-455725 GCF_052245635.1 Nonomuraea sp. KM88 | reverse complement strand
CCGGATCCGGGACCGACCGCCGCGCCACGTCGCAGACTCCGCGCAAAAGCGCCGTGATCCAGCAGTAGCTTCGGCCCAGTGACCGAAGTCACTGCCGGATCACGGAAGAAAAAGGCAGGACGACTCGTCTGCCTCGTGGGGTCACGCAGGTCCTGACCTGCAGTGAAGGAAGCGGCACAAGGCCGCACGATACTTTTCCAGACGACAGCGAAGGACACCGAGGCCACTATGGCGGGACAGAAGATCCGCATCCGGCTTAAGGCCTATGACCACGAGGTCATCGACAGCTCGGCCAAGAAGATCGTCGAGACGGTGACGCGGACTGGCGCGAAGGTCGCAGGCCCGGTGCCGCTGCCGACCGAGAAGAACGTGTACTGCGTCATCCGCTCGCCGCACAAGTACAAGGACAGCCGCGAGCACTTCGAGATGCGCACGCACAAGCGGCTGATTGACATCATCGACCCGACCCCCAAGACGGTCGACTCGCTCATGCGACTCGACCTCCCCGCGGGTGTCGACATTTCGATCAAGCTCTGAGGGAACGCACTGACATGGCTAAGACGATCAAGGGCGTCCTGGGCAAGAAGCTCGGCATGACCCAGGTCTTCGACGCGGACAACCGGATGGTGCCGGTGACCGTGGTCGAGGCCGGTCCGTGCGTGGTGACCCGCGTCCGCACTCCAGAGAAGGACGGCTACTCCGCCGTCCAGCTCGGCTTCGGGCAGGTCGACCCACGGAAGGTCAACAAGCCGCTCGGCGACTACCTGCGTAAGCACGACATCACCCCGCGCCGTTACTTCGCGGAGATCCGCACCGACGACGCGAACGACTACACCATCGGCCAGGAGCTGCAGGCCGACACCTTCGAGGCCGGCCAGTTCGTCGACGTGACGGGCAAGAGCAAGGGCAAGGGCTTCGCGGGTGTCATGAAGCGGCACGGCTTCGGTGGTCTGGGCGCGTCGCACGGTACGCAGCGCAAGCACCGTTCGCCGGGTTCCATCGGTGGCTGCGCCACCCCGGGCCGCGTTTTCAAGGGTCTGCGCATGGCTGGCCGGATGGGCAACGTCCGCACCACTGTGCAGAGCCTGAAGGTTCACTCCGTGGACGCCGAGAAGGGTCTCATCCTGATCAAGGGTGCGATTCCCGGCGCCAACGGAAGCCTCGTCCTCGTCCGCACCGCTGCCAAGAAGGGGGCTGCGAAGTGACAAGCATTGACGTCCTCGACGCCAGCGGTGCCAAGACCGGCACGGTCGACCTGCCCGAAGACATCTTCGGCGCCAAGGTCAACGTTCCGCTGATCCACCAGGTGGTCGTGGCCCAGCTCGCCGCTCGCCGGCAGGGCACCCACAAGGCCAAGACCCGTGGCGAGGTCTCCGGCGGCGGCAAGAAGCCGTACCGCCAGAAGGGCACCGGCCGGGCCCGCCAGGGTTCGACCCGCGCTCCGCAGTTCGCCGGCGGTGGCATCGTCCACGGGCCGGTGCCGCGCGACTACTCGCAGCGCACGCCCAAGAAGATGAAGGCCGCCGCGCTGCGTGGCGCCCTGTCCGACCGGGCCGGCGGTGGCCGCGTCCACGTGGTCAGCTCGCTGGTCTCGGGCGAGACGCCCAAGACCAAGGCCGCCCTGGACGCCCTGCGCAAGATCACCCAGGCTCCCCGCGTCCTCGTCGTGGTCGACGAGAACGACGAGCTGACCTGGCTGAGCCTGCGCAACGCTCCCGAGGTCCACCTGCTGGACGCCGGGCAGCTCAACACCTACGACGTGCTCGTGCACGACGACGTGGTCTTCACCCAGGAGGCGTACGACCAGGTCGTGGCGCGGCTGAGTGGCGGGAAGGAAGACGCCTGATGGAGAAGATCGCCGACCCGCGCGACATCATCATCAAGCCGGTGGTCTCTGAGAAGAGCTACGGCCTGATCGACGAGAACAACAAGTACACGTTCCTGGTGAAGAAGACCGCGAACAAGACTCAGGTCAAGATCGCTGTTGAGCAGATCTTCGGGGTCAAGGTCACCAGCGTGAACACCATCAACCGGCAGGGCAAGCGCAAGCGCACCCGCACCGGTTACGGCAAGCGTCCCGACACCAAGCGCGCGATCGTGAGCCTGGTCGAAGGCGATCGGATCGACATCTTCGGTCAGATCGGCTGACCTGCGGGGGGCTTCGCCCCCCGCATTCCCCCCGTGTCGCCTTCGGGCGACAAAGTCTTTGGGGGCTTTGCACGATTGAATGATCCAGAATCCTCTGGATTCTGGATTCCGACGAAGGATGAACGAAAAAGATGGGCATCCGTAAGTACAAGCCGACGACCCCGGGTCGCCGCGGGTCGAGTGTCTCGGACTTCTCCGAGATCACCCGCAGCACGCCCGAGAAGTCGTTGCTTGCGCCCCTTCACAGTAAGGGCGGCCGCAACGTACACGGCCGGGTCACCGCTCGCCACCAGGGCGGCGGTCACAAGCGCGCCTACCGGATCATCGACTTCCGTAGGCATGACAAGGACGGCATTCCGGCCAAGGTCGCTCACATCGAGTACGACCCCAACCGCACCGCCAATATCGCTCTGCTCCACTACGCCGACGGCGAGAAGCGCTACATCATCGCGCCGACCGGCCTCAAGCAGGGCGACCGCATCGAGAACGGGCCCTCGGCCGACATCAAGCCGGGCAACTGCCTGCCGCTGCGCAACATCCCGACCGGTACCTTCATCCACGCGGTGGAGCTCCGCCCGGGCGGTGGCGCCAAGCTGGGCCGTTCCGCGGGCGCCCAGATCCAGCTGCTCGCCAAGGAGGGCCAGTACGCCACGCTGCGTATGCCGTCCGGTGAGATGCGCATGGTCGACGTGCGCTGCCGGGCCTCGGTGGGTCAGGTGGGCAACGCCGAGCAGGCCAACATCAACTGGGGCAAGGCCGGCCGTATGCGGTGGAAGGGCAAGCGCCCCACCGTTCGCGGTGTCGCCATGAACCCGGTCGACCACCCGCACGGTGGTGGTGAGGGCAAGACCTCCGGTGGTCGCCACCCGGTGAACCCGAAGGGCAAGCCCGAGGGCCGCACCCGCCAGGCCAACAAGGCCAGCGACCGGCTGATCATCCGTCGGCGGAGCAAGAGGAAGAAGCGGTAGGAGCAGCCGAAATGCCACGTAGCCTTAAGAAGGGTCCCTTCGTGGACGACCACCTTCAGAAGAAGGTGGACGCCCAGAACGAGAAGGGCAGCAAGAACGTCATCAAGACGTGGTCGCGGCGCTCCATGATCGTTCCCGACATGCTCGGGCACACGATCGCCGTACACGACGGCCGCAAGCACGTCCCGGTGTTCATCACCGAGTCGATGATCGGTCACAAGCTCGGAGAGTTCGCTCCCACGCGCACGTTCCGCAGCCACGTCAAGGAAGACCGCCGCAGTCGGCGGTAAGCGTCCCGGAAGTAGGAGAAAGCGATGGAAGCCAGGGCTCAGGCGCGGTTCGTCCGTGTCACGCCCCTCAAGGCCCGCCGCGTGGTGGACCTTATTCGCGGGCTGCCCGCTTCGGAGGCGCAGGCCGTGCTGCAGTTCGCTCCCCAGTCGGCGAGCGAGCCGATCTTCAAGGTGCTCAGCAGCGCCATGGCCAACGCTGAGCACAACTTCGATCTCGACCCGAGCACGCTCGTCGTGAGCCGCGCGTGGGTCGACGAGGGCCCGACGCTGAAGCGGTTCCGTCCGCGCGCACAGGGTCGTGCCTATCGGATCAACAAGCGGACGAGCCACATCACCGTGATCGTGGAGTCCCGCGAGCCGAAGGGAAGGACCCGATAGTGGGCCAGAAGGTTAACCCGCACGGGTTCCGCCTCGGCATCACGACCGACTTCAAGAGCCGGTGGTACGCCGACAAGCTGTACAAGTCGTACGTCGCCGAGGACGTGTCGATCCGCCGCATGCTGCAGAAGGGCATGGAGCGGGCCGGCATCTCCAAGGTGGAGATCGAGCGCACCACCGACCGCGTGCAGGTGGACATCCACACCGCGCGGCCCGGCATCGTGATCGGCCGGCGCGGAGCCGAGGCGGACCGCATCCGCGGCGACCTGGAGAAGCTGACCAAGAAGCAGGTCCAGCTCAACATTCTCGAGGTCAAGAACCCGGAGATCGACGCCCAGCTCGTCGCGCAGGGCGTCGCCGAGCAGCTGTCGAGCCGTGTCTCGTTCCGCCGTGCCATGCGCAAGGCGATGCAGTCGGCCATGAAGTCCGGCGCCAAGGGCATCCGTGTCCAGTGCTCCGGTCGTCTGGGCGGCGCCGAGATGTCGCGGTCGGAGTTCTACCGCGAGGGCCGCGTGCCCCTGCACACCCTCCGCGCGGACATCGACTACGGCTTCTACGAGGCCCGTACGACCTTCGGCCGCATCGGCGTGAAGGTCTGGATCTACAAGGGTGAGGCTCCGACGAGCCGCGCCGAGCGCGAGGCGGCCGCCGCCGGCGCTCGTGCCGGCCAGCGTCGTGACCGTGACGACCGTCGTGGTGGCGGTGACCGTCCGCGCCGTGGTGGCGGTGACCGTCCGCGCCGTGGCGGTGGTCGTGGCGACCGTGACCGCGCCCCCCGCACCGAGTCCCAGGCGGCACCCGCCCAGGGGACTCCCGAGACCGGCCCGGCTGCGCAGCCGGGTGCTGAAGGGAGCTGACCATGCTGATCCCGCGCAGGGTCAAGCACCGCAAGCAGCACCGGCCCGACCGTAGCGGCGCCGCCAAGGGCGGCACGAGGGTCGTGTTCGGCGAGTTCGGCATCCAGGCGATTGAGCACTCCTACGTGACCAACCGCCAGATCGAGTCCGCCCGTATCGCCATGACCCGTCACATCCGTCGTGGCGGCAAGGTGTGGATCAACATCTACCCCGACCGTCCGCTCACGAAGAAGCCGGCCGAGACCCGCATGGGTTCCGGTAAGGGCTCGCCGGAGTGGTGGGTGGCCAACGTCAAGCCCGGACGCGTGATGTTCGAGCTGTCGGGCGTGTCGGAGTCGGTCGCTCGCGAGGCGCTTCAGCGTGCGATCCACAAACTGCCTATGAAGTGCAAGATCGTTAAGCGTGAAGTGGGTGAGGCGTGATGGCTAAGGGCCTGACCGCCGGAGAGCTGCGGCTCGAGGACGAGGAGACCCTCGTCCAGAAGCTGAAGGAGGCGAAGGAAGAGCTGTTCAACCTTCGTTTCCAGTCGGCTACCGGTCAGTTGGAGAGCCACGGGCGGCTGCGGGCCGTCCGCCGCGAGATCGCCCGTATCTACACCGTGATGCGCGAGCGCGAGCTCGGCATCGTCACGGTCGAGAAGGAGACGAGCGATGGCTGAGACCGAGACCACTGAGACCACGGAGACGAAGGACGCGCGGAACTTCCGCAAGGTCCGTGAAGGCCTCGTCGTCAGCGACAAGATGGACAAGACCGTCGTCGTCGCCGTCGAGGACCGCGTCAAGCACCGCCTGTACGGCAAGGTCATCCGCCGTACGACGAAGTACAAGGCACACGACGAGGCCAACGCCTGTGGCGTGGGCGACCGCGTGCTGCTCATGGAGACCCGCCCCCTCTCCGCCACCAAGCGGTGGAGGGTCGTGGAGATCCTCGAGAAGGCGAAGTAACACTCCTTCTCGGATATACCGCGCCTCGTGGGGGCTCTCGTAGCCCCCATGACGGCGTCCAAGGACGCGGGGCCGCCAAGGCCTCGCGTCGCCTGCGGTGCGGCCCTCCACGGAGGGTTGTGGCCGGGGGAACAAGACAACAGCAGGTTCCGCCAGGCTCGCGCGGAAGCTCGCTTCCGCGGCCTCGTGATGGGCGTGCGAAGCACGATCCGGTGGTCACGGGATTTCTCCCGCGACTTCCATGGAAGCGTGCGAAGCGCCATCTGGGGGTCGCGGGGGCAGCGCCCCCACGTGAGAACCGGCGCGACTAACAGGAGTGAAAGTGATCCAGCAGGAGTCGCGGCTCAAGGTCGCCGACAACACGGGTGCCAAGGAGATCCTCTGCATCCGTGTTCTCGGTGGCTCGGGCCGACGCTACGCCGGTATCGGCGACATCATCGTCGCCACTGTCAAGGACGCGCTGCCCGGCAGCACGGGCGTCAAGAAGGGCGACGTGGTCCGGGCCGTCATCGTCCGCACGGTCAAGGAGCGCCGCCGGCCCGACGGCTCCTACATCCGGTTCGACGAGAACGCCGCCGTCATCATCAGGGAGAGCGGCGACCCTCGCGGCACCCGTATCTTCGGCCCGGTCGGCCGCGAGCTGCGCGACAAGAAGTTCATGCGCATCATCTCGCTCGCCCCGGAGGTGCTGTAATGCCGAAGCTGCATGTGAAGAAGGGTGACCTGGTCCAGGTCATCGCCGGCAAGGACAAGGGTGCCAAGGGTCATGTCATCGCCACCTTCCCGCGCGAGGACCGCGTGGTGGTCGAGGGCGTCAACATGATCAAGAAGCACACCAAGGAGACGCACCAGGGCCCGCGCGGCGCCAAGACCGGCGGCGTGCAGACCATGGAGGCTTCCATCCACGTGAGCAACGTGAAGAAGCTCAAGGACGACAAGCCCGCCGACAAGAAGCCCGCCGAGGAGAAGTCCGAGGCCAAGGCCGACGAGACGGGTGAGGACAGCTGATGACTGCCACGACCACTGAGACAGAGCGCCCGACGCCACGGCTGAAGACGAAGTACCGCGAGGAGATCGCGGCCCAGCTTCGCGAGCAGTTCGGCATCGAGAACGTCATGCAGATCCCGGGCCTGACCAAGATCAAGGTCAACATGGGTGTCGGCGAGGCGGCTCGTGACTCCAAGCTCATCGAAGGCGCCGTCCGCGACCTCACCGTGATCACCGGCCAGAAGCCGGCCGTCGTCCGGGCGCGCAAGTCGATCGCGCAGTTCAAGCTGCGCGAGGGCATGCCGATCGGCGCGCACGTCACGCTGCGCGGCGACCGCATGTGGGAGTTCCTCGACCGGCTGCTGTCCCTCGCGCTCCCGCGCATCAGGGACTTCCGCGGCCTGTCGCCGAAGCAGTTCGACGGCAACGGCAACTACACGTTCGGTCTGACCGAGCAGGTCATGTTCCACGAGGTCGACCAGGACAAGGTCGACCGGCCGCGGGGCATGGACATCACGATCGTGACCACCGCGAAGAACGACGACCAGGGCCGGGCGCTGCTGAAGCTCCTCGGGTTCCCCTTCAAGGAGGCCTGATCATGGCGAAGAAGTCGCTGATCGCCAAGGCAGGGCGCAAGCCGAAGTTCCAGGTCCGGGCGTACACTCGTTGCTCGCGCTGTGGCCGGCCGCGCGCCGTCTACCGCAAGTTCGGGCTGTGCCGCGTGTGCTTCCGCGAGATGGCGCACCGGGGCGAGCTGCCCGGCATCACCAAGTCGAGCTGGTAGTCCCGACGAGCGGTTTTTCCGTCGGATAACCTGTGGGCGGCCTTCGTGCCGCCCGCGGGTGACCACCCGCTTCCCATATTTCCGAAGAAGACCAGGATGTTCCCTCACGGGAACGTCCATGACCACGCCGAAGGTCCACCGGCAGAGAGCCCCCGGTCACGGGTGCTGCTTGGCCGACTGGAAACCGCGGCGAGGAAGGCCACTGGCCATGACGATGACCGACCCGATCGCAGACATGCTCACACGTCTGCGCAACGCGAATTCGGCGTACCACGAGAGCGTGGCGATGCCGTACTCGAAGATCAAGGCGCACATCGCCGAGATCCTCCAGCAGGAGGGTTACATCCAGGCTTGGACCGTCGAAGACGCCAAGGTTGGCAAGAACCTCGTGGTGGAGCTCAAGTTCGGGCCTACCCGTGAGCGGTCGCTCGCGGGCCTGCGCCGGGTTTCCAAGCCCGGTCTGCGGGTTTATGCGAAGAAGGACAACCTGCCTCGGGTCCTGGGCGGGCTGGGCGTCGCGATCATCTCGACGTCCGCCGGGCTCATGACCGACAAGCAGGCCGGCAAGCGTGGTGTAGGCGGGGAAGTCCTCGCCTACGTCTGGTAGAGGGGAGGAACACAGCATGTCGCGAATCGGACGGCTGCCCATCCCTGTGCCGAGTGGCGTAGACATCACGATCGACGGCCAGGATGTCCAGGTCAAGGGCCCGAAGGGCACGCTCACTCACACGGTCGCCGAGCCCATCGCGGTCGCTCGTGACGAGGACGGCAGCATCGCCGTCTCCCGGCCCAGTGACGAGAACAAGGTCCGTGCGCTGCACGGCCTGTCCAGGACGCTCATCGCCAACATGGTGCAGGGCGTCACCCAGGGCTACTCCAAGAGCCTTGAGATCGTCGGGGTCGGTTACCGCGTCCAGGCCAAGGGCCCGACGCAACTGGAGTTCTCCCTGGGCTTCAGTCACCCGGTCATCGTCGACGCCCCCGATGGCGTCTCCTTCCGCGTCGAGAAGCCGACCCTGTTCCACGTGGACGGCATCGACAAGCAGAAGGTGGGCGAGGTCGCGGCCAACATCCGCAAGTTGCGCAAGCCTGACCCGTACAAGGGCAAGGGCGTGCGCTACCAGGGCGAACAGATCCGCCGCAAGGTCGGAAAGGCTGGTAAGTAGGCATGGCTCCGAAGACTGCGTTCAGCAAGCACACGGCTGCCCGCACGGTCTCGCGGGCCCGCCGTCACCGCCGCGTCCGCAAATACGTCGTCGGCACGAGCGAGCGTCCGCGCCTGGTCGTCAACCGCTCGACCCGTCACATGTTCGTCCAGATCGTGGACGACACCGTCGGCCACACGCTGGTGAGCGCGTCCACCATGGACGCCTCGCTGCGCTCGCTGGAGGCGGACAAGACCGAGAAGGCCAAGAAGGTCGGCGAGCTCCTCGCTCAGCGGGCCAAGGACGCCGGGATCACCAAGGTCGTCTTCGACCGCGGTGGCAACCGGTATGCGGGTCGGATCGCGGCGCTGGCCGACAGCGCGCGCGAGAGCGGGCTCGAGTTCTGATGAGGGCCCGGGGATCGCAACTAATGGCAACTGAGATGAGGAACCACTGATGGCTGCAGCTCCGCGTCGCGGTGGCGGCACCGGTGGCGAGCGGCGGGACCGTCGTGACGATCGCCGCGGTGGCGCCGCCGACAAGGGCGTCTCGTACATCGAGCGCGTAGTGAAGATCAACCGAGTGGCCAAGGTCGTGAAGGGTGGTCGTCGCTTCAGCTTCACCGCCCTCGTCGTCGTCGGCGACGGCAACGGCATGGTCGGCGTCGGCTACGGCAAGGCCAAGGAAGTGCCCGCGGCCATCGCCAAGGGTGTCGAAGAGGCGAAGAAGCACTTCTTCAAGGTGCCTCGGATCCAGGGCACCATCCCGCACACCGTGCAGGGCGAGGAGGCGGCGGGCGTCGTCTTCCTCCGTCCGGCCTCGGCCGGTACCGGCGTCATCGCCGGTGGCCCGGTGCGTGCGGTCCTGGAGTGCGCCGGCATCCACGACGTGCTGTCCAAGTCGCTCGGCTCGGACAACCCGATCAACATCGTGCACGCCACCGTGGCGGCTCTGAAGGGCCTCTCGCGCCCCGAGGAGATCGCCGCCCGCCGTGGCCTGCCGATCGAGGACGTGGCCCCGGCCCGCATGCTCAAGGCGCAGCGTGAGGGCCTTGCCGAGGCCGCGGCCGCCAAGGCGGTGAGCTAGTCGTGGCACGCCTGAAGATCACTCAGGTTCGCTCGAAGATCGGTGGCAAGCAGAACCAGCGTGACTCGCTGCGTTCGCTTGGCCTGAAGCGAATCGGCGACGTCGTCGTCAAGGAGGACCGCCCCGAGATTCGCGGGATGGTCTCCGTGGTGACGCACCTCGTCGAGGTGGAAGAGGTCGATTGACGTGACTGACAGCTCCAACAACGCTGCTCCGCTCAAGATCCACGACCTGCGTCCTGCCCCTGGTGCCAACAAGGCCAAGACCCGCAAGGGCCGCGGCGAGGCGTCCAAGGGCAAGACGGCCGGTCGGGGCACCAAGGGCAGCCACGCCCGCACGACGGTCCCCCTCGGTTTCGAGGGTGGCCAGGTGCCGCTGCAGCGGCGTCTGCCGAAGCTCAAGGGCTTCTCCAACGCGCTGTTCAAGACGACCTACCAGGTCGTCAACCTGGACCGGCTCGGCGAGCTGTTCCCCGAGGGTGGCGAGGTCACCGTCGAGGCGCTGGTCGCCAAGGGCGCCGTTCGCAAGAACCAGCTGGTGAAGGTGCTCGGCACCGGCGAGATCTCGGTCGCGGTCAACGTGCAGGCCCACGCCTTCTCGTCGTCCGCGAAGGAGAAGATCGCCGCAGCCGGTGGTTCCGTTACCGAGCTGTAAGAGCTATTACGTGGCGTGGGGGCTTTGACAATGGGCCCCCACGCCCGTAGTGCGTTAGAGTTCGCCAGACGGCAGGATTCTGTCCGGCTCGTTTGACCTGAGACTTTCAGATGGCAGATCCCCGCACCATCGCATACTCACACCGCCGTAAAGGCGCGCAGGAGGGACCGTGCTGACCGCGTTTACCCGGGCGTTCCGGACACCGGACCTGCGCAAGAAGTTGCTCTTCACCCTGGGCATCATCGCGCTGTTCCGTCTCGGCTCGGTTCTTCCGACTCCGGGAGTCCACGTCGAGAACCTCGCCGCCTGTTTCGACCAGGCGCGCAGTGGAGAAACCGGCAACATCTACGGGATGGTGCAGCTGTTCAGCGGCGGCGCGCTCCTGAAGTTGTCGGTGTTCGCGCTGGGCATCATGCCTTATATCACCGCGAGCATCATTCTGCAGCTGCTCGTCGTGGTGATCCCGCGCCTCGAGGCGCTGAAGAAGGAAGGCCAGGCCGGTCAGACGAAGATCACGCAGTACACGCGTTATCTGACCATCGGGCTCGCCGTCCTGCAGTCGACCGCCTTCATCGCGCTGGCGCGCACCGGCCAGTTGTTCCCCAACTGTCAGCAGGACGTCCTGCTCGACCCGGACAACATCTTCGGCATCGTCACGATGGTCGTGATCATGACCGCCGGCACGTCCGTGATCATGTGGCTCGGTGAGCTCATCACCGACCGCGGCGTCGGCAACGGCATGTCCATCCTGATCTTCACCCAGATCGTGGCGGTCTTCCCCTCCGAGCTCGCCAACATCTTCCAGGCCAACAAGTTCACCTTCGCGGTCGTCATGGTGGTCGGTGTCTTCATGATCGCCGCGGTGGTCTTCGTCGAGCAGGGGCAGCGGCGCATCCCGGTCCAGTACGCCAAGCGGATGGTCGGCCGCAGGATGTACGGCGGCACGTCCACCTACATCCCGCTCAAGGTCAACCAGGCCGGCATCATCCCGGTCATCTTCGCGTCCTCGCTGCTCTATCTGCCGCAGCTGCTCACGTCGCTGTTCCAGACCAGCGACAACGTGGTCATCCAGTGGATCTCGCAGAACCTCGCGACGGGCGACACGCCGATCTACATGGCCACGTTCTTCCTGTTGATCGTTTTCTTCACCTACTTCTACGTGTCCATCACGTTCAACCCCACTGAAGTCGCCGACAACATGAAGAAGTACGGTGGTTTCATTCCGGGCATCCGCCCCGGCCGTCCGACGGCTGAATACCTGAACTTCGTGCTCACCCGTCTGACCGCGCCCGGCGCGCTCTATCTGGGTCTGATCTCCATGGTCCCGATCGTCGCGCTGGCGATCGCCGGTGCGAGCCAGAACTTCCCGTTCGGAGGGACGAGCATTCTGATCATGGTAGGCGTCGGCCTTGACACGGTGAAGCAGATCGAGAGCCAGCTGCAGCAGCGTAACTACGAAGGTTTCCTGAGGTAGTGCGTCTCGTCCTGGTCGGGCCCCCCGGAGCGGGTAAGGGGACACAGGCCCAGTACATCGCATCCAACCTGTCCATCCCGAAAATCTCGACAGGTGACATCTTCCGTGCCAACGTCTCGGGGGGCACGGACCTCGGCAAGCTGGCCAAGACGTACATGGACCGCGGGGACCTGGTGCCCGACGAGGTCACCATCGCGATGGTGCGTGACCGGCTGTCCGAGGACGACGCGCAGGACGGCTTCTTGCTCGACGGGTTTCCGAGGAACGTCGCGCAGGCCGAGATCCTGCGCGACATGCTCAAAGACTGGGGCCAGGCGCTCGACCTGGTTCTGGAGCTCGTCGTGGACGACGACGAGGTGGTCAGGCGGCTGGCCGGCCGGCGCACCTGCAGCCAGTGCGGTCGCATCTGGCATGTCGAGTTCGACGACAAGAAAGACGACAAGTGCGACGCGTGCGGGGGCGCGTTGTTCCAGCGTGACGATGACAAAGAGGAGACCGTCAGGCACCGCCTGGAGGTCTACCAGGAGCAGACGGCGCCGCTGGTCTCCTACTACGCGGACGAGGACATCCTGATCGGTGTGGACGCCACGGGCCCGGTCGAAGAGGTCACGCAGCGGGCCATGGACGCGATCAGGCCCTATATGGGCTGAGTTCCACTATCAACCGATTTGGGCGAGGTGGCACGGGATTCCGTGCCACCTCGCGGCTATTGTGGGGGAATTGGGCTCCCAGGTGGCCCGTTGAGACCCAGGGGGGCAGTACATGTTCAAGCGCAACCGCCACGGAATCCAGATCAAGTCGGCCGAGCAGCTCGAGAAGATGCGGGCGGCGGGCCTGGTGGTGGGTCGCACGCTCGACCTGCTCAGACGCTCTGTCGAGCCCGGCATGACACCCCTGGACCTCGACGTGATCGCCGAGAAGGCGATCAGGGACGAGGGCGCGATCCCGTCGTTCAAGGGATACCAAGGTTTCCCCGCGACGATCTGCGCGTCGGTCAACGAGGAAGTGGTTCACGGCATCCCGACGAACGCCCGCAAGCTACGCGAGGGTGACGTCATCTCGATCGACTGCGGCGCGATCCTCGAGGGCTGGCACGGCGACTCGGCCGTGACGGTGCCGATCGGCGAGGTCGACCCCAAGCTGACGGAGCTGATGCGCGTCACGGAGGAGGCCATGTGGCGCGGCATCGGCGCGCTGACCGTCGGCCGCCACCTGTCGGACATCGGCTACGAGGTCGAGCGGTACGTCAGGTCGCAGGGCCGCTACGGCATCCCTCAGGAGTACGGCGGCCACGGCATCGGCACCGAGATGCACATGGACCCGTGGATCGCCAACCACGGCAAGCCCGGCCGGGGCCCGGCGCTCGAAGAGGGCATGTGCCTGGCCATCGAGCCCATGGTCAACCTTGGGACCGACCGCACCCGCGTCCTGGCCGACGACTGGACCGTGGTGACCGTCGACGGCAAGCAGTCCGCACACTTCGAACACAGCGTCGCGGTGACACATAATGGTCCTTGGGTGCTTACCGCCCTAGATGGGGGCAAGGAGCGCCTTACCCAGCTGGGATTCTGACCGGGAGTGGTGGGATGGCGAAGAGCCCCGAGATGCGAGCGTCCGACGCCGACCGCGACCGGGTGGCCGCCGTCCTGCGCGAGCACACGGCGCAGGGCCGCCTCACGATGGACGAGTTCAACGAGCGGCTCGAACAGCTCTACCAGACCAAGACGTACGGCGAGCTCGCGCGGCTGACCTCCGACCTGCCCGACGTCGACCTGCGGAACCTCCCGGCCAAGGTCGAATCCAAGTCCGTCAAGAAGGGCGCGCACGCCGGCCTGGTGGCGGCCTGGCAGACGTGGGCCGTGGCCAGCGGCATCAACTGGGTGATCTGGCTGATCGTGAGCATCACCTCGAGCGATCTGGTCTATCCGTGGCCGCTGTGGGTCATGGGCCCGTGGGGAGTGGTCCTGCTCATGAGCACCATCTTCGGCGCCTCCAAACCCAAGACGGAATAGGGCGCAGCGTCGGCGGGATCGGGCGTGGCGGACCGGGGGCGCCGGGAAGTACGATGCGGCGGGTCGCCTCAACCGTAAGGAAAGCCTGATATGCCGCCTCGCCTTCAGTTGACCTCCGTGACCGTGGGCACGTCGCAGCCGCGCGAGCTCGCCCGCTTCTACGCCCGGCTGCTCGGCTACGAGGTGGTCGAGGAGGAGGGGCCAGGCCCCGACGAGCCCGAGCATGCGGCCTGGCTGCTGCTCCAGCCGCCGGCGGGCGGGAGCGGCCCGGGGGTGGGTTTCGAGTACGAGCGCTCCTACGTCCGCCCGGTGTGGCCGAGCGAGCCTGGCGCCCAGAACGCCTCGCAGCACCTCGACATCAAGGTCGACGACCTGTCCGCGGCCGTGGAGTGGGCGCTGGTCTGCGGGGCGGTCGAGGCGGCGTACCAACCGCAGGGGGACGTGCGCGTGATGCTGGATCCGGACGGGCATCCCTTCTGTCTCTACCTCTGAAAGAGCAAACAGACTGTTACCAAACCCGATATGTCGCTTTCTATTGGGTAGCTGGCAGGCCTCCCGCACTTTGGAGGCAAGCGACATGGGATGGAGCTATCGAAAGTCGATCAAGTTCGGGCCGTTCCGGCTGAACCTGTCCCGCCGCGGGGTGGGGCACAGCTGGGGCAACCGGCTGTTCCGGGTGACCCGCACGGCCGACGGACGCCGTACGGTCTCGGTCAACCTGCCTGGCGGCTTCCACTGGCGCAAGACCCGTAGCACTCGCTGACGGGTGGGGGATGTTGACGGGCCGGAGGCGCCGAGTCTCCGGCCCTTCCCCTACCCGTTCGGGTGGGCCTGCTCCAAACCGTTCGCGTGCTGGGCGTGCGGCTCCGGCCTGGCGGGCTGGGGCGCGGCAAACGTGGGGTAGACTGACACGTGGTTGTGTCAGGACACCTGGCACGCATTTCGCGTTCTAGGCTCAGGTGTCGTACACTCCTTAGTCGGCTCACTATGACCTACATGCGTCGGCGGTCTTTGCCGATCGCCGCTCTCTTCGAAGCGTGAGGTCGCGGCTGCTTAGTGAACCGGAGCCTCAGACGATCGATCAGTGAAACGCGAGGAATTTTGGCCAAGAAAGACGGCGCCATCGAGATCGAGGGCACTGTGGTCGAGTCGCTCCCGAACGCCATGTTCCGGGTGCAGCTCGACAACGGCCATAAGGTCCTGGCCCACATCAGCGGACGGATGCGGATGCACTACATCCGGATCCTTCCGGACGACCGGGTTGTTGTTGAACTGAGCCCCTACGACCTGACTCGTGGGCGGATCGTCTACCGATACAAGTAAGACGTCTGAGGAACACAAAGGACAATGAAGGTAAAGCCGAGCGTCAAAAAGATCTGCGACAAGTGCAAGGTGATCCGCCGGCACGGTCGCGTCATGGTGATCTGCGACAACCTGCGCCACAAGCAGCGCCAGGGCTAGTCGCCGCAAGGCTTCTCCGAGTCCGCCCCGTCAGGGAGCGGGCTCGACGCATGAGAAGCCTGAGTCAGTAATCGCGTGTCACACCCGGGCAGGCGGGCCTTTCGCGAAAGGTTCGAACCACTCGGGAGACCCCCGGTCGGAGGCCGGGGCCCTCACCCCGGGCATTGGGGAGGGGCAGTGAGGCGCAAGACCTCCGCCACAGAAGAAGGAGAATGCCCGCCATGGCTCGCCTGGTTGGCGTCGACCTCCCCCGCGACAAGCGGCTGGAGATCGCTCTCACCTACATTTACGGAATCGGCCGCACCCGCGCCCAGGAGATTCTCCAGGCGACCGGGGTCAGCGGCGACCTCCGCGTCCACCAGCTCTCCGACACCGAGCTCGTCCCGATGCGTGACTACATCGAGGCGAACTACAAGATCGAGGGTGACCTGCGCCGCGAGGTCCAGGCCGACATCCGGCGCAAGATCGAAATCGGTTGCTACCAGGGCATCCGGCACCGCAAGGGCCTGCCGGTCCATGGTCAGCGCACGCAGACCAACGCGCGCACCCGTAAGGGCAAGAAGAAGACCGTCGCCGGCAAGAAGAAGCCCGGTAAGAAGTAGTCCTCGCAGCCGCGGGACCGAAGACCTCAGGAGTTATGGCAAACAATGCCTCCTAAGAGCCGCCAGGGTGCGCCGAAGAAGGTGCGCCGCAAGGAAAAGAAGAACGTCGCTCACGGGCACGCCCACATCAAGAGCACGTTCAACAACACGATCGTCTCGATCACCGACCCGCTGGGCAACGTGATCTCCTGGGCCAGCGCCGGCCACGTGGGTTTCAAGGGCTCCCGGAAGTCCACCCCGTTCGCCGCGCAGATGGCCGCGGAAAACGCCGCTCGCCGCGCCATGGAGCACGGCATGCGCAAGGTCGACGTCTTCGTCAAGGGTCCCGGCTCCGGCCGCGAGACCGCGATCCGCTCGCTGCAGGCCACCGGCCTCGAGGTGGGCTCGATCCAGGACGTGACGCCGGTCCCGCACAACGGTTGCCGTCCGCCGAAGCGCCGCCGCGTCTGACATCCCAGGAGATATAGAGAAATGGCTCGTTACACGGGCGCGGACTGCAAGCTCTGCCGTCGCGAGAAGACCAAGCTCTTCCTCAAGGGCAGCAAGTGCGAGTCCGCCAAGTGCCCCATCGAGATCCGTCCTTACCCGCCGGGTGAGCACGGCCGAGGCCGTCCGAAGGACACCGAGTACCAGCTTCAGCTTCGCGAGAAGCAGAAGACCCGCCGCATCTACGGCGTCCTCGAGAAGCAGTTCCACAACTACTACGAGGAAGCCGCCCGCAAGAGCGGCAAGTCGGGTGAGGTGCTGCTCCAGATCCTGGAGAGCCGCCTCGACAACGTCGTCTACCGCGCCGGCTTCGCCCAGTCGCGTGACGCCGCCCGCCAGCAGGTGCGCCACGGCCACATCATGGTGAACGGCAAGAAGGTCGACATCCCGTCCTACCGCGTTCGCGAGCACGACATCATCGAGGTCCGCGAGACCAAGCGCAACCTGCTGCCCTACGAGGTGGCCCGCGCCACCGCCGGCGAGCGCACGATTCCCGCGTGGCTCGGCGTCGTGCCCGACAAGCTCCGCGTCCTGGTTCACCAGCTGCCGGTTCGCCAGCAGATCGACACCCAGGTCCAGGAGCAGCTGATCGTCGAGTACTACTCGAAGTAGTCACTCGCCTGCCCGGCCCGGATACGTTTCGCTGCCGTCGCGAGCTGCTCGCGGCGGCGCGTACCCGGGCTAGGCTGTTCATCGGAGTGGCGTCATATAGCGGGCGTCACACGAAAAAGGGGAGAACCCACACATGCTGATCGCTCAGCGCCCGACTCTTCTTGAAGAGTCGATCGACGACACCCGGTCCCGATTCGTCATCGAGCCGCTGGAGCCGGGTTTCGGCTACACCATCGGCAACTCCGTGCGCCGCACGCTGCTGTCGTCCATTCCGGGCGCGGCCGTGACGAGCATTCGCATCGAGGGCGTGCTGCACGAGTTCTCGACCGTTCCCGGGGTCAAGGAAGACGTCACCGACATCATCCTCAACCTCAAGGAACTGGTCGTCTCCTCCGAGCACGACGAGCCGGTCGTGATGTACCTGCGCAAGCAGGGCCCGGGTGAGGTCACCGCCGCCGACATCGCGCCGCCCGCCGGTGTCGAGGTGCACAACCCCGAGCTGCGCATCGCCACGCTCAACGGCAAGGCGAAGCTGGAGATGGAGCTGACCGTCGAGCGCGGTCGCGGCTACGTCTCCGCCGCCCAGAACAAGCAGCCGGGCCAGGAGATCGGTCGCATTCCGATCGACTCGATCTACTCCCCGGTGCTCAAGGTCACCTACAAGGTCGAGGCCACCCGAGTCGAGCAGCGTACCGACTTCGACCGCCTCATTCTCGACGTCGAGACCAAGCCCGCGATGAAGCCCCGCGACGCGGTGGCCTCCGCCGGCAAGACCCTCGTCGAGCTCTTCGGCCTGGCCCGCGAGCTCAACGTCGAGGCCGAGGGCATCGACATCGGCCCGTCGCCGACCGACGCCGCTCTGGCCGCCGACCTGGCGCTGCCCATCGAGGAGCTCAACCTCACGGTCCGTTCCTACAACTGCCTCAAGCGCGAGGGCATCCACACCGTGGGCGAGCTCGTCGCGCGCAGCGAGCAGGACCTGCTCGACATAAGGAACTTCGGCGCCAAGTCGATCGAAGAGGTCAAGCAGAAGCTGCACGAGATGTCGCTGGCGCTCAAGGACTCCCCGCCCGGGTTCGACCCGAGCGCGGTGGCCGGCGGTGGCTACGACGACGACGACAGCGCGTACGTCGAGACCGAGCAGTACTGACAACGTCCCGCGGTTCGTCAGCGCGTTCTCCGCGTGGACGGCGGCCGGTTCGCGGACCGGCCACCGCCCTCGCGAGGCGCGGGCGGGCGGGTGAACGTAACGGCGCCGCGCGACCGCGGCGCCGGCCCGACTCCGGTACCTGATACGGCCAGGGCGGGTTAATCCACAAGGAGAGATGACATGCCCAAGCCCACCAAGGGTGCACGTCTTGGCGGCAGCCCGGCGCACGAGCGGCTGATCCTGGCGAACCTCGCCACCGACCTGTTCCGCCACGGCAAGATCCGCACCACGGTCACCAAGGCCAAGCGCCTGCGTCCGGTGGCGGAGCGCCTGATCACCAAGGCGAAGAAGGGCGACATCCACAACCGTCGCCAGGTCCTGACCGTCGTCAGGGACAAGGGCGTCGTGCATCACCTCTTCACCGAGATCGCGACGACGTTCGCCGAGCGGCCCGGCGGCTACACCCGCATCACCAAGGTCGGCGCGCGCAAGGGCGACAACGCGCCGATGGCGGTCATCGAGCTGGTGACCGAGCCGATGAGCGGCGTCACCACCCGCCGCACCGAGGCCCCCGCCCCGGCGCCCGCCGCCGAGGAGACTCCGGCGGAGGAGGCCAAGGCCGAGGAGGCCAAGGCCGAGGAGGCCAAGGCTGAGGCCCCCGAGGCCGCCGCCGAGGAGACCCCGGCCGCCGAGGCCGAGGCGAAGAAGGACGAGGCCTGATCATTCAGATCGGCTGAAACGGGCCCGGACCCCTCTGCGGGGGTCCGGGCCCGTTTTCGTACGAAGGAGAATCATCGTGGTACGGCTCCGCCTCGACCTCGCGTACGACGGGACCGAATTCTCCGGGTGGGCACGGCAGCCGGGGCGGCGCACCGTCCAGGGCGAGATCGAGCAGGCGCTCGGCCGGATCCTGCGCCTCGGCGAGCCCGCCCAGCTGACCGTGGCCGGCCGTACCGACGCCGGGGTGCACGCGCGCGGCCAGGTGTCCCACGTGGACGTGCCGGAGGGCTCCATGGCCGAGCTGGACGGCAACAGGGGACCGCTGGGCGTCGATGAGCGGCTCGCTGCGCTCGTCAGGCGGCTGGGCGGGGTTCTGCCCCCGGACGTACGCGTTCATCGGGTCTCGGTGGTTTCTGAGGGCTTCGACGCCCGGTTCTCGGCTCTCTTTCGGCGGTACGCGTACCGGGTGAGCGACGCGGTGGGCGGCGTCGATCCGCTGCGCCGCCGCGAGGTCGTCTGGCACAACCGGCCGCTGGACGACGGCGCGCTCGACGCGGCCGCCGCGCGGCTGATCGGCGAGCACGACTTCGCCGCGTTCTGCAAGAAGCGCGAAGGGGCCACGACGATCAGGGAACTGCAGCGCCTCGACTGGGTCCGCGAGCAGGACGGCACTCTTGTGGCGACCGTCGTGGCCGACGCGTTCTGCCACTCGATGGTGCGGGCGCTGGTCGGCTCCCTGCTGGCCGCCGGTGACGGGCGGCGGCCGGTGGAGTGGCCCGGTGAGGTGCTCGGCAGGGCCGTACGCGACTCGGGCGTGCACGTGGCGCCCGCGCACGGGCTCTGCCTGGAGGAGGTGGGCTACCCCCCGGACGCGGAGCTCGCCGCGCGGGCCGCGGCCACCCGGCGCGTGCGCACGCCGGCGGGCTCAGCCGCCGTTGACGCGGCGCTCGAGGACGAGTGACGTCTCGTCGCGGAACGCCCCGCTCACCTTGGGCAGCGTCCTCTCGCCGGCCGACGGGGTGTGGCCGTCGGCGTGGGTGGCGTAGCTGAAGACGAGGTAGCGGCCCCACACCAGGCCCGCCGCGTAGCCGCCCGCGACGTGCACCCGCTCGCCGCCCGAGCCCTCACCGCCGGGAAGCGGGCGGAACCAGACGTTGCGCGACAGGTTCTTCGCCTGGTCGACGGCCTCGGCCGCGGTCTTGTCAGGAAGTACGGCGATGCCCGTGGTCACCGCGTAGCGCCGTTTCCTGTCGACGTACGTGGCCCTGAGCACGCGGCTGCACTTCTGCTCCTTGAGCGCGTCGGCGAAAGCACCCATGGCCGCCTTGTCGCAGGCCGTCTCGATGCCGGCCTTGACCCGCGTGAATGTCGCGCCGGCCGCGCTCACCTTCTTGTCGGGGAACGCCTCCGACAACGACAACTTCTGCGGGTCGGTCCGCTCGGAGTCGAGCGCGGACGCGCCCTCGGCGGGTGGGGAGGCGGCCGGCTCAGAACTCGGCTGGACGGACGCGCTCGGCCGGGCGGCGGCGGTCGTCGGCGCGGGGTCGCTCACGGCCTGCCAGGCGAAGAACCCGCCGGTGGCCACACCCGCCAGGGCCAGCGCGCCGAGTGTGACGAGCAGGGCGCGCCTGCTCCTGCCCGGCGGCGCGGGAGGCGGGGGCGGGGCCTGGAACGGGGGTTGTTTGAACGCTCCAGCCGGGAAGGCGGGGCTGCCCACCGGTGGTGTGGGCGCGTCGAGCGAGACCGGTTGTCTCTGGCCCCAGGTGTCCCGGGGGAAGGGGAGATCGGGAAGTTTCTCCTCTTCTGGGGGGAGGGGCGGCCAGACGGGTACGTCGCCCGGTTCGGGCGCGCGCGCCGACGGGTCGCCGGGCTCGGACGCCCTCTCCTGACGTGCGGCGTCACGCCTGGCGGCTTTCGGGTCGAAGTAGTGGGCCGGCTTCTTGGACTTCGTGACTTCCTGCCCGACCGGGCGGGCGATGTCGTTGTGGGCGATGGGCCGGGTGTCGTCGCGTTCGGCGGCGACCGGTGCCGAAAGGGGAGGCTCGCCGGACGCGTCGCCGGTCCGGGGCTTCGCGGTGCCCGGCGGCTCTGCGACGTCCGCGTCCCCTGCGGGCTGGGCCGTGCCGGACGGGGTGGTTCCCGGTTCGCCCGCTTCGACGGGGCCGGGGATGGTGGCTCGGGGTGCTTCTGGCCGGTCGGCGCCGGGCCGGGGGACTTCGGCCTGATCGGTTTCCGGGTGGCCCGCGTCGGCCGGGCGGGTGAAGCCCTCCGGGTCGGTGGCGTTCGGGTCGAAGGAGGCGGGCAGAGGGCCGGGCTCGTCGGGGTCGGGGTCGGCCACGAGCTCGCCGGTGGCGGCCGGCCACGGCGGCATGGCGTGGGGGTCGCCGGCGGGCGCGGGCCACACGGGCATGCCGGCCGCGGCGGCGGTGAACGCGGGTGGCGGCTCCCACGGCGGCGCGCTGGGCACCACCGGCTTGGCGGGCCAGCGGCCGGTCTCCTCCGGAGCGTCCCACGCCGGTGGGTCCTGCGCCTGCGGACCTCGTTCCTGTGCGTCCTGTTCGTGTGCGGACTGCATGCGCTCGGCCGGGGACCGGCGGGCCGTGGTGTGACCGGGGCGCGCGGGATCGGCCTGCTCGCGAGCGGTCCGCGGGCCGCTGAGGAGCTCACGCGCGGCCGAAGGGCGGCCGGGGAACGCCTGGTGGGCGTGCGGATGGTCGCCCCATTCCTGGTCGGCGGGGTCGACGCCGGTGTGGTCGGCGAACCAGTCGTAGGGCGCGGTGTCGTCGCCCGACACCTCCCACGGTTGGGCACCCGGCCGGTCGTCAGGCGCCGGCAGGTCGGGTGGCGGGCCCTGGAAGACGGGAATGGCGGGGCGCGCCCTGGTCGCCGCCGCTTCGCCGGAAGCGGCTCCGGTCGATGGGGTGCCGTAGGGGGCGCCGCCGTAAGGGATGCCGGTAGTGGTGTCGGATGGGGTGCCGGATGGGGTGAACGCCGGTGGAACGTCTCGCTCGTCGGTCTGGCCGAAGCTCGGCGGTGGCGTCGCTGGTGCGGCCGAGTTGTCGGCTTCCCTGCGATCGTGCTCAGACCCGGGTTCCTGGCCACGCATAGGGCGAGCCTAGCGAGAGAGACGAGATCGTTACGTCGGTATGAGCGTTCCCGAAAGGATCCGGCATCCCGTTTGGGGCGTTACGCGCGCGAAGACGGGTTTCAGATTCGCGGGCTTCCGGTGACCGACCGGTTGTCCAGCGCCTCGAACACCGTGGCCTTGGTGATGTCGTTCACGGCGGCGAAGAGCTGCTTGCTGCCCTTGTTGTCGGGCTTTGTGCCGTCCTTGTTCTGGAACCACACCATGATCGCGTAGTGTCCGTGCGTCAGGATCCTGGTGCCGCCACTGCCCGAGCCGATGAACTTGGTGACACTGTCCTTACCCGCCAGCGGTTTGACGTAGTTTTCCGTGTCGCCGACCTTGGCCACCTTGCTCGCGGCCTTGGTGCTGGTGAGGTTGGCCACGCCGATCGTGCCGATCACCTTGCCCGCCTTGTCGCGGAAGCTGGCGCGGACGAGCTGGGTGCACTTGCCGGACTTGAGCGCCTTCTTGAGATCGTCGCCCAGGGCGCCGTCGGAGCACTTCTTGTCCTTCTTGGTGATCGTCCGCTCGTACGAACGCTTCGACACGGTGATCTTCTTCTTGCTGCCGAAGATCTCCTTCACCGAGATCGGGTCGGGGTCCGTGGAACGGCTGGCGGCGAAGCCGTACTCGCCGGGAGGCGCGGACGGCAGGGGCGCGGCGGTCATGCGGGGCCTGCCGGTTTCGGTGGCGACGGGGTCGTCGGCGTTCCACATGAGCACCAGGCCGCCGCCGAGCAGGCCGAGCACGGCCACGCCGCTGATCGCGAACCACAACGGGGCACGCGAGCGCGAGCCCTCGTCGTACGGACTCCACCCGACCTTGCTCTGCGGGCTCTTCGGCGCCTGCTCCTGGGGCTCGCCGGCGGCGCGTTCCTTGCGGCGCGGGCGGCGGAAGGCGCTGCCCGGCTCCTCGGGCGCGTTCCCCATCCCGTAGGGGGCGCCGCCCGATCCGCTCTCACGTTCCCCGTTGCCGTTGGAAACCATGGGGCGACATTACCGTGATGTTCGTCATCGGGTTCCGAAGTCCTGGGTCCACCACGGGCCGTTGGGGCCGTCGGCGACGCCGACGCCGATGGCCTTCAGCCGGCAGTCGAGGATGTTCCTGCGGTGGTCGCGGCTGTCCAGCCAGCCGCGTACGGCCTCGTCGGGCGTGGTGTAGCCGGCGCCGATGTTCTCGGCGGCGCCCCAGTGGTATCCCGCGCGCTCCATGCGGTCCCACGGGGAGCCGCCGTCGGGGGAGTTGTGCACGAGCCGACCGGTGCGGGCCATCTCCAGCGAGTGCGTACGGGCGGAGCGGGTGAGCCCGCGGTCGACCCTGAGCGCCCCGCACCCATGCCTGGCCCTGGCGGCGTTGGTGAGCGAGACGACCCTGGACGCCATGCCCGCCATGACGCGCACGCCCTCGCCGTCGCTGCGGAGCTCGGCGGAGCCGTCGCCGTCGCTGGTGAACCCGGGAATCTGCCCGTCGGGCTTCTTGGTGACCTTGGGGGTCGTCCTGCCGCGCGGCGTGGGTCTGGTCGTGATCTCCCTGGGGATCCGCTGGGCGTGCGGCCGGGCCTTCTTCGAAGCCTTGGGCGTGGCGTGGCCGGTGGCGGCCGCGGGCGGGACGGTCTCTTCGAGGTAGACGTGGCGGGCGGGCTCGGCGTCGTCGGTCAGCCGGCCGATCAGCACGCCCGTGAACAGAACCGCCATCAGGCAGGTCAGCACACCCAGGTGATTCCGGCGCCGAGCGCCCCGCTGGGTTGGCCGGGTGTGAGAGTTCTGCCACATACCGCCATCAACGATAGGGATGTCTGGTCCTGGGAAAGAAGAGGTCCCAGGGAAACGAAATCGAACCGTTCTGCGGTCGGGTAGACTCGTCCGAGGTTACCGGTCTTTTGACCAGCGCGCCTCCGGGCGGGTAGCCTAATCGTTCGTTGTGTGCATAGGTCCAGCGTGACCAATGCGCGGCGCGTCCGGCGTCATCTCCCGTGTTGCGGAGACGGAAGGTCCGGGCCGTCGTGTGCCCGCACCGACCGACCAATGTTGCTGTCGCATCCGACAGCGCCGAAGACGCGAGCATAAAGAAGGCTACGACCGTGCGCACGTACTCACCGAAGCCCGCCGACGTCCAGCGTCAGTGGTACGTCATCGACGCGACCGATGTCGTGCTGGGCCGGCTGGCCAGCCACGTCGCGACCCTGCTCCGCGGCAAGCACAAGCCGATCTTCGCCAACCACGTCGACACCGGTGACTTCGTCATCGTCATCAACGCGGACAAGATCGCGCTGAGTGGCAACAAGCTCGAGCAGAAGAAGGCGTACCGTCACTCGGGTTACCCGGGCGGTCTGCGTTCCGTCAGCTATGGCGAGCTCATGGAGAAGCGGCCGGAGAAGGCCGTCGAGAAGGCCGTCAAGGGCATGCTGCCGAAAAACTCCCTGGGCCGGAAGATGGCGAAGAAGCTGAAGGTCTACGCGGGCTCCGAGCACCCGCACCAGGCCCAGCAGCCGGTGCCGTTCGAGATCAGCCAGATCGCCCAGTAAGTAGACCCGCGGGGGAGACCCCGTCGCATGCCCTCGCAAGGGGTAGCGCCGAGTTTCGAAAGTAAGAGGAGAACCGTGGCTGAGCCCACCGGTGTCGAGACGGCCGTCGAGACGGCCGAGGCGGAGGACTTCTCCAGCGAGGAGTTCCCGTCCGAATACACCACAGAATCCACCGCCAGCGCTGACGCTCCCGTGCGCAAGCCCGTCACCACGGGCAACTCGTACGGCACCGGCCGCCGCAAGGAGGCGATCGCCCGCGTGCGCATCGTCCCCGGCACCGGTAAGTGGACGATCAACGGTCGTTCGCTGGACGTCTACTTCCCGAACAAGGTCCACCAGCAGATCGTCAACGAGCCGTTCGTGGTGCTCGGCGCCGAGGAGGCGTTCGACGTCATCGCTCGCATCGACGGCGGCGGCGTCACCGGTCAGGCCGGCGCCCTGCGCATGGGCCTGTCCCGCGCCCTGGCGATCCTGGACGTCGACGTCAACCGCCCGCCGCTGAAGAAGGCCGGCTTCCTCACCCGTGACGCCCGCGCCACGGAGCGGAAGAAGTACGGCCTCAAGAAGGCCCGCAAGGCTCCGCAGTACAGCAAGCGCTGAGTTGGCGCGCCTTTTCGGCACCGACGGGGTACGCGGGGTCGCGGGTCGCGACCTCACGGCGGAGCTCGCCATGGACCTTTCGGTCGCGGCGGCTCATGTCCTCGGCGATGCGGGCGCGTTCTCCGCTACCGGCCCCAGCCGTAAGAGCAGGCCGGTAGCGGTCGTAGGCCGGGACCCACGCGCCTCGGGAGAGTTTCTCGAGGCCGCGGTGGTCGCCGGCCTCGCGGCGTCTGGAGTGGACGTGCTGCGCCTCGGCGTGCTGCCCACCCCGGCCGTCGCCCACCTCACGGCCGCGCTCGGCGCCGACCTCGGCGTCATGTTGTCGGCGTCGCACAACCCGGCGCCCGACAACGGCATCAAGTTCCTGGCCCGCGGCGGCTTCAAGCTGTCCGACGCGGTCGAGGACGAGATCGAGCGGCGGCTGGGCGAGGAGTGGAGCTTTCCCGTCGGCTCGGCCGTGGGCCGCGTGCGCGACGCGTACGGTGAGGCCGACCGCTACATCTCCCACGTGCTGACCACGATGAGCGCCTCACTCGACGGCCTCGACATCGTGGTCGACTGCGCGCACGGCGCCGCCCACATGGTGGCGCCCGAGGCGCTCGTACGCGCGGGGGCCAGGGTCGAGGCCATCGGCTCCAGGCCCGACGGGCTCAACATCAACGCCGGCCACGGCTCGACCCACCTGGACAAGCTCCAGCAGGTGGTCGTCTCGCGCGGCGCCGACCTGGGCGTGGCCTACGACGGCGACGCCGACCGCTGCCTGGCCGTCGACCACACCGGCTCGATCATCGACGGCGACCGCATCATGGCCGTGCTCGCCGCAGCCATGCACGGCGAGGGACTGCTGGCGAAGGACACCGTGGTCGCGACCGTGATGTCCAACCTCGGTTTCAAGCTGGCGATGCGCGACGCGGGCATCACCGTGGTCGAGACCGCCGTCGGTGACCGCTACGTGCTGGAGCGCATGAAGCACAACGGATACAACCTCGGCGGCGAGCAGTCGGGCCACGTCATCATGCTCGACCACGCCACCACCGGCGACGGCCTGCTCACCTCACTCCACCTGCTGGGCGTGGTGGCCAAGACGGGCGTGCCGCTGAAGGAGCTGGCCTCGGTGATGACGCCGCTGCCACAGATCCTGATCAACGTCAAGGACGTCGACAAGGGCAAGGCCTCCGTGCCCGAGCTCGTCGCCGCCGTCCAGCAGGCGGAGGCCGAGCTGGGGGAGACGGGGCGGGTGCTGATCAGGCCGAGCGGCACCGAGCCGATGATCCGGGTCATGGTCGAGGCCGCGTCGGAGGAGCACGCCACCCTGGTGGCCGGCCGCCTCGCCTACGTGGTGCGCACGTCCTGCGTCTGAAGGTTTCTCACGTCGGGTACGGCACGCGGTGCCGTACCCGACGCTCATGAGCGGGACCTGAGCTGCGCGTCCCGCCCGTCAGGCAACCGCGCGATATGCTTGCCGGCTCCGATCACTGTGGTCACGGGGCTCAGACGGCAGTCGCGGGAGCAGATCAAAGGTGTCTACTCGTCGCCGGTGAGCGAGAAGGCCCGCAGCCTGCGGCCCGCCCAGAAGACGGCGGCGACCGTGACGATGATCAGCGCCGGCACGGCGAAGCCGAGCGTCACGTCGGCCTTGAGGAACGCCGAGTCGGAGATCTGGTCGGCGATCGACTTGCCCCACTGCTGGATCGAGAACTTGCGGGCACCCGGCAGGAACCCGCCCACCAGGGTCTCCCACACCAGGGCGTAGATGATGCCGATCGCCACCGCGTGCCGCGTCAGGACGCCCAGCAGGAGGAAGACGGCTGCGTAGGCGATGCCGGCCAGCAGCGCCCCCAGGGCGAACCCCGAGGCGATGCCGTCCTCGTTGCTGACCAGGAGCCAGGCCGACACGTACGTCGGGATCGCCCCGAACACGGCCAGCAGCGACGCCGCCACCAGGAACTTCGTCCGGATGATGACAGGACGGGAGATCGGCTTGGACAGCAGGTGGATGATGGTGCCGTCGTCGATCTCCGGGGCGATGACGCCCGTGCCCGCGATCAGGCCCAGGAGGGGCAGCATCGTGTTGATCGCGAAGTTGTCCATCAGCAGCATGGCCGAGCGCTGGCCGGTCTCGCCGAACAGACGCAGCAGCACCGCCAGGGCGATGAGACCCAGCGGCAGCACCAGCAGCAGGATGATGCGCCGGCGGCCCAGCAGGGCGCGGTACGTGATGCCCGCGACCACGGTGTTCATCAGGTGCTCCTGGTGATGAGGTAGGAGAAGACGCTTTCCAGGTCCTCGTCCGCGGGGGAGATCTGGTGCAGGTGCACGCCTTCCTCCTTGGCGACCCTGGGGAGGAGCCGGGCGAAACGGCGGAACTCGGTGGCCTGGACCTCCAGGCCGTCGGGGCGGAGGGTGATGCCGCCGGCCGAGGGGTCGCGGATGAGCGCGGCTGCGAGCTTCCTGTCGTCGCTCGAACGGATCATGAACAGGTGCGGCCGGTCGGTCATCAGGCGGCGGATCTCGCGGAAGTTTCCCGAGGCCGCGTGGCGGCCCGCCACCAGGACCTCGATGTGCTGGGCGACCCGTTCGACCTCCTCCAGGATGTGGGAACTGAACAGGATCGTCTTGCCCCCCGCCCCCATGGAGCGGATGAGGTCCATCAGCTGGAGGCGCTGGCGGGGGTCCATGCCGTTGAACGGCTCGTCGAGCAGCAGCACCGGCGGGTCGTGGACGAGCGCCGCGGCGACCTTGACGCGCTGGCGCATGCCCTTCGAGTACGTCTCGACGCGGCGGTCCTTCGGCTCCTCCATCTCGACGGTGGCCAGGGCTTTGCGGGCGGCTTCCGCGGGGTCGGGCAGGCCGTGGAGCCGGGCGGCGGAGAGCACGAACTGCCAGCCGGTCAGGAAGCCGTACACGCCCTCACGTTCTGGAACGAGGCCGATATTTCGGTAAATGCGGTGGTTCTTCCAGACCTTGGTCCCGTCCAGCGTGACCGAGCCGCCCGAAGCGGCCAGGAAGCCCGCCATCATGTGCAGGAGCGTCGACTTGCCCGCGCCGTTGGGCCCGAGCAGGCCGGTGACGCCTGGGCCGATCGTCATCGTCACGTCGTTGACCGCCACCACGTTGCCGTACCAGCGGGAGACCTGCGAGAGCTCGATCTTCATCGCGCGGCCGCCTTCCTGTAGCGCAGCGCGAGGGCGGCCAGCCCGGCGCAGATCAGCACGACGAGGATCGCCGCCGAGGCGGGGCCGTTCGGGTAGTCGCCCTCGATGGAGTGGGGCGGCGTGCCGAACACCCACGACTGCACGGAGTCGACCAGCCAGAACGGGTTGATCAGCCATGCCCAGGCGGCCTGCGACTCGTTGCCGGTGGAGGCCAGCGTGCCGTAGATCACCGGGACCGCCGCGAACGACAGCAGGTAGACGGTGATCACCGACGCCACGCCGAGCCCGCGCCGGGGCGTGAACGAGGCCAGTGCGAGGCCGAATGCCGACAGGAGCAGCGCCAGCACGAGCGCCATGGTCATGGAGCCGGCGTATTCGCCGGTGGCCGGCGGGCCGGGGAGGTCGATCACCAGTTCGCCCACGTACATCAGCGTGAGCGGCGCGGCGACCAGCAGGAACACCGCCGCGGTCATCGCGGCGACCTTGGCCCCGACGTACTCGTTGATCGCCACGGGCCGTGACAGGTAGAGCGGCAGCACGCGGTAGCGCAGGTCGGGGGCGACGACCGTGGGGGCCTGCGAGGCCAGGAAGATCGCCACCACGGCCTGCATGATGACCGCGTAGCCGCTGTAGGGGATCTCGCTTCTCCTGAGCAGGGCCATCAGCGCGATGTTGACGATCGCCGGCACCAGCATGATGGTGGCCAGGGAGAACGGCATGATCTTGCTGCGGGCCGGGCGGCCGAGGCCGAAGATGCCGCGCAGGCTGTGCAGGGTCAGGGCCCTGGTGGCGTAGCCGCGGCCGAGCCGGGGGCCGTCGTAGTGCCGGTAGCCGATGTCGTAAATTTCAGACACTTGTGCTCTCTTCCCGGAAGACGTCCTCGATGCGGTGACGTCCCTGTTCCAGGCGGATGAGGCAGAGGTCCAGGTCGACGGCGGCGTCGCGGATGGCGTCGTACGTCTCGGGCCCGAGCACCTTGACCACCAGCATGCGGCCCTGTGGCGAGACGGTCTGGCCGTCGCCGGTCAGGCGGGCGGTCAGCGCGTCAAGGCCCTCGTCGACCTCGACCGTGACGGTCTGCGTCGCCTGGGTGAACTCGCCGATCGTCGAGGAACGCAGCAGCCGCCCCGCGTCGATGACGATCACGTGGTCGCAGATGCGCTCCAGCTCGCCCAGCAGGTGGGAGGTGACGAGCACGCTGATGCCGAACTCGGTGCCGATGCGCCGGATCAGCGTCAGCATCTCGTCGCGGCCGCGCGGGTCGAGCCCGTTGGTTGGCTCGTCGAGGAAGATCAGTTTCGGGTCGTGGACCAGGGCCTGGGCCAGCTTGACCCGCTGCTTCATGCCGGTCGAGTAGCCGCCGACGGGACGGTAGCGCTCTTCCGCCAGGCCGACGTGGCGCAGGACGTCGGCGGCGCGCTCGCGGGCCGCCGTGCGCGGCAGCCCGGACATCTGGGCGAGGTGGACGACTAATTCGGTGGCGGAGACGTCGGGCGGAAGACACTCGTGCTCGGGCATGTAGCCGACGAGCCTGCGGATCTCCGCGCCCTGCGCGGTCACGTCCAGATCGAGCACCCGCGCGGTGCCGCCGGAGGGCGGCAGCAGACCGAGCAGGATCTTGATCAGTGTCGACTTGCCCGCGCCGTTCGCCCCGACCAGGCCGGTGACACCGGGCCCCACGGTGACGGAGAGCTGATCGACCGCCGTGACGGTGGGAAAGCGCTTGGTCAGCCCCTCGGTAGCGAGGATGTGCATGTGCCGGACACTACCGGGCGATCAGCGCCGTGGCCTCGTTCAGACGGATGAACGGCGTCCTACTTGAGGCCAGAATTTCCGCTGGACCATCAGGGTCGTGGTGCCTGCCAGGATCATGCCGGCCACGTTCATCGACAGCTGCGACACCGAGCCCGCGACCTGCGCCCACTGGCCGAGCGCGAGCGCGACGGCCAGGTAGCCGGCGGCGGGCACCGTGGTGACCGAGATGAAGACGCCGATCAGGGCCGTCGACTTGCCCGCCGTGATCGACAGCACTCCGGCCACGCCCGCGAGCAGCGCCACGATGAACGACCACCGGTCGGGCGTGACGATGAACCTGACCTCCTCGCCGGTGGCGAGGTCGCCGGGGCCGATCCAGCCGAGCCAGTGGGAGACGAGCGCGCAGGCGAAGGTGACGGCGATCGCCGCCGCGAACCCGGTGATCAACGTACGGAGCGCGTGGACGACCAGCCGCCACCTGCGGCGCAGCAGGCCGAAGCAGACGGCCGCGATCGGGCCGAACTCCGGGCTGAGCACCATCCCGCCGATGATGAGGATGACGGAGTTCTGCAGCACGCCGATGCCCGCCAATTGTGTGGCGATGGCGAGGAAGACCAGGAACGCCCACGTGATGCCGGACTCGCCCTGCACCCGGTGCGCGAACTCCTCCCAGATGACCGCGTCGTCGGGCTCGCCCGGCGCCTCCTCGACCGCCTCCTCCGCCGTCCTGGACAACGACAGGTCGACGTGCTCGATGGCGATCGAGCCCTCCTTCTCCAGCCACTTGAGTCGGCCCAGCACCTCGTTGGCCGACTCCCTGGCGGCGTCGCAGAGGATCACGTCGCCGCTCGGCAGGCGGGCCGCCCCGGAGAGGACGACGATGTTGGTGACGCCAGGGCAGTCCTCCAACACCGCCGTCACCTCGTCCGCGCGTGAGGGCGGGCTGATCAGCCGTAGATGGAGCATCCGGCCATTGTCGTCGATCGGACGTTGACGTGGTTTTGACACGTGTGCGCGAGGGTTTCCCGCATGTGCCGCTTCAGCTGTCACGACCACGGTGAGGAGTGCTGGTTCGCCGGCATCGACGACCAGGAGTGCGGGGGCAGGTTCGCGCGTTACCTGTACGAGGAGGCGTTCAGGTCTGGCGGAGCCGTACGCGCTGCACCGAGTGATCGGCGCCCTTCTTGAGCACGAGGTCGGCGCGGCCTCTGGTGGGGGCGATGTTCTCGACGAGGTTGCGTTCGTTGATGTCGCGCCAGACGTTGACCGCGAAGTCCGTGGCCTCGTCGTACGACAGCTCCGCGATGTGCCGGAAGTACGACTTCGGGTCCTCGAAGGCGGTACGGCGAAGCTTGTGGAACCGTTCGACGTACCAGGTGCGGATGTCCTCGACCTTGGCGTCGACGTAGATGGAGAAGTCGAAGTAGTCGTTGACGGCGAGGGAGGTGGGTGGGGCGGGCTGGAGGACGTTGAGGCCCTCGATGATCAAAATGTCCGGACTTTTCACGGTCTGGTGTGCGCCGGGGACTATGTCGTACTCGAGGTGGCTGTAGACCGGCGCCCGCGTCGCCGCCGCCCCGGCCTTGACCTCCGCCACGAACCTGACCAGCGCCCGCCGGTCATAACTCTCGGGGAAGCCCTTGCGATGCATGATGCCCTTCTTCTCCAGCACCGCGTTCGGGTAGAGGAAGCTGTCGGTGGTGACCAGTTCCACGTGCATGTGCTCGGGCCAGCGGGCGAGCAGGGTGTGCAGCAGCCGCGCCGTCGTCGACTTGCCGACCGCGACGCTGCCCGCGATGCCCAGGATGTACGGCACCCGCTGCTCGTCACGCCCGAGGAAGGCGCTCAGCACGCTGCTGCGCTGTTTGGACCCGGTGAAGTGCAGGTTCAGCAGCCGGGTCAGCGGGAGGTAGATGTCGGTGACTTCGGTGAGGTCGATGGGGTCGTCGACGCCGCGCAGCTCTTCCAGCTCGTCTGCGGTGAGAGTCAAGGGCGTGTTCTTGCGGAGCTCGCTCCACTGCTCCCTGCTCAGTTCCACGTAGCCGTTGTTCACCTTGGCAGCGTAGCGATGGAGGAAAGAGCGGATCTTGGCGGGTCCTGGCCGGTCGTCCACAGGTTGTGGACGACGGCCGGAGATTACCGCTGATTCCGGTATGCGAAGGTTTGTCGAGGGCTACTGTTGCTGGCGGGAGGCTTCCGTGGACCGTCGTCGTTTCATCACCAGCGTGGTCGCCGCTGCCGGCGTCGCGGGCCCCTTCGCCGGGGTCGCCTGCGCGGGCGCCCAGGGAGGGGCGAAGCCGGTCCGCGCGTACGGGCCGCTGCGTCCCGTGAAGGATCTTCGTGACGGCAAGGTGCGCCTGCACCTGCCCGGCGGGTTCAAGTACCGCTCGTTCAGCCCCGCCGGCGACCGGTTCGGCGACGGCTCGGCCGTGCCCGGCAGGCACGACGGCATGGCGGCCTTCGCCGGCCCCGGGGGCAGCGCTGTCCTGGTCCGCAACCATGAGGTCAACGGGCCTGTCGGCGCGTTCGGCGACAAGGGCAGGGCGTACGACCCCATGGCAGGGGGAGGCACTTCGACGCTGCAGGTCACCCGCTACGGAGAGGTGATCAAGAGCGGCCCCTCGCTCAGCGGCACCATGATGAACTGCTCGGGCGGCCCCATGTCGTGGGGGGCCTGGGTGACCTGCGAGGAGACGGTCAACGGCCCCGACGTGGGCGACGACTTCTCCGGCGGCGACAACTCCAAGCTCACCCGCCCGCACGGCTACATCTTCGAGGTGCCGCTCGACCGCCCCGCCGCCGCCCGGCCGATCAGGTCCGCGGGGCGTTTCCCGCACGAGTCGGCCGCCTTCGACCCGTCCACGGGCGCGATCTACCTCACCGAGGACAACTTCGGCTTCCCGTCCGGCTTCTACCGCTACCTCCCGCCCAGACATCCCGCCGTGGCGGGGCGGCTGCTCGACGGCGGCAGGCTGCAGATGCTCGCCGTCAAGGGCGCCAAGCGCAAGGATCTGTCCGAGGGCCAGGAGCCGGGCGCCTCGTACGCCACCACGTGGGTGGACATCGACGAACCCGATCCCCGCTTCATGGGCACGCCTTCCAACGACGACGCCGTCCAGGCGGTGGGCCGGCAGGGCAGGGCGGCCGGCGCGGCGATCTTCTCCCGGCTGGAGGGCGCGGTCTGCCACCAGGGGACGGTCTACTTCGTCTCGACGCAGGGCGGGGCCACCGCGTCCGGTGACACGCCGCCCGACGGGTTCGGCAAGGGACGGGGACAGGTGTGGGCGTACGAGACGTGGAGCGGCCGGCTCAAGCTCGCATACGAGTCGCCGCGCTCGGAGGTGCTCGACCTGCCCGACAACGTGACGGTCAGCCGCCGCGGCACGCTGGTGTTGTGCGAGGACGGCGACGGCGCCAACTACCTGCGCGGGCTCAGCAGGGCAGGGAAGATCTTCGACTTCTGCCGCCTGGAGCCGATCCCCGGCGACGCGGGAGCCGAGTTCGCCGGCTCCACGTTCGGGCCCGGCGGCCACACGCTCTACGTCAACATCCAGGCCGAACACGGCATGTCGATCGCCATCTGGGGGCCCTGGGAGAAGGGGCTGTTCTAGGCTTGGTGCGGTGATCCTGGGCATCGGGGTGGACATCGTGGACATCTCCCGCTTCGAGGCGACGCTGCGCCGCACGCCGCGCCTGCGCGAGCGGTTGTTCACCGAGGCCGAGCGGCCGCTGCCGGTGCACTCGCTGGCCGCCAGGTTCGCCGCCAAGGAGGCCGTGGCCAAGGCGCTCGGGGCTCCGCAAGGGCTGGGGCACCAGGAGGCCGAGGTGCGCTGCGACGACCTCGGCAAGCCCGAGCTGGTGATCACCGGGCGGGCCGCGGAGGTGGCGTACGAGCTCGGGATCAAACGCTGGCACCTCTCACTCAGCCACGACGCGGGCGTCGCCGTGGCCTACGTGATCGCGGAGGGATAGCTTCGGATCATGCGCACCGCCTACACCGCCGACCAGATCCGTGGCGCCGAGCACGCGCTCATGGCCCTCCTGCCGGAGGGCACGCTGATGCAGCGGGCCGCGTCGGGGCTCGCCGCCGTCTGCGCCGACCTCCTCGGCCGGGTGTACGGCCGGCGCGTCGTGCTCCTCGTCGGCAGCGGCGACAACGGCGGCGACGCCCTCTACGCGGGCGAGCGGCTGGCCCGGCGAGGCGCCAGAGTAGGCGCGGTCCTGGCCGGGTCCAAGACCCACGAGGCGGGCCTGCTCGCCTTCACGCGGGCGGGCGGCCGGGTCGTCGACCGGGCGGCGATCGACGACGCCGACCTGATCATCGACGGGCTCGTCGGCATAGGGGCGGCGGGGGCGCTGCGGGAGCCGTACGCGGAGCTCGCCGCGCAGGCCAACGCCGCCCGCGCCGCGATCGTCGCCGTGGACGTGCCGAGCGGGGCCGACGCGAGCAGCGGCCGGGTGCCGGGCGCGGCCGTGCGGGCCAAGGTGACCGTGACGATGGGGGCGTACAAGACCGGGTTGCTCGTCGATCCCGGCGCGGCCTGCGCGGGCGCGGTCGAACTGGTGGACATCGGGCTCGGCGACCACCTGCCCGATCCCGACGTGGCCGCGCTGACCGGCTGCGACGTCGACGTCCTGCTGCCGCGACCGGCCACCGAGTCGGACAAGTACCGCAGGGGAGTCCTGGGGGTCGCGGCGGGCAGCGACCTCTACACCGGCGCCGCCGTGCTCGCCGTGGGCGGCGCGCTGCGCGCCGGGGCGGGCATGGTGCGCTACGCGGGACGGCACGCGCCCGTCGCGCAGGTGCGTGCGCACTGGCCCGAGGCGGTCGTCACCGAGCTGGACCGGCCCTCGATCGACGGCGTCGGGCGGGTGCAGGCATGGGTGCTCGGGCCGGGGCTCGGCACCGATGACTGGGCGCACGAGCTGGCGGCCAAGGTGCTCGCCTCCACCGTGCCCGTACTGATCGACGCCGACGGGCTGACGCTGGTGGCCAGGGACCGCGGGCTGCTGCGCCGCGGCGCGCCCGTGCTGATCACCCCGCACGCGGGCGAGCTGGCGCGGCTGATCAGGGCCGAGCGCGACGACATCGAGGCGGCCCGGCTGGAATACGCCCGCAGGGCGGCGGCGGAGCTCGGCGTGACGGTCCTGCTCAAAGGCTCCACCACGGTGGTGGCCGAGGACGCGCGGCCGGTGCGGGTCAACGTCACCGGCTCGCCGTGGCTGGCCACAGGGGGTACGGGCGACGTGCTGTCCGGGGTCGCGGGCTCGCTGCTCGCGCAGGGTCTGAGCTGCTACGACGCCGCGTCCTGCGGCGCCTACCTGCACGGGCTGGCCGGAGGGCTGGCCGCCGTGGGCGCGCCGCTGACGGCGGCCGACGTGGCCACCGCCGTCCCCGCGGCCATCCGCGCCGTGAGCGGCGGCCCACCAGGCGGCTCACCAGGCGGTACGGCCTGGCGGGCGGCGGGGGCCGTGGGAGAGGATAATCGCGCTCGACCACGTGCGTGACCTGCCACACTAGAAGGATGTACTCCCCGATGACCACGCCCGCGCAGGCTCGGGTCGACCTGGCCGCGATCAGGCACAACGTGGCCCTGCTCAAAGAGCGGGCCGGCGGCGCGGAGCTGATGGGCGCCGTCAAGGCCGACGCCTACGGCCACGGTCTGGTGCCTGTCTCCGAGGCGGTCCTGGAGGGCGGCGCGAGCCGGCTCGGCACCGCGTTCGTCGGGGAGGCGCTCGCGCTGCGCGAGGGCGGCGTGACTGCGCCGATCCTGTCCTGGCTCCTCACCCCGGGAGAGCCGCTCGACGACGCCGTGCAGGCCGACGTCGAGCTGTCGGCCTCCGACGAGGGGATGCTCGGCGAGATCGCCGCCGCCGCACGGCGCACGGGCCGCACCGTGAAGCTGCACCTGGAGGCCGACACCGGCATGAGCAGGGGCGGCTGCCCGCTCGCCGCCTGGCCGGCGCTGCTGGCCGCGGCGCTGCGGTTGCAGGCCGAGGGCGCCGTCGCGATCGCCGGGCTCTGGTCCCATCTCGCCTGCGCCGACATCCCCGGCCACCCGTCGATCGGGCGGCAGCTGGAGGCGTTCGAGGCGGCGCTGAAGCTCGCCGAGCAGGCGGGCGCGGCCGGTTCCCACGTGATCAGGCACATCGCCAACTCCGCCGCCACCGTGACCCTGCCCGAGGCCCGCTACGACCTGGTCAGGCCCGGCATCGCGATCTACGGCCTGAGCCCCATCCCCGAGCTGGGCGACTTCGGCCTCAGGCAGGCCATGACGCTGGTGGCCCGGGCCGGGCTGGTCAAGCGGGTCCCCGAGGGCTCCGGGGTGTCCTACGCCCACCTCTACGTCACCGGACGCGAGACCACGCTCGGGCTCGTGCCGCTCGGGTACGCCGACGGCATCCTGCGGCACGCGACGGGAAAGGCCGAGGTCCTGGCGGGTGGGCGGCGCAGGACGATCGCCGGCCGGGTGTGCATGGACCAGTTCATGATCGACATGGGCGACGACGCGCTGTCGGCGGGCGACGAGATCGTGCTGTTCGGGCCGGGTGACGAGGGCGAGCCGACCGCTCAGGAGTGGGCGGATACTCTCGGCACGATCACGCATGAGATCGTGACCAGGATCGGTTCGCGTGTGCCGAGGGTCTACGCGCACAGGACTCGGAGCACCTCGCGGCGGGCATGAGCGGGAGAAGGGTCGGGGAGATGACGACGACAAGACGGCGCAGGGTGGGGATCGCCGGCGCGCTCGTCGGTGCGGCTTCCGCCGGTGTCGCGGCGGCGGCGCTGGCCAAGCGCTATGCGGTCGGCCGCATCAGGCTGCGCCCCGACGACGAGGCCAGCGAGCCGTTCGGCGAGTTGCGGGGCAGGGAGCGCACGCTCGTCACCTCCGACGGCAAGGCGCTGCACGTCGAGATCGACGGGCCGGACGACGCGCCGCTGACCATCGTCTTCTGCCACGGCTACTGCCTCAGCCTGGAGTCCTGGCACTACCAGCGTAAGGATCTGCGGGAAAACTACCGTCTCGTGCTGTGGGACCAGCGCTCCCACGGCCGCTCGCAGCGCGCCGGCTCCGACGACAGCACGATCGACCGGCTGGGCGACGACCTGGCCGAGGTGATCGAGGCCCACGTGCCCGGCCCGTGCGTGCTGGTCGGCCACTCCATGGGCGGCATGACGATCATGGCCCTCGCCGACCGCCGTCCTGAGCTGTTCGGCGAGAGGATCCGCGCGGCCGCGCTCGTCGCGACCTCGGCGGGCAAGCTGGCCGAGCTCACCCTCGGCCTGCCCGCGCTGGTGTCCAAGGTCGTGCACAAAATGGCCCCCACCACGGTGTCGATGCTGGGCAAGCGGGGCGCGCTGGTCGACCGCACCCGCCACGCGGGCAGCGACATCGCCTTCCTGATCACCCGCTACATGGGTTTCGGCGACTCCAAGAACGTCAGCCCGACGCTGGTCGACTTCGCCGAGTCGATGATCAGGGCGACGCCGACCGAGGTGGTCGCCGACTTCTACCCCGCGCTGATGAACCATGACAAGCTCTCCGCGCTGCACGTCCTCGACCCGGTGCCCACCGCGATCCTGGTGGGCGACAGCGACTGGCTGACGCCGCCCGAGCACAGCAGGGCCATCGCCGCCGCGCTGCCCAAGGCGCAGCTCACCGAGGTGCCCGACACCTCCCACCTGATCCAGCTGGAGCGCCCGGGCATCGTCAACGACGCGCTGCGTGACCTGGCGAAGAGGGTGGAGCTCTAGTGCGGCTCGCGACCCCTGAGGACATGCGCGCCTATGGCGCCCGCCTGGCCGTACGGCTGCGCCCCGGAGACCTGCTGGTCCTGTCGGGCCCGCTCGGCGCGGGCAAGACCACGCTCGTGCAGGGCATCGCGGAAGGCCTCAAAGTACGCGGCCCGATCACCTCGCCCACCTTCGTGATCGCCAGGGTGCACCCGTCGCTGCGCCAGGGGCCGCCGCTCGTCCACGTCGACGCCTACCGGCTGGGCGGCGATCTCGAGGTCGACGACCTCGACCTGGACGCCTCGCTGGAGGAGTCGGTCACCGTCGTCGAATGGGGCGAAGGGCTCGTCGAGGGCCTGGCCGACGACCGGCTGGAGATCCACATCGACCGCGAGGCGGGCGACGAGGCCCGCCTCGTGACCCTGCGCGGCGTGGGCGAAAGATGGGCCGACACGCCGTCTGAGCCGCCGGAAGAGTAAAACGGCGGTCAAGCTCCGGCAATGCTGGCACCCTTGACGTACCCGGCCGATGATGTAAATCATGATCGTTGACTAGGGTTCGCCCAGAATTTCTGGGTATCAGGAGGGGCGACATCCATCTCTTTGGTGGATGCTGGGGTGTAACACGGCAAAGTGGGGTGCGGCCGGTGCTCAGGGTCAGGCGAGTCGCGTACGCGGGAGCCATCGTCATTCTCGGTCTGACCGGCTGCACAGCCTCGGCCGAGACCGATCCGACAACGACACCCTCGCCCACGGCCAGCGGCACCACCGCCGCCCCGACCGCCAGCGGCAGCCCGAGCCCCACGGCCACCAGGCAGACCATCTCGGTGCAGCTCAACCCCGACCGCGTCACCGCGGGCGAGACGTCCACGGTGTGGATCCTGGCCAACTGCCCGGTTCCGACCGGCGGCCCCGCCCACACCGGCACCGCGACGTCCAAGGCCTTCATCAACGGCGTCACGCTCAACCCGGTCCCCGCGGCGTCGGTGACCCCCACCCCGACCGCCACCCCGGCCAACGGCTCGCCGTGGGTGCGCGGCGAGGCACAGGTCTCCGGGACGGTCAAGCGTGGCAGCTACCGCGTCGACGTCAAGTGCGACGGCACCAACGACATGGGCAGGGCCACGCTCAGGGTCGTCGCGGCCGAGCCCGACGACGACCCGACCGGCGTGCCCACCAAGGCGCCCAAGGCAGGCGGGGGTGGCACGTACGCGAAGGACGCCGACGAAGAGTCGTCCATCCCGCTCGGCCCCGCCGGCGCGCTGGTCGCGCTGGCGCTGGCCGCCGGCGTCGGCATAGCGGTCAAGCGCCGTAAGGCATAGACCGTGGCCCGCCCAGGACGGGTGGTGCTCGCGGGCGCCGTGACGGGACTGCTGCTGGTCGCGTTCGGCAACAATCTCAAGACCGGCACCACTCCAGCACAGGCCGTCGTTCCGGAGAGCATCGACATCCCGTCGATCGACGTCGAGGCCCCGCTGATGGAGCTCGACCTGCTGAAGAACGGCGAGGTCGAGCTGCCGCCGTACGAGAAGCCGAAGACGGCCGGCTGGTTCACCGGCAGCGCGGTGCCCGGCGAGAAGGGCGCCTCGGTCATCATCGGCCACGTCGACACCAAGACGGCGCCCGCCGTGTTCTACAAGCTCAGGAACTTACGCAAGGGCGAGACCGTCAAGGTCGAACGCAGCGACGGCAAGACCGTGACGTTCAAGGTCGACGGGATCGAGCAGGTGCACAAGGACGACTTCCCCGCCAAGCGCGTCTACGTCGAGGACGGGCTCAAGCTCGTCACCTGCGGCGGCAAGTTCGACTATGCCAAGGGCGAATACCTGGACAACATCATCGTGTACGCGTCCCGGGCCTGAAATCCGCTTGCGTCCCCCGGGACGATGAAGACATGAGTGCGGACACCATTCCGCCCGCGTCCGGCGCCCGTGTGCCGTGGCACGACGTGCACCCGCCGGTACGCGCGGCGGTCGAACGTTTCCTCGGCGGGCGCGTGGCGGAGGCGACGACGCAGCCCGGCGGCTTCACGCCGGCGGCCGCCGTCCGGCTGCGCACCGAAGGCGGACGGCGGGCGTTCGTCAAGGCCGTCGGCCCCGAGCCGAACGCCGACAGTGTTCGCATGTACCAGAACGAGCTCGAGATCGCGGCAGCCCTGCCCGCGTCCGTGCCGGCGCCCCGCCTGCTGACGGGTTTCGAGCTGGACGGCTGGGTGGCGCTGGTCTTCGAGGACGTCGAGGGCGCGCATCCCGAGCTGCCGTGGCGGCGTGACCAGCTCGACCGGGTGCTGGACGCCCTCGACGAGATGTCGGCCGCGCTCACACCCTCACCGATCGACGTGCCGCGGTTGGGCGAGACGTTCGGCTCGTTCGACGGCTGGCGCAGTCTGCTCGACGAGGACACCACCGGCCTCGACCCGTGGGCGCTGCGCCACCTCGATGAGCTGGCCGGGCTGGAGTCGGGCTGGGCGGCGGCCGCGGCAGGAGACACCCTGGTCCACGCCGACGTGCGGGCCGACAACATCCTGCTCACCGACGAACGTGTCTACTTCGTCGACTGGCCGTGGGCCTGCCTGGGCGCGCCCTGGGTCGACCGGGTCTACCTGCTGCCGTCGGTCGGCATGCAGGGCGGGCCGCCGCCGTACGAGCTGTGCACCGACCCCGATCCCGCCGTGACCGCGACCGTCGCGGCCATGGCCGGCTATTTCGTCCACCACGGCCGCCTGCCCGATCCGCCGGGGCTGCCCACGGTCAGGGCGTTCCAGCGGGCGCAGGGCGTGGTGGCGCTCGACTGGTTGCGGCGGCGTACGGGCTGGGCCTGACACTGTCCCGCACCGGCTTGTCGCCGGGCGTGCCGGTAACGGCCGGGAGAGACCTTTACGGCGGGTACGCTAGACAGTCGTGCTGGTCCTGGCCTTTGATACCGCGACACCCGCCGTCACCGCCGCCCTCCACGACGGGGAGCGGGTGCTCGCCGAGTCGACGACGATCGACGCCCGGCGCCACGGCGAGTTGCTCGCCCCCACCATCGAGCGTGTCCTGGCCGAGTCGGGGGCGTCGCTGCGCGACGTCACGGCCGTCGTGGCGGGCAGTGGCCCCGGGCCCTACACCGGGCTGCGTGTCGGCCTGATGACCGCGCAGGGGCTGTCCACGACGCTGGGCGTGCCCTCCTACGGCGTGTGCACGCTCGACGCGGTCGCGTTCGGCAGTGGCCTGGCAGAGCCGTTCCTGGTGGCCACCGACGCGCGGCGCAAAGAGGTGTTCTGGGGGCGTTATGCCGACATGCGCACCCGGGCCGAGGGGCCGTTCGTCAACCGGCCCGCGGAGGTGCCGGTGGAGGGGCTGCCGATCGTGGGAGCGGGTGCTGCGCTATATCCCGAAATGTTGGGAAACGGGGGCGACGTGCCCCCGTACCCCAGCGCGGGGGCGCTGGCCGCGCTCGCGGCCGAGCGGCTCGCCGAGGGCGCCCCGCTCGATCCGCCCCGGCCGATCTACCTGCGCAGGCCCGACGCCGTGGTGCCGGGCGCGCCGAAGAGGGTGACGGCGTGAAGCTCAGGCCGATGACCGAGGCCGACCTGCCGGCGGTCATGGCGATCGAGCAGGCCACCTTCCCGCTCGACGCGTGGAGCGAGGGCATGATGCGCGGCGAGCTGGCCGACATGCCGCGCACGCGCCACTACGTGGTTGCCCTGGTCGACAGCGCGATCGTCGCCTACGCCGGGCTCGCCGCCGCGGCCGACCAGGCCGACGTCCAGACCATCGCCGTGCTGGAGAAACACCAGGGCACCGGCATCGGCAGCGCGATGCTCACCGAGCTGCTGGCCGAGGCGCAGCGCAGGGGAGCGCGGGAGATCTTCCTGGAAGTACGCGCCGACAACGCGCGCGCGCAGACGGTCTACCGGCATTTCGGGTTCGAGGAGATCGGCACCCGCCGCCGCTACTACGACGACGGCACCGACGCGATCATGATGAGAAGGAAGCTCGATGGCTGACGAACCGCTGGTCCTGGGGATCGAGACCTCCTGCGACGAGACCGGCATCGGCATCGTCAGGGGTCACACGCTGCTGGCCAACACCATCGCCTCCAGCATGGAGGAGCACGCCAGGTTCGGTGGCGTGGTGCCCGAGGTCGCCTCGCGCGCCCATCTGGAGGCCATGACGCCGACCGTGGAGGCCGCCCTTGCCGAGGCCGGGCTGAGGTTCTCCGACATCGACGCCGTCGCCGTGACCGCGGGCCCCGGGCTCGCCGGCGCGCTGCTGGTCGGGGTGGCCGCGGCCAAGTCCTACGCGCTCGGCCTCGGCGTGCCCCTCTACGGCGTCAACCACCTGGCCGCCCACGTCGCCGTCGACCAGCTGGAGCACGGGCCGCTGCCCAAGCCGTGCGTCGCCATGCTGGTCTCGGGCGGCCACTCGTCGCTGCTGCTCGTGCCCGACGTCGCCGAAGACGTGATCTCGCTCGGCTCCACCGTGGACGACGCGGCCGGTGAGGCGTTCGACAAGGTGGCGCGGGTGCTGGGGCTGCCCTTCCCTGGCGGGCCGTACATCGACAGGGCCGCGCGCGAGGGCTCCGGCGAGGCGATCGCGTTCCCACGCGGCAAGCTCGACGACGGCACGCTCGACTTCTCCTTCTCCGGGCTCAAGACGGCCGTGGCGCGCTGGGTCGAGGCCCGCGAGGCGTCAGGGCAGGCCGTGCACGTGCCCGACGTCGCCGCCTCGTTCCAGGAGGCCGTGGTCGACGTGCTGACCCGCAAGGCGCTGCAGGCGTGCAGGAAATACGGGGTGGACGATCTGCTGATCGGCGGCGGTGTGGCGGCCAACTCCCGGCTGCGCGCGCTGGCGCAGGAGCGCTGCGAGGCGGCCGGTGTGCGCCTGCGGGTGCCGCGGCCCGGGTTGTGCACCGACAATGGCGCCATGGTCGCCGCCCTGGGCTCCGACCTGGTCGCGGCCGGCATCACCCCCTCGACCCTGGAGATCCCGGCCGACTCCTCGCTCCCGATCACGACGGTGCACGTGTAGGGCGCGGGCAGGCCGGCGCGTGCCCGCGCGAGCGGTCAGTCTTTCGCCCTGGTCGGGCGGAGCAGGGCCTCGGCCAGCGCCAGCATGGTCTCCTCCAGGGCGCCGAGACGCTTGTTGAGGTCTTCGGCGGCTGGCTGCACGATGCCGGTGACCGTCTCGGCCAGCTCGTCGCGGTCGGGACGTGTCCTGACCAGCTCGGTGAGCGCGGTGGCGGCGGTGGTCAGCCGCTCGGCCTGGTCGCCGGTCTGCGAGCGGATCAGCTCGCCGATCCGCTCGGGGATGGCCAGGGTGGCGGGCAGCTGGCCGACGCGCTGGTTGACCGACTCGATGCGGTCGTCGACGGACTCCAGGTGCTCGCTGGCCTGCTCGGCGCGGGTGACCAGGCTGTTGACGTGGGTGTCGAGGACGTTGAAGCGGTTGTCGAGCCCTCCGAGGTGGCCGTCGATGGCGTCGAAGCGGCTGCTCAGGTGCTCTTCGGCCTCGCCGAGGCGCTCGTCGATGGCGTCCATCTGGCCGTCGAGCCGGTTGAAGCGGCCCTCGGCGCGGGTCGTGCTCTCGCCCACGCGCTGCTCGGTGCCGGACATGCGCTCGTCGAGCGCGGTGAAGCGGGCGTCGACGCGTACGTCGAGCGCGTCGAAGCGGTCGTCGTGGCGGCCCAGATGGCCGTCGAGGATGCCGAGGCGCTTGTCGACCGCGCCGAGCTGGCCGTCCATCGACGCGAGGCGCTTGTCGACGCCGCCCACCCGGGCGTCGAGGCCGTCGATCCTGGTGTCGATGTCGGCCAGGCACTCGTCGGCGGACTCCAGCCGGCCGCCGAAGTCGGCCACCCTGGTGTCGAGGCCGGAGAGCGCGCTTTCCGCCCGGTCGAGCCTGGCGTCCACGCCGCCGAGCCGGGCGGTCAGGCGCTGCTCGCTCTCGCCGAGTTGGACGGCGAGGTGGCGGTCGGTCTCGTCGAGCCTGGCGGCGAGCCGCTGCTCGATGTCGGAGAGGTGGCCGGTGAGCTGGTCGTCGGCCTCCTTGAGCCGGATGGCGAGCCGCTCGTCGGCCTCGACGAGGCTCCTGGCCAGCCTCTGGTCGGTCTCGTCGAGCCGGGCGGTCAGGCGCCGGTCGGTGCCCTCCAGGCGCACGGTGAGCCGCTCGTCGGTCTCGTCGAGCCGGGTCGTGAGGTGCTGGCCCGCCTCGTCGAGCCGGGCGGTGAGGCGCTGGTCGGTCTCGTCGAGGCGGGCAGCCATGCGCTGCTCGGCGGCGTCGAGGCGGGCCCGCGTCTGCTCGGTCGAGTCGGCGATGCCCTCGGACAGGTCGCTGATCACGCCCTCGACGCGGTCGGTGCGGGTGGCCAGCTCGGCCACCGACCGGTCGAGCCTGGTGAAGCGGCCGGCGGCGGCCTCCATGCTGGAGCTGAGCGTGGTCAGCCTGGTGGCGAAGTCGGACATGCCCTTGGTGATGCCGTCGGCGGTGTCGAGCACCGCCTGCAGGCGGTTGAGCGCCTCGTCGACGCCCTCGCCGACGGTGCCGACGCCGGCCTGCAGGCCGGGCAGCTCGGACATCGGGGCGACACGGGCGTCGACGCCGCTCACCCGCTCGCCGACGGCGTCGACGTGGTCGCGGACCGCCTCCACGTGCTGCGCCAGGCCCTCGGCCCACATCGGCGGCTTGGCGGTGATGTCGTCCAGCCGTCCGTTGACCGCCTCAAGGGTGCCGCTCAGGCCGCCGAGCTCGCGCTCGCGCACCTCGCGCAGGAGCCACTCCATGCCTTCGAGCCGCTGGCGGATCTCGTCGAGCATGGCGCCCTGGGTGCGCTGCTCGTAGACGTGATCCTGGGAGGCGCGCTGCAGCAGGTCTCGCATTCTCTCTGAAATGGCCAGATGGCCGCCTGCCTGAAGAAGGGTGGTGTGGTTGGAATGATCCACCGAAAGCTCCTTCGCTCGCCGACGGTCTGCCGCGCAGCGGTGGGGTAGGTCAGGTTTGCAGATGAAAGAGCGAGAACACGGTTAACCGCACTGGGGAGAACTCCCGCCCGCCCACCTTAGCCTTTTGATCAAGGTCCGTCAGCGCCGAATGGAAAGATCGCTCGAAACCGAAGAATGCCCGAGATGCCAGCTCAGCGGGGTGATGGTGGATTGCAGATGATGACCGATGGTTTATCAAGAATGCGGGTCAGGATGACGACGGCTGTTCTGTCCCCGTTGAGTCGCAAATCGCTGCGCAGGCGTTCGATGTCGACGGCTGAGGCGCGCTTCTTGATGGTGACATTTCCGATTTTCCGCTCTCGGAGTGCGGCGCGTAGTTTCTTCAGCGAGAACGGAAGTACGTCGTCTATCTCGTACCTCGCCGCCCATGGGGTGTCCACGGGGTCGTCGCCCGTGATGTACGCGATCATCGGGTCGAGCAGGCGGCCGCCGACGATCTCGGCCACCTCGCCCACGAGGTGCGCGCGGATGGCGGCGCCGTCGGGCTCGTAGACGTACCGGCCCGGCGGGCCCGTGGCGGCCCGGACGCCCGTGGCGGTGAGGGTGTGGCCGCCGGGCAGCAGGGTGGCCCGGCGGTCCGACTTCCGGCCGGCCCCGGTCCAGAGCGTCGCCTCCTTCACCTCGCCCTTGAAGGACACCCACTCGGCCTCCGCCCCTTCGGGGATGAACGTGTAGGGGATGCCGGGGGCGACCTTGAGACAGGCCGCACGAGCCCTGGAGACGAGGTCGAGCACCACCGGCCAGGGCGGCGAGTAGGCCATGGGGTCGAACGTGCGGCCCCTGCTCGTACGCCGTGCCGGGTCGGCGAAGAGCACGTCGTAGCGCTCCGGCTCGACGCCGGCCGCGTCGGCCACGCGCACCGTCACCCGGTCGCCAAGCCCGAGCGCCTCGGCGTTGGCCCTGGCCACGGCGGCGGTCAGCGGGTCGGTGTCGACGGCCTCCACGGCGCAGCCCGCGCGGGCCAGTGCCAGCAGGTCGCCGCCGATGCCGCAGCACGCGTCCGCGACTCTCGGCTCCGGGGCGCGGGCGGCCACCAGGCGGGCGGCGCGGTGCCCGGCGACCTCCGTCCTGGTGGCCTGCTCCAGGCCGTGCGGCGTGAAGTACATCAGCCGGGCGTCCTCGCCGAACTTGGCCGTGGCGCGCTCCCTGAGCCCCGCCTGGGTGAGCGCCGCCGAGGTGAGCGCCGCGTCATACGTCCTACGCAGCCTCGTGGCGGCGGCCACCGGGTCGGCGCCGGCGAGCTCGCCGGCCTCCGCGAGCGCCCGCCGCCCGCGCGGGGTCAGCAGCTCGTTGAAGGCGTCGAGGTCCACGTCACACGACGTTAGCGGCACCGGGGACGTACCCGCGGCGCGGGGATCCGGCCGGAGCGGTGGGGCGCGGGGGATAGCGTGGAACGGTGGCCCGGTCGCTTACCAGAAGATGCCGGGTCGTCAGGACGGCGCGACACGCGCGCTCGCGAATCTCGCGGCAGGAAGATCTTTACGAACCCCTGTATGACCGGCCATTACGCTGATAGCGCCTTGTTGCCGGCACCCTGATCGCTCTCAGCAGACGCGTTCGTGTTGACTGTCAAGCCCCTCTTGCATATGTTTCCTGTTGGCACTCTCCCCTTGAGAGTGCCAACGTGCGACGAGGCAGGTCTGACACCCGCGACGGCAGGCCCAGCTGGTCGCCTCTTCTAGATCATTCAAATCTGAAGGGGAGGTCCGATCGTGACGACCGCCACCAAGGTTCCCGTTAAGCCGCTCGGCGACCGCATTGTGGTTCAGCCGCTTGAGGCCGAGCAGACCACCGCTTCCGGCCTGGTCATCCCGGACACCGCCAAGGAGAAGCCGCAGGAGGGCAAGGTCCTCGCGGTGGGCCCCGGCAACTGGGACGAGGACGGCGACAAGCGGATTCCGCTCGACGTCTCCGAGGGCGACATCGTCCTCTACAGCAAGTACGGCGGCACCGAGGTCAAGTACGGCGGCGAGGAGTACCTCGTGCTCTCCGCCCGCGACGTTCTCGCGATCATCGAGAAGTAAGCCGGTGCGTCGAGCCCCGGGCGCTCCAAGGGGCGACCGGGGCTTTCGACGCTAGGAGAGGACTTTCAGCTATGGCGAAGATCCTGGAGTTCGACGAGGACGCCCGCCGCGCGCTAGAGCGTGGCGTGAACGCCCTCGCGGACGCCGTGAAGGTGACCCTTGGCCCGCGTGGCCGCAACGTCGTCATCGACAAGAAGTTCGGTGCGCCGACGATCACGAACGACGGTGTGACCATCGCTCGTGAGATCGAGCTGGACGAGCGCTACGAAAACCTCGGCGCCCAGCTCGCCAAGGAAGTTGCCACCAAGACCAACGACATCGCCGGTGACGGCACCACCACCGCGACGGTGCTGGCCCAGGCGATGGTCCGCGAGGGCCTGCGCAACGTGGCGGCCGGCGCCTCGCCGCTGTCGCTCAAGCGCGGCATCGACAAGGCCGCCAAGGCGATCAGCGACAAGCTGCTCGCCACCGCCCGGCCGGTCGAGGACAAGAAGGAGATCGCCAACGTTGCGACGATCTCCGCCCAGGACGCTCAGATCGGCGACCTGATCGCCGAGGCGTTCGACAAGGTGGGCAAGGACGGCGTGCTCACCGTCGAAGAGTCCAACGCCATGGGCATGGAGCTCGAGTTCACCGAGGGCATGCAGTTCGACAAGGGCTACCTGTCGGCCTACATGGTGACCGACCCCGAGCGGATGGAGTCCGTCCTCGAGGACGCCTACATCCTGCTCACCCAGGGCAAGATCGCCTCCATCGCGGACTTCCTGCCGCTGCTGGAGAAGATCGCCCAGACGAAGAAGCCGCTGCTCGTGGTCGCCGAGGACGTCGAGGGCGAGGCCCTGGCCGTTCTCGTGACCAACAAGATCCGCGGCACCTTCACCTCCGTGGCCGTCAAGGCCCCGGGCTTCGGCGACCGCCGCAAGGCGATGCTGCAGGACATGGCGATCCTCACCGGCGGCCAGGTCGTCAGCGAGGAGATCGGCCTCAAGCTGGAGCACGTCGGTCTCGAGGTGCTCGGCCAGGCCCGCCGCGTCGTGGTGACGAAGGACAACACCACCATCGTCGACGGCGCCGGCGACGCCCAGGCCATCGAGGACCGCGTCAAGGAGATCAAGATTGCCATCGAGCAGTCCGACTCCGACTGGGACCGCGAGAAGCTGCAGGAGCGCCTGGCCAAGCTCGCCGGCGGTGTGTGCGTGCTGCGTGTCGGCGCCGCCACCGAGGTCGAGCTCAAGGAGAAGAAGCACCGCCTCGAGGACGCGATCTCCGCGACGCGCGCCGCGATCGAGGAGGGCATCGTCTCCGGCGGCGGCACCGCGCTGATCCACGTCGCCAAGGGCCTCGACGACCTCGAGCTGTCCGGCGACGAGGCCACCGGCGTCGGCATCGTGCGCCGCGCGCTGGTCGAGCCGGCCCGCTGGATCGCCGAGAACGCCGGTCTCGAGGGTTACGTGGTCACCCACAAGATCGCCGAGCTGGAGGCCGGTCACGGCCTCAACGCCGCGACCGGCGAATACGGCGACCTGCTCGCGCAGGGCGTCATCGACCCGGTCAAGGTCACCCGGTCGGCGGTGCAGAACGCCGCTTCGATCGCGGGCATGCTGCTCACGACCGAGGCGCTCGTGGTGGACAAGCCCGAGGAGGAGGCCCCGGCCGACGGCCAGGGTCACGGTCACGGCCACGGCCACTGACCGCTTCTCCCGTTTCGCGACACGGCCCGCATCCCCAGGGGGGTGCGGGCCGTTCGCGTTCGCTGAGCTCCTGGCCGGCCCCGGCGACGACGCCCTCCGGGCACGGGCGATCCCTGCGTCGACGCGGTCAGTGGCGTTCATGGCGGCTTGTCCCGGGGTGGAGCGTGGGTCTGTCCGCGGAGGCGGCAGAGGCGGCCCTGGAAGGCGATGGGCCTGCGGTGTCCTTGTCGTGCCCGCCTGGGACGTGCCGTGGTGGGCCTCGCCCTTGCTCGTTCGGATGGGGGCGGTGGTGAGGGCTCGCGGCGCGGGTGGGCGCAGGGTTCTGGGGAGAAGTGGGGGAAAAGGTGGAATAATGCAGTAAACCGGGAGAGGGTGATATGCGTCGGCGGTCTGACAAATGTCGTGCATTCCCGGTTATGGGATGAAACATTATGCCAGCCGTTTCGCCGTAGTGTGCCCATTTGATTACCGATAGTTATCGTCGCTTCAATGTGACCAATCCGTAGCCGTTCGCCATGACGACAGGCCGGATCAGTGCGGGCATCATGCCTATCGTGAGCGAGGGAAGCGTCGCCGACGCCAAAATTGGGGTAAGGCTCGCGTCGAGACTTCCGGCACGGACGGATGACTCCGACCTTAGGGAACTGACGAGCCTCGCCGTGCAGGGAGATCGCAGTGCGATCGAATCTCTGCTCGGCGAGTTGCGTCCGATGGTGGTGCGGTATTGCCGTGCCAGGCTGGGCAGGGTTTCTGGGCAATATCACATTGCCGATGACGTCGCCCAGGAGGTGTGCATCGCGGTCCTGTCCGCGCTGCCGCGTTACCGCGACATGGGGCGGCCGTTCGCCTCCTTCGTGTTCGGGATCGCCTCGCACAAAGTGGCCGACGCGCTGCGGAGCTCCGTGCGCTCGGCCGTTCCGACCCAGGACCTGCCCGACGGGCCTGACGACGGGCCTGGGCCCGAGGAGACGGTGGTCCGCTACATCGAGGTGGAGCACGCGCGCAGGCTGCTGGCCAGGCTGCCGGAGAACCAGCGGGAGTTGTTGCTGTTGCGGGTGGTGTCGGGGCTTTCGGCGGAGGAGACCGGTAATGTACTCGGCATGTCACCGGGTGCGGTCCGCGTCGCCCAGCATCGGGCGCTGGCCAGGTTGCGGCAGATGGCCGAGCTGGAGTCGGCTTGACTCCAGAGCACGAGACCGACGCGCTGCTCGACGCGCTCGGTCGTGGAGAGATGCCTGACCCAGGCGATCCGGCCGCACGGTTGCTGGCCGTGCTGCTCGACGACGTGGATCAGCGGCGCTCCTCCGTGTCGATGACACCATCGACATAGCCTCTGGCGTATTCCCAGCTGACATAGTCGGCCGGGTCAGGGTGGAAGGCCGGCTCGTGGACCTGCGGCTGGCCCTTCTCGATCATCTGTCGCAGGTTGCCGCGCAGCAGCTCCCAGTCGAAGAAGTGCTGCTCGCCGCATTCGGGGCAGTCGAGCACGAGGCCCAGCACTCCCTGCGGTTCGAGCAGGGAGCGGAAGACCTCGACGTCGGCGAGGTCGGTGATGGCCTCGTCGCGTTCGGCCGCGGTGAGTGGTTCGGCGTCGTCTAGGGCGCCCATCGCCGAGGAAGGGTCGTTAGGGTCGTCCGCGAACGGGTCGCGGGGGACGTCTTCCAGCACCTTCCCACCATATGACCGATGCGGCCCGAGCGGTGGATATTACCTCAGCCATCCGCGCCTGGCGGCCTCCACGCCTGCCTGGAAGCGCGATTGGGCGCCCAATTCGGCCATGGCGCCGGCGAACCTGGCGCGTACCGTCCTGACCGAGATGCCGAGCTGGCGGGCTATCGACTCGTCGCACAGGCCCTGGGCGGCCAGGCGCAGCACCTGCGCCATCCCGTCGATCCCGCGCCCCCACGGCAGGGGCGTGGCGCGGCCCCACAACTCGTAGAAGAGCGCGCGGAGCATGCCCACCACGATCGGCGTGCGTACGAGGTAGAAGTGGTAGGCGTGGTCGGGCAGGTTGCCGCCCCAGAACGCGGGCAGGCCGGCCACGTCGGCGCCGGCGGCCATGAACCAGGTCGGCACGCGATCCAGAGTGCGCACCTTGCCGCCGGCTTCGACCAGGCGGGTCAGCAGATCGCGTACGCCTGGGAGTGTCAGCGCGGAAACCGGCAAGATCACATGAACGGCAAGAAGATTTCGTTGCTGCGCATCAATCCATGGATCCGCAAATTTACGAGCAAAATCGCTCATCGTTCGTTCATCCGGGATTGCTGTGTGCAATTCCAGCGTCGGTGACTGCACGGCCATGCCGACCACGCTTTCGAACAGGACGTCGGCCCCGTTCAACATCTCCACCGTGAATGGACCGCTCTGGTAGTCGCGTCCGGCGTCGTAGTCGTGGATCAAACCCCGGATGGAGGCGAGCGCCGAATCGATCATCCGGCTCTCCTCGGCCAGCCGATCGAGCCGCTCGGCGATCACCTGCCCGAGCGCCGCCGCGGGGTGGCGGGCCAGATATTCGCCCGACCGTTCGTCCACCACGCCCAGCTTGACCAGGTCGTCGAGCTGGCTGGTGACCTTCTCGACGGGGCCGTCGATGGCCTGCGCGAGGTCGGTGCGGGTGGCTCTGTGCAGGCGCAGCACCGTCGAGTAGAGAGCCCTCTGGGCAGGGTCGAGGCCCAGCGTCTCGTAGGGGTCAGACGCGGCTCTGGGCTCGTTGCGCATCGTGGGCGGCTCCGTAGGGGGGACACGGGCGTGCCGCGAGAATAACGCCGCATTGCGCCCGTGTCCGCTCGTTCCGCCGACTGGCCGGGGGGAGTGTGCAACTTCGTGCAGTTGCACGTTTTGACCTTGCGATGTGCCGGTGAGTGACCCAGGCTTTACCTAGCGTCGGCATCCCGAAACAGGCATGGCTGCGCCGCCCATCAGGACGCGGAGGGGGGTTCGGTGGTGCGTACGCGCCGCCACGCCTGGATGCCGGTGGCTGGGGGATGGGACGGGTCACCGACCGTTCATCGCCCAGCGCTGTGAGATGCCGGGAGTACGACGGACCGTGGGGGTCATCGTGCTCCCGGCACCAGCGCCGAGCCGTGAGGCCGGGAAAACTTTCTCCCGCGCCGGGCCCGAGGCCATGAATGCGCTTTTGGAGGCAGGCCCTAGACTTGGCTGCATCAGCGCATCGGCAGGAGGGGCCGCAGCATGTCCAAGTTCACCGAGACCGGTCTGACCTTCGACGACGTGCTGCTGGTGCCCGGCTATTCCGATCTCCAACCAGGTGACGCCGACACCAGGTCCCGCCTGTCCCGCGGGGTCACGCTGTCCATCCCGCTGGTCTCCGCCGCCATGGACACCGTGACCGAGGCCCGGATGGCGGTCGCCATGGCGCGGCAGGGCGGCATCGGCATCCTGCACCGCAACCTGTCGGTCGACGAGCAGGCCCAGCAGGTCGATCTGGTCAAGCGCTCGGAGGCCGGCATGGTCACCAATCCGGTGACGTGCAGCCCCGACGACACGCTGGCCGACGTCGAGCGCTTGTGCGCGACCTACCGGATCTCGGGGGTGCCCGTCACCGACGTGTCGGGCACGCTGGTCGGCATCGTGACCAACCGCGACATGCGCTTCGAGACCGACCAGTCACGGCCCGTGCACCAGGTCATGACCAAGATGCCGCTGGTCACCGCGCCGGTGGGGGTGTCGCGTGACGACGCCTTCGCCCTCCTCAGGAAGAACAAGATCGAAAAGCTGCCCCTCGTCGACGCGGAGGGCAGGCTGCGCGGCCTGATCACGGTCAAAGACTTCACCAAGAGCGAGCAGTACCCTCTCTCCACCAAAGACGCCGACGGCCGGCTCATCGTGGGGGCGGCCGTCGGCGTCGGCGGTGACGCGGAGGTGCGGGCCAAGGCGCTGATCGAGGCCGGGGTCGACGTGGTGGTGGTCGACGTGGCCCACGGCCATTCCAAGGGCCTGGCCGAGATGATCGCCAAGATCAAGGCCAACAGCAAGGTCGAGGTCATCGGCGGCAACATCGCGACCAGGGCAGGCGCGCAGATGCTGGTCGACGCGGGTGTCGACGCGGTCAAGGTGGGCGTGGGCCCTGGCTCCATCTGCACCACGCGGGTGGTCGCCGGGGTCGGCGCCCCGCAGGTGACCGCCATCCACGAAGCCTCCAAGGCGTGCGCGCCCGCGGGCGTGCCGGTGATCGGCGACGGTGGCCTGCAATACTCCGGTGACATCGTCAAGGCGATCGCCGCCGGCGCCGACACGGTCATGCTGGGCTCGCTGCTCGCGGGGTGCGAGGAGTCGCCCGGCGAGCTGATCTTCATCAACGGCAAGCAGTTCAAGTCCTACCGAGGCATGGGCTCGCTCGGCGCCGTACGCAACCGCGAGCGCGGCGGCGCCTCCTTCAGCAAAGACCGCTACGCCCAGGCCGACGTCGGCGGCGAGGACAAATACATCCCCGAGGGCATCGAGGGTCAGGTGCCCTATCGCGGTCCGGTGGCGGCCGTCGCCCACCAGCTCATCGGCGGGCTGCGCCAGGGCATGTGGTACGCCGGCTGCCGCACGATCTCGCAGATGCACACCGACTGCGAGCTCATGCCGATCACGGCGGCAGGTCTCAAGGAGAGCCACCCCCACGACATCCAGATGACGGTGGAAGCTCCGAACTATCACAGAAGGTAAGTTGATGACTCAGCAGGTGGAGATCGGCCGGGGCAAGACCGGGCGGCGGGCATACTCGCTTGACGAGATCGGGCTGGTGCCCTCGCGGCGCACCCGTGACCCGGAGGAGGTCTCGATCGCCTGGCAGATCGACGCCTACCGGTTCGAGTTGCCCGTGGTGGTCGCCCCCATGGACAGCGTGGTCTCGCCGGCCACCGCCATCGCGATCGGGCGGCTGGGCGGGCTGGCCCCGCTCGACCTCGAAGGGCTCTGGACCCGTTACGAAGACCCCTCGCCGCTGGTGGAGGAGTGCGCGGCCCTCGACGCGGCGGCGGCGACCAAGCGGCTGCAGGAGATCTACGCGGCGCCGATCCAGGAGGAGCTGATCGGCCGGCGGATCGAGGAGATCCGTGCCTCCGGGGTCACGACCGCCGTGCGGCTGTCGCCGCAGCGCACGGTCCAGTACCACAAGGCCGTGATCGACGCGGGCGTCGACATCTTCGTCATCCGCGGCACGACCGTCTCCGCCGAGCACGTGTCAGGGCGGGCCGAGCCGCTCAACCTCAAGCAGTTCATCTACGAGCTCGACGTGCCGGTCATCGTGGGCGGCTGCGCGACCCACACGGCCGCCCTGCACCTGATGCGCACCGGCGCGGCGGGGGTGCTGGTCGGCTTCGGCGGCGGCGCCTCCCACACGACGCGCAACGTGCTCGGGGTGGCCGTGCCGATGGCCACCGCGATCTCCGACGTCGCCGCGGCCCGGCGCGACTACATGGACGAGTCGGGCGGGCGCTACGTGCACGTGATCGCCGACGGCGGAATGGGCACGTCGGGCGACATCGCCAAGGCCATCGCCTGCGGAGCCGACGCCGTGATGGTGGGTTCGCCGCTGGCCCGTGCCGCGGAGGCGCCCGGCCACGGGTTCCACTGGGGGTCCGAGGCGCACCACCCCGATCTGCCCAGGGGGCGGCGGGTGGAGTTCGGGACGGTGGGGACGCTGGAGCAGATCCTGCACGGGCCGTCGAGCGTGGCCGACGGCTCGATGAACCTCATGGGCGCGCTCAAGCGCACCATGGCCTCCACCGGCTATTCCGACATCAAGGAGTTCCAGCGGGTCGAGGTCGTGGTCGCCCCGACTCATCCCTGACCAGTCATCGTCCCGTCACCGCGGCCCTGCCCGCCCGGCCGCGGTGAAGCTAGTGTTTCGGGCATGGAATCCCTCGAATAGAGAATTGCCCGGCTGGAGACGCAGATCGCCTACCTTCAGCGGCACCTCGGCATCGACCCCGCGCTGATCGACTCCGTTGACCAGGGTTCGCAGTTGCCGCCCGACTTTTACGTGGCGTTGCGGAAGGGGAAGACGATCCAGGCGATCAAGATCTACCGTGAGGCCACCGGGGCGTCGCTGCTGAACGCGAAGAACGCGGTCGAGCAGATGGAGCGGCAGGTCTCCGGCCGGAGGTGAGCTTTTCCGAGGCTGAGCGGGTCTTCCGCGAGGAGTACGGCCGGGCCGTCGCCGTGCTCGTCCGCTCCTTCGGCGACATCGACCTCGCCGAGGAGGCGGTCCAGGAGGCCTTCACCGTGGCGGTGCGCCAGTGGCCGTCCGCGGGGCCGCCGCCGAGCGCGGCCGGGTGGATCATCACCACCGCGCGCAACTGGGCCATCGACCGGCTGCGCAGGGAGTCGGCGCGGTCCGGCAAGCACGCGCAGGCCGCGCTGCTGAACACCGCCGGCGAGCCGGTCGAGCAGGGTCCCGTGCGGGACGACCGGCTGCGGCTGATCTTCACCTGCTGCCACCCCGCGCTCGCGCCCGCCGCCCGGGTGGCGCTGACGCTGCGGCTGCTGGGCGGGCTCGCGACGGCGGAGATAGCCCGCGCGTTCCTGGTGCCCGAGCCGACCATGGCGCAGCGGATCGTGCGGGCCAAGCGCAAGATCAGGGACGCGGGCATCCCTTACCGGGTCCCGTACGAGGCCGACCTGCCCGAGCGGTTGCGGGCCGTGCTCGCCGTGATTTACCTGATCTTCAACGAGGGGTACACGGCCAGCTCGGGTGACCGGCTCGTCCGCGACGATCTCTGCGCGGAGGCCATCAGGCTGGGGCGGTTGCTCGCCGGGCTCATGCCGGAGGAGCCCGAGGTCATGGGGCTGCTGGCGCTGATGTTGCTGATCGAGTCGCGGCGCGCCGCGCGTACGGGGCAGGCCGGCGAGCTGGTGCCCCTGCCCGAGCAGGACCGGACGTTGTGGGACCGGGCGCTCATCGACGAGGGTCAGGCCATCGTGCGGTGGTGCCTGGAGCGGGACACGCCGGGCCCCTACCAGATCCAGGCCGCCGTCAACGCCGTGCACGGCGACGCGCGAACCGCCGAGGACACCGACTGGCGGCAGATCGTGCAGCTCTACGACCTGCTGACGGACTTCGATCCCGGGCCGGTCGTGGCGGTGCACCGGGCGGTCGCCGTGGCCGAGGTGGAGGGTGCGGAGGCGGCGCTGAAACTGCTGGACGGGCCGGCGGCGGACGACTATCACCTGTTCCATGCCGTACGCGCCGATCTGCTGCGGCGGCTGGGACGCGAGCCGGAGGCGGCCGAGGCGTACGCGGCGGCGATCGAACGGGCGAGCAACGAGGTGGAGCGGGACTTCCTGCGGAGCAGGGCGGGAGGGCCCTTCCGCGGGTGATCCGCGAGACCGCCCGGCGTGCGTCAGCGGGTGTAGGTCGTCAGGAGAATGCCGTTGCTGAACGTCTCGGTGCAGGTCAGGGTGAACGTCGTCGGCCGGAACCCGCCGTGGAAGGCGGGGATGCCCGCTCCCGCCACCACCGGGTAACACTTGACGATCAGCTCGTCGATCTCGGGCAGGAGTTGTGCGGCCACGTTGCCGCCGCCGCACAGCCAGATGTCGAGCCCGTCCTCCTGCTTCAGCCGCCGCACCAGGCCGAGCGGGTCGTCCGCCACCAGCTCGACGGCCGGCTCGTCGACGCTCTTGATGGTGCCGGAGATGACGTACTGCTTCATGTGGGCGTAGGGGCTGGTCACGCCCGCCGGCAGGCCGAGCTCGTACGTGCCTCTGCCCATGATCACGGTGTCGAACCGCTGGTTGGGGGCGTCGATGCCGGCCTGGGCCCGGAGCTGGGTTGGCACCGTCTCCGGCATGCGCGTGTTGATCCAGGTCGCCAGGTCGTCGGCCACCGGGTAGAAGTCGTATTCGCCGTTGGGCCCTGCGATGTAGCCGTCGATGGAGGTCGCGACGTAGTACGTGAGCTTGCGCACAACTACTCCTTTTAAAGTACTATGTCTGAAGTGCTTCAAACATAGTACTACAACTGGAGTGATGTCAAAATGGTCAGGCAGAACGTCGCCCGGCGGGCGGCACTGGTCGATGCCGCGATCGAGGTGCTGGCCGAGGAAGGGGCCCGCGGGCTGACGTTCAGGGCGGTGGACGCCCGGGCCGCCGTGCCGACCGGCACCGCGTCCAACTACTTCGCCAGCCGCGACGACCTGCTGACCCAGGCGGGCGGCCGGATCTACGAGCGGCTGCAGCCCGACGCCGCGACCATCGCGGCGAGCCTCGACGGGCCGCGCGACCGCGGCCGGGTGACCGCGCTCATGCACGAGCTCGTCGACCGTATCTCGGCGTTCAGGTCGGGCTATCTGGCGCTGCTGGAGCTACGGCTGGAGGCGACCAGGCGGCCCCGCCTGCGCGAGGTGCTGACCGAGCGGATCCGCGCCGACGTCGAGGCCAACGTGCGCCATCACCGCGAGGCGGGCCTGCCCGGCGACGACACCACCGTGGTGCTGCTCTACCTGGCACTCAACTGGCTGATCGTCGAGCGGCTGACGCTGCCGGACGTGTTCGGCGAGGGGGAGGTGCACGCGCTCGTGAGCGCCGCCGTCGAACGGCTGCTCCCCTAGCATGCGGGGATGGCTGATCATCGGCACACGCACGAGCTCGTCCAAGAAGGCGATCTCATCACCAAGCGGTACGTGGACGGCAAGCCAGGCGCGGCCGAGCGCGAATGGCGGGCGCTGACCCTCCTGGCCGAGCACGCTCCGGGGCTGGCCCCCGAGCCCGTGGCCTTCGACGGCCGCTCGGTCACGATGACCAGGATCGACGGGCTGCCGATGCGCGGGATCGAGGTGCGGGCCGAGCACGTCGCCGCCATGGCCGAGGCGCGCGCCCGGCTGCACGCCGCCATCCCGTACGGAGTCCTGCGGGACGTTCCCGTGCGCCCGTGGTCGAACACGGCGGTCGCCGACTGGATCAGGCAACGCGCCGCGGCCTGGCAGCCCAGGGGACCGCTGGACGGCAAGGCCGTCGACGAGGGATCGCGGTGGCTGGAGAGCTGGTCGCCGGGCGAGTCGGGGGTCACGCCCGCGTTCGGGGCGGGAGACGGCAACCTGGCCAACTTCCTATGGGACGGTTCCCGCGTCCGCCTGGTCGACTTCGAGGACTCCGGGCGCAGCGACGTGGCGTACGAGGTGGCGGAGGTGGCCGAGCACGTGTCGATGTGGGTGGACGGCGAGGTGGAGATCGCGTCCGCGTTCGGCCTGAGCCCGCAGGAGGAGCGGCGGACCCGCGAGCATCGCAGGCTGCACGCCCTCATGTGGTTGTTCCTGCTGTCCCGCGACTCCCCCGACTCGCCGCGCAACCCGCCCGGCACCTTCGAGCGGCAGGCCGAGCGGGTGCTGGCGCGGCTGGGAGCGTGAGCGCGGCTCAGCCCGTGAGCACGCCCAGCAGGTGCGTGACCTCCCTGGACACCGCGTCGCGCCCGGCCTTGAGATATTTCCTGGAGTCGACGACCCGCTCGTCGTGGGCCAGATAGTCGCGGACGGCGCCGGTGAACGCCTTGTTCAGGTGGGTCGCCATGTTGATCTTCTTCATGCCCTTCCCGACGGCCTCGCGCAGCACGTCGTCAGGCACCCCCGACGAGCCGTGCAGCACCAGCGGCACCGGCACCGCGGCCCGCAGCTCGGCGATGAGCTCCAGGTCGAGCACCGCGTCCTTGGACGTCATAGCGTGCGAGGTGCCCACCGCGACGGCCAGCGCGTCGACGCCCGTCCTCGCCACGTAGTCGACGGCCTCATGGGGTTTGGTGCGGGCGCCCGGCGCGTGCACGCCGTCCTTGCCCCCGACCTCGCCCAGCTCGGCCTCCACCCACACGCCGCGCCCATGGCACCAGGCGGCCACCTCGGCCGTGGCGGCGACGTTCTCCTCGTCGGGCAGGGCCGAGGCGTCGTACATCACCGAGCCCAGCCCGAGCTCCACCGCCTCCTCCACGAGCGCCCTGTCGGTGGCGTGGTCCAGGTGGACCGCGACCGGCACCTCGGCCCGGCGGGCGACCGCGAGCGCGGCCAGCGCGACGGGCTCCAGCGCGCCGTGGTAGCGCACGCAGTTCTCGCTTATCTGCAACACGACCGGCAATCCCAGCGCCTGCGCGCCGGCCACGATGGCGGTGGCGTGTTCGAGCTGGATCACGTTGAACGCGCCCACCCCTGCGGGCGACTGGCTGACGATGTCGCCGATGGCGGCGAGGGGCATGGCACGTGCTCCTTTACGTGATGATGATCTTCGGTTGGATGTCGGCGTACACGTCGGGGTCGAAGTCGCCGGCCACGGGCGCGGCCACGGCCGCCGCGCCCAGCGCCGCGGCCCGCCTCAGCCTGTCCGGCCACGGCGCCCGCTCCACCAGCCCCAGCGCCAGCCCGGCGACCAGCGAGTCGCCCGCCCCGGTCGGATTTCCCCCCACGGTGTACGGCATGCGAGCCCTGAACGTTCCCTCCCCGGTGACCGCCAGCAGCCCGCCCGCGCCCATGGACACCACCACGGCCTCGGCCCCCCGCTCGCGCAGAGCCTGGGCGCTCTCGGCGGGGTCGCCGCCGGGCACCGCCCTGGCCAGCTCCTCCGCGTTGGGCTTGACGACGGAAGGGCGGCCCTCGGGCGCGTGGCGCAGCGGCTCGCCGTCGGCGTCGACGATCGCGGGCACGCCCTTGCCGGCCGCGATCGCGGCGAGGGCGGCGTACGTGTCGAGGGGCACGCCGCGCGGCAGGCTCCCCGACAGGACGACCGCGTCGGCGGCGGCCACGAGCGGCTCGTAGCGCCGCACGAAGCTCTCCAGTTCGCCGGGGGTCACCTCGGGCCCGGGCTCGTTGAACAGCGCCGTACGTTGTGTCCCGGCCTCGCCCGCACCGGCGGGTGCCTCCGTGACGGCCAGGGTGGTGCGGGAGTCGGCGGCGATGGGCGTCAGGGCGCTCGGCAGCCCGGCCGCGCGCAGATCGCCTTCGATCGCCTGCCCCGTCGGCCCGCCCGCCAGGCCGGTGACCAGCACCTCGTGGCCCAGCGTCGCCAGCACGCGGGCCACGTTGACACCCTTGCCGCCGGCCCGCCGGTGCACCGCGCCGACCCGGTTGACGCCGTCCCAGTCGACCTCGGGGAGCCGGTAGGTCACGTCGAGCGCGAGGTTGAGCGTCACGGTGAGGATCATCCGGGCTCCGTCACCCAGACGCCGTCCTTCATCACCCCGGTCACCTCCAGCGCGTCGGACATCACCACCAGGTCGGCGGCCTTGCCGACGGCGATCGAGCCGATCCGGTCGGCCAGGCCGAGCACCCGCGCGGGCGTCAGCGAGGCCACCTGCACGGCGTCGGGCAGCGACATGCCCACCTCCCGCACGCTGCGCCGGAACGCGACGTCCATGGTCAGCGTGGAGCCCGCGATCGAGCCGCCCTCGACGAGCCTGGCCACGCCGCCGTCCACGCGCACCGCCATCGAGCCGAGCACGTAGTCGCCGTCGCCGAGGCCGGTGGCCGACATCGCGTCGGTGATCAGCGCGGTCCGGCCGGGGCCCGCCACCTCGTAGGCCAGCCGCAGCATGGCCGGATGCACGTGCACGCCGTCGTTGATCAGCTCGATCGTGACCCGCTCGTCGTCGAGCAGCGCGGCGATCGGCCCGGGGGCGCGGTGCCCGAGCGGCGGCATCGCGTTGTAGAGGTGGGTGGCCACGCTCGCGCCGGCCTCGATGCCGGCGATGGCCTGGTCGTAGCCGGCGTCGCTGTGGCCCACGGCGGCGATCACGCCCTCGGAGACGGCCAGCCGGATCGTGTCGAGCGCGCCGGGCAGCTCGGGCGCGATGGTGACCATGCGCACATGGCCGCGCCCGGTCTTGACCAGCTCGGCGAACTCCTGCGGCGAGGGCTCGCGCAGCAGCTCGGGGTCGTGCGCGCCGCAGCGGGCCCTGGAGATGTAAGGGCCCTCGAAGTGGATGCCGGCCAGCAGCCCCTCGTCGCAGAGCTCGGCCAGCGCCGACGCCGCCCTGAGCAGGTTGTCCGGGGTCTCGGTGACCAGGCTGGCCATCGTGGTGGTGGTGCCGTGGCGCCGGTGCAGCGCCACGGCGTCACGGGCCCGGTCGAGCTCGCCGGCCGGGAAGGAGCCGCCCGCGCCGCCGTGGTTGTGGATGTCGACGAATCCGGGCACGACGTGCTTCCCGCCCACGCTCAGGCCGGGACCGGGGGCGGATCCGTGGCCGACATGCGTGATGCGGCCGTCTTCGATGGTCAGCCACCCCTCGTGAACTCCCGCGGGTGTCACGATCCTGGCGTCGGCAAGAGTAAGGCTCATGGAGACAGAATCACAGATCGCGTGAGGTGCATGGGTTCGTCGGGGTTCAGCTGCTGGGCGAACGCGCGCGCGACGGCCACCCGCTGGGCGCGGATCAGCTCGGCCATGGGGTCGAGCCCGCTCTCGAAGAACGTGCCGCCCGCCTGCTCGACCTGCTCGCGCAGGCCGGCGGGCGCGGTGCCGAGCATCCAGGTGACGCGCCCGGGGCCGGCGATGCTGATCGGGCCGTGCCGATATTCCATCGCCGGGTACGCCTCCGTCCACGAGCGGGACGCCTCGCGCATCTTCAGGGCGGCCTCCTGGGCCAGCCCGACCGTCCAGCCGGCGCCGAGGAAGCTGAACTGCTCGGCCTTGACCAGCTCGTCGGGGAGCGGCGCGGCCACGGCCTGCTCGGCGTCCTCGATCGCCTGGGTGAGGTCCTCGCCGAGGCTGGCCCGCAGCAGGGCCAGCTGCGTGGTGGCGAACCTGGTCTGCACGACCGAGCGCTCGTCGGCGTAGTCGAGCACGACGACCTCGCCGGCGGCCCGCATGATCGGCGTTTCCGGGTCGGCGGTGATGGCCGTGGTCTTCGTGGCGGGGCTGGTGCGGGCGAGCAGCTCCAGCACCTCGGTGGTGGTGCCAGAGCGGGTCAGCGCGAGCACGCGGTCGTACGAGCGGCCGGAGGGCGCCTCGGAGGCGGCGAAGGCGTCGGTCTCGCCGTGCCCGGCCCGCTCCCGCAGCGCCGCGTACGCCATCGCGATGAACCATGACGTGCCGCAGCCGACGACGGCCACCCGCTCCCCGTGGCGCGGCAGCGCGTCGGCGGGAACGTTCGCGACGGCGCGGCGCCAGCAGGACGGCTGGGACGCGATCTCGGCCTCGGTATGGCTGGTCACCACGTGCCTCCCCATGATTGATTATTTCTGCGTTTTTTATACCAGGTAAGAGCATAAACGGACACTGGTGGCTCCGGCTCTCCAGGGTGTGCGACGCTTGCTCCTGACCTCGTCCATCAGGGAGGCCCCGTGTCCCGCTACGACCGCTGGAACGCCATCCTCGAACTGCTCTCCCAGGAGGGCAGGCTGTCGGTGGAGGAGGCGTCGCAGGCCCTCGACGTCTCCACCGCGACCATCCGGCGGGACTTCGACCAGCTCGCCCAGCAGCAGATGCTCATGCGCACGCGGGGCGGCGCGGTGGCCCAGAGCGTGAGCTACGATCTGCCGCTGCGCTACAAGACCGCCCGGCACGCCGACGAGAAGCAGCGCATCGCGGCCGCCGCGGCGGAGTTCGTGACGCCGGGCGGCGTGGTGGGGCTCAACGGCGGCACCACCACCTCCGAGCTGGCCCGCACGCTCGCCACGGCGCCCGCGCTGGAGAGCGGCTTCACCATCGTCACCAACGCGCTCAACATCGCCGCCGAGCTCACCGTCCGCCAGCACGTCAAGATCGTGGTGACCGGGGGTGTGGCCAGGCAGCAGTCGTACGAGCTCATCGGGCCGCTGGCGACCGGGGTGCTGGAGCAGGTGACGCTGGACGTGGCGTTCCTCGGGGTCGACGCGCTGGACATCGGGCTGGGCGCGTCGGCGCACCACGAGGGCGAGGCGAGCGTCAACAACCTGCTGATCAGCCGCGCCGGGCAGGTCGTCGTGGTGGCCGACTCCTCCAAGGTGGGCAAACGGGCGTTCTCCCGCATCTGCCCGATCGCACAGATCGACACACTCGTCACCGACGCCCAGCTCTCCGACGATCTGGCCGGTGAGCTGACAGAGGCGGGGGTAAAGGTCGTACGCGCCTGACCCGCTCAGGCGTTACAGGATGATGTCGGTGAGGGTAGGAACGGGACACAGGCGACAAAGCCATCCCAGGGGGAAATATGGCGTCGGGAAGGACTGTGGCCCGTCTCGGGCCTGCCGAGCGCGCCGAGGCGCTGGAGAGCATGGCCGCGCGAGAGCTCGACGTGGTCGTGGTCGGCGGGGGCATCGTGGGAGCGGGGGTGGCTCTCGACGCCGCCACCCGCGGGCTCGACGTGGGGCTGGTCGAGGCCCGTGACTTCGCCTCGGGCACCTCGTCGCGCTCCTCCAAGCTCATCCACGGAGGCCTGCGCTACCTGGAGCAGCTCAACTTCGAGCTGGTGCGCGAGGCCCTCCAGGAGCGGGCGCTGCTGCTGCAGCACATCGCGCCGCACCTCGTCAGACCGGTGCCGTTCCTCTTCCCGCTGACCCATTACGCCTGGGAACGGGCCTACGTCGGCGCCGGCGTGGCCCTCTACGACACGCTCGGCTTCGCCTCGGGGCTCGCCCGCGGCGTGCCCGGCCACCGGCACCTGTCCAGGTCGCGGGCGCGGCGGCTGGCGCCCGCGCTGAAGAAGAGCGCGTTCACGGGCGCCATCCAGTACTGGGACGCGCAGGTCGACGACGCCCGATACGTGATGACCATGCTGCGCACCGCGGCCACCTACGGCGCCCACATCGCGCCCAGGGCGCAGGTGGTGGGGTTCCTGCGGGAGGGGGAGCGGGTCACCGGCGTACGGGTGCGCGACCTGGAGAGCGGCGAGGAGTTCGAGATCCGCGCCCAGCAGGTCGTCAACGCCACCGGGGTCTGGACCGACGACATCCAGGAACTGGTCGGCGGCCGGGGCCAGATCCACGTACGCGCCTCCAAGGGCATCCACCTCGTGGTGCCGCGCGACCGGATCCAGTCGCTGACCGGGATCATCCTGCGTACGGAGAAGTCCGTGCTCTTCGTGATCCCCTGGGGACGGCACTGGATCATCGGCACCACCGACACGGAGTGGACGCTCGACAAGGGCCACCCGGCCGCCTCCAGGGCCGACATCGACTACCTGCTCGACCACGTCAACGCCGTGCTCTCCGTGCCCCTGAGCCGCGACGACGTCGAAGGCGTCTATGCGGGGCTGCGCCCGCTGCTGTCGGGCGAGTCGGACGAGACGTCCAAGCTGTCCAGGGAGCACGTGGTCGCCCATCCGGTGCCGGGCCTGGTGATGACCGCCGGCGGAAAATACACCACCTACCGGGTCATGGCGCGGGACGCGGTCGACGCCGTGGCGCACGGCCTCGACCAGCGGGTGCCCCAGTCGTGCACCGACCGCATCCCGCTGGCCGGCGCGGAGGGCTACCAGGCGCTGTGGAACTCCCGGCACCGCATCGCCCACACCTCCGGGCTGCACGTGGCCAGGATCGAGCACCTGCTGCAGCGCTACGGCTCGCTGATCGACGAGGTGCTGGAGCTGATCGAGCGTGACCCGTCGCTGGGCAGGCCGCTGAGCGGGGCCGACGACTACCTGCGCGCCGAGATCGTCTACGCCGCCACGCACGAGGGCGCCCGGCATCTCAACGACGTGCTGACCCGGCGTACGCGCATCTCCATCGAGACCTTCCACCGCGGCGTGGCCGTGGCGCAGGAGTCGGCCGAACTGCTCGCCGAGCCGCTCGGCTGGGACGGCGAGCAGGTGAAGCGGGAGGTGGGATATTTCACCAAACGCGTAGAGGCCGAGCGCCGCTCCCAGGAACAGGACTCCGACCAGGAGGCCGACGCGATCAGGCTGGGCGCGCCGGAGATCGTCCCCGTGGTCGCGCCCGAGTCCTAGCCGGTCAGCCCGTCGGGATCCACGCCTGCTCGGCGAGCGTGGTGGCGTCGTTGACCTGCACGCCTTGCGGGGAGACCGTCCACAGGGAGTCGCCGATGACCACCGAGCGCTGGATGCCGGGCTGGAAGCCGCGCTCGTTCACCTCGCGCTGCGCCGGATGCCTGATCATGCCGAGCTTCGACACGCCCGAGTCGTCGATCTTCAGCGCGAGCGCGCCCGACTCCCCTTCGCTCCTCAGCGGGATCACCGCCAGGCCGGTCCTGGGCCAGTAGAGGAAGGCGTGCGGGTCCCACTCGGCCTCGGAGCCGGAGTCCTTCTGGAACAGCTGCGACAACCTGCGCGGTGAGGCGGGGTCGCTGACGTCGAACAACGACACCTGCGTGCCCTGCGTCCTGCCCTCCTCGTTCGCCTCCTGGCCGATGCCGATCAGCCGGCCGTCGCCGGCCGGGTGCAGGTAGGCGGAGTAGCCGGTGATCTTCAGCTCGCCGGTCACCTTGGGCGCCGCCGGGTCGCGCAGGTCGAGCGTGTAGAGGGGATCGACCTGCCTGAACGTGACGGCGTAGCCGACGGGGCCGATGAACCGGACCGAGTAGATGCGCTCGCCCTTGCCGAGGCCGCCGACCTCGCCCCTCTTCTCCATGGTGGAGGCGTCGAGGACGTGGACGGTGCTCGAACTGCTCTGGCCGTCCCCGGAGTTGAGCGTGGTGGCGACGCGGAGATGGCCTTCGTGCTCCGACAGCGAGTACTGGTTCAGCAGACGTCCCGCAACCTTCCCCGACGCCACGTAGGCGGGCGGGCCCGGCTTCGAGACGTCGAACCGGTGGATCTGCGTCTCCTCGGGCGGGAGCGTGGGCGTCGGCCGGGGCACGGGAGGCGACGTCGCCGTGACCGTCATCGTGGTCGGCGGGACTTCGACCATGGATCCCGTCACGGCGGGTTCGCTGGGGGTGGGCTCCTCGGCCGGGGCCACGCCGCGCGAGGTGGCGGAGGCGTCCGGCGAGGTCGTGCGGCCAGGCGGGGTGGCGGGGTCAGGGGTGGCGGGGTCAGAAGAGGCGGTGGAGGAGCCCGGCGAGCTGGTGGGAGCGGGCGAGGCGGGGGCGCTCCGCGAGGTGGTGGTGGCGACCGGCAGCGGGCGGAACGGCATGCCCCACCAGAGCGGGTTGCTGGCCACGTAGAGGCTGCCGCCCGTGCCGTACACGATGTCGCCGTCGGCCGCCAGGGCGATCGGGTCGGTGCCGGTGACGCCCCGGGCCAGGTCGATGGTGTGCACGGTCAACATCGAGGTGCCGGTGTAGTCGGCGGGGTGGCTGACCCGGTCGCACGCGACGGTGCTCTCCTTGGCCGTCCCCGACGCGTCCGTGATCTTGATCTTGGGCAGCCAGGCCTCGGCCGGCGCCTTGCGCACGGCCTCCTGGTTCTGCTTGACGCGCTCGGCCTCCGGGATGTCCCCCCGTCTGACCTGCGGGAACGTGATGTCCGGCTGGCTGCGGGTGACGAGCCTGACCGTCGAACCGACCATCCTGGCGTCGACGTACGTGCCCTGCGGCTCGACCGTGCTCAGCACCTCGGGCTCGCCGGCCAGGTCGACCAGCACGTACCGCGTGTCGCGCGGCGGCCCGAAGGATCGGTGCACGGCGCCGCCGCCGCGCATCATGACCAGCGCGCGGTCCCCGGAGATCAGCAGGTCGGCGGGGACGCCGGGCCCGTCGCCGCCGGTCAGGTCGAGGGACTCGGTGACCTTCCTCGTGGCGGTGTCGATGATCCGCAGGGTGCCGTCCGTGACCGTGACGAGCCGGTCGCCGTCCGTCTTGACCAGGTCGGGCTCGTCCACCCCCGCCTCGTGCACGTTGGTCGTGGAGTGCTCGGAAGTGTCGGCCCCGGTGTCGGCCCCGGTGTCGGCCCCGGTGTCGGCTCCGGTGTCGGCTCTCGCCTCCGCCCTGGCGGTCATGGGCATGACGTTGCCGAAGCCGTACGGGCCGACGTTCCTGGCGGCCTGCTCGCGCAGGCCCGCGAGCAGGTCGTCGCATCCGGTGTAGGCCACCAGGCGGACGGCGCCCAGGCCCGTCCTGCCGGGCGGCGCCCCTTCCGGCGCGGAGGCGCAGGCGGCTGCCGCCGTCGCCAGCGCCGTGGCGGTCACGACCGTACGGATCAGCGTCTTCATGCCCTCCATCACGGTTGTGCGGGCAGGATGGTTCAGGAGACTCTGTCCGGATTGATGGTGAACGCCGGGCTGAAGTTGATGTCGTCGGGCACTTCCAGCAGCTTGCGCAGCAGTTTCCCGCTGAAGTCGATCACCTGGACCTCGTCGTTGGCGGCGTTGTCCTGCTCCCAGCAGTAGAGGTGCTTCTCGTCGTAGAAGCCGAGCACCTTGTCGCAGTCGGAGGAGAACTTGCGCAGGCGCTCGCCCGACTCCGAGTCCCAGATGCAGTGGTCCCCGCCACCGCCGTTGGGGCAGTCGGTGACGAACGCGCGGCCCGAGGGCGAGAAGATGTCCTGCGTGCCGGCCGACATCGTGCCGATGCCGGGGAACGAGCGGGTGGCCTTGCCCTCGGAGTCGAAGAAGCGCAGGCCCTGGTTCTTCTCGTCTCCGTAGACGTTGACCGCGCCCTCGTCGGCGCCGTCGAAGCCGAAGGCGGTCTCGCGGATCGAGGTGTCGGCCACGTCGATGGTGGTGGTCTTCTTCGTGGCCACGTCGATGATGGTGAAGCCCAGGTGGAGCCAGTCGTCGCCGTTCTTCTTCTCGGTGTTCAGCAGGATTCGCTCGCCGTCCTTCGACCAGGCCCTGATGGTACTGATCAGGGGGTCCTTCACGGTCTTGATCGTGGAACGCTCGCCGGAGTCGCGGTCGGTGATGACGATGAAGTCGAAGTCGTCGGAGCTGTAGCTCCTGCCCCGGTGCGCGAGGTGGCGGCCGTCGGGCGAGACCATCGACTCCCAGTTGCCGGCGTACTTCGTGAACGAGCCGTGCAGGGAGTTCCTGGCATAGTCGATCCAGTCGTCCTTCTTCTCGTCCTTGACCTCGTAGGAGGTCAGGAAGATCGCGTCGGCGCGATTCTCGTACAGGTGGATCTCGCCGCCGGGAAGTCGCGTCTTCGTGCCGGTGGGCGGCACGGCGACCCGCGTGGTGCCCGGCGACGGGTCGCGCGTCGCGGTGGTCCGCGACGGCCCGGGGGTCCTGGTGCGGGACGGCTCGGCGAGCGAGGCCTGGTTGACCTGGATGGTCACGACCACGCCGGCGAGCAGCAGCAGGGCGACCGCCACCGTGACGCCGACGATCAGCGCGGTCCTCTTCCTGCGCTGAGGTCGCGTGGCGATCTGCTCCTGCCACGCCGGTGACCAGGGCCCGGGAGGGTGCGGGGGCGGCACCGTGGCGGCGTGTGGTCCGGGCGGCGCGACGGGGCCGTGCCCGAAAGGCGGCCCGGAGTGCGGCGCTGAGTGTGGCGCTGAGTGTGGCCCGGAGGGTTGTCCTCGGTGATGGGCCAAGGGCGGCTGGGGCGCGGCCTCGGCGGCGGCCTCCGCGAGGATGCCGGCGTTGGGCGCGGGGCGCTGCAGCAGCCGCATGATGACCTGCTCCGCGGTCGGCCGTTGCGCGGGGTCCTTGACCAGGCACGCGACCACCACGTCGCGCAGCTGGCCGTCCAGCATGCCGAGGTCGGGGTGCTGGTTGAGCACGCGGTTGATCACCGCGGGCATCGTGTCGCTGCCGAACGGAGCCCGGGCGGAGGCGGCGAAGACCATCGTGCTGGCCCACGAGAACATGTCGGCGGCCGGCCCGGCGGTGTGGCCCATGATCTGCTCGGGCGCCATGTACGCGGGCGTGCCCACGATCGTGCCGGTGATCGTCGCGGTGGCGTTCAGCGCCCTCGCGATGCCGAAGTCGATCACTCTGGGCCCGTCGGCGCCGATGATCACGTTGGCGGGCTTGAAGTCGCGGTGCACGATGCCGGCCTGGTGGATGGCGGCCAGGGCGGTGGCGGTGCCGATGGCCAGCCGGTGCAGGACGGAGCCCGAGCGCGGCCCCTCCTCCATCACGACCTGGTGTAACGACGGCCCTTCGATGAACTCGCTGATGATGTAGGGGCGCTCCTGCTCGACGCCGGTGCCGAGGACGGCGGCGGTGCAGAACGGCGCTACCTGCTGGGCCACCTCGACCTCGCGCAGGAACCGCTCGATGCTCACCTGGTCGCCCGCCAGGTCGGGACGCATCCACTTGACGGCCACGCGGGTGCCCGACGGGTCGCTGGCGAGGTAGACGACGCCCTGGCCGCCCTCGCCTAGCCTGCCGGTGAGATCCAGGCCGCCCAGCCGTGGCGGATCTCCGGGTCGTAGCGGAGCGATGGATGCCATGGGGGAATTGTGTCCCCATGCCATGCATCGGCAAAAACTACCTGTCGGTAGCGATACCGAATCTTCTTCCTCCCGGCACCGGCGTCCGGCGGGGCGCCGCCTTCCCGCTCCTGCGCATACGCTGTAAACGTGACGGGTGCTGGCACGGCCGAACGCATCGTGACCGTCGCGCAGCGCATCCTCCACGAGGAGGGCGCCGCCGCGGTCAGCATGCGGCGCGTCGGCGACGCCGCGGGCATCACCGCCATGGCCATCTACCGGCACTACCCCAACCGGGACGCGCTGCTGCGGGCCGTCGCCAACCGGAGCGCGAGCGAGTTGGCCGCGGAGTGGCGGCGGCGATCCCCCTCGGGGGATCTCCTGGAGCGGATCTCGGCGGCGCTCGACGACTTCCTCGACTTCGCGCTCGGCAACCGGCACCTGTACCAGTTCCTGGTCCTCGACGCGTGGACGGGGGCGCGCCGCTTCCCCGACGACTTCCGCGACGGGCAGGCGCCGCCGTTCGCCGTTCTCGTGGAGCTCGCCGAAGAGGGCATGCGCACGGGGGTGTTGCGCGAGGACGACGTGCTCGAGACCGCGCTGACCGTCTCGTCGTGCACGCAGGGCCTGGTGCAGCAGTTCCTGAGCGGCCGCATGGGGATGGACGAGGACGACTTCCGCGTGCTCTGCCACCGGTCCATGTGGCGGATAATCGAAGGGCTGGCTCAGAACGTGGACAGGTGACGGCCATGGAGATTCGATACGCAGGAGGGCCGACGGCGGTCCTGGAGATCGGCGGGGTGCGGCTGCTGACCGATCCCACGTTCGACCCGCCCGGCGACTACCCGATCGGCGATCGGAAGCTCGCCAAGACCGTGGGGCCCGCCTTCGCCGCCGAGGAGGTCGGCCCCGTCGACGCCGTGCTGCTCTCGCACGACCAGCACCCCGACAACCTGGACCGCTCCGGCCGGTCTCATCTGGCATCCGCGTCACTGGTGCTCTCCACCGAGTCGGCGGCCGAGCGACTGGGCGCGCCAGTGCGGGCGCTGCCCAACTGGACGTCCGTCGAGGTCGGGGCCGTGCGCGTGACCGGGGTACCGGCGCAGCACGGGCCCGACGGGACCGAGCACCTGGTGGGCGAGGTGACCGGGTTCCTGATCGAGGGCGAGGGAAAAACCGTCTACGTGAGCGGCGACAACGCCTCACTCGACGTCGTGCGCGAGATCGCCGGGCGGACCGGCCCCGTGGACATCGCGGTGCTGTTCGCCGGCGGGGCCAGGACACCGCTGGTGGACGGCTACCTGACGCTGTCCAGCGCCGACGCGGTCACGGCCGCCGAGATCCTCGGGGCGGGGCATGTGGTGCCGCTGCACTTCGAGCACTGGGCGCACTTCACCCAGGGCAGGGACACGGTGGAGCGGGCGTTCGCGGGATTCGGCGACCGGCTGCGCCTGCTCGTCCCCGGCGAGCGTACGCGCCTTGCCTGACCTCGCGCTACAGCGGGTGCCTCACCCAGACGTTCGGCTCCACGTAGACGGCGTGGTCGTGCTCCACGTCGCAGCGCACGGGATTGAGCGCCCCCGGCACCTCGACGGGCCCCGTACGGTCGAACGGCAGGCCGGTCCACCCTCGCCACTCCGCGAGCGTGCCCGCGATCACCATCGAGCGCGGCGCCACCTTGACGATCTTCCCGCCGGCCCGCACGTGCACCCGTAGCCAGGCGTCATGGGGCAGGCCGTCGGGGCGGGTGCGGAAGGCGTACTCGCTCATGGGGGTGTGGGGTTCGAGGTGCTTGAGGTTGGGCCTGACCGGCGCGACGAGCTCGTGGAAGCCGCGGTCGGCGGCGTGGCGGCGCATCGCCGCCACCATCGTCGAGGAGAGCCCCGTGCCCTGCAGGTCGCGCCGCACGGTGATCTCCAGGGCGGAGACGGCGTCGGGCCTGGTGCCGCGGTCGCGGGCCAGCCGGCCCGAGCGGATCACGGCGTCCCAGCCGTCGTCGGGCAGCTCGGGCCCTTTCGCCACGAACGGGATCATGCACGCCCGCGCCACCAGCCGGCCGGGTTCGGCGTCGTCGTCGGCCACGAGCACGTAGTCGGCGTAGGTGGTGGTGGCGACCGCGTAGAACAGGTCGGCGATCGGGTCGTTGAGCATGAACTCCTGCCATGTATGGTCCATGTCCCACAACGCCGACGCGAGCTCCGGACGCTCCGCGAGCGTCGTGATCTGGAGGGCCATGCGGTCCAGTTTCGCACCCCGGTCCACAGGGACGCGCGCCATTAATCCGGGCAAAAGTTGTGCGCTAGCGTCGGCGGCATGACCGAACTTGACGCCAGGTTGAGAGCCGTCGCCGACCTGATCGTGCCCGAGGCGCGCGAGGGCGGCGGCAGGCACGAGTACGACGGCCGGATCCAGGACCTGTCACCCGACGGAGTACGCGCGGGACTGGCCCGGCTCGGCGAGGGAGCCGCGCCCGCCGACCCGCACGACGCCAGGCACCTGGAGGTGTTCGAGGAGGGCCTGCGCACCCAGCTCGGCGCGCTGGCCCTGCACCGCAGGAACCCGCTGCTCCACCTCTCCAACCTCGACCTGGCCTGCTACGACCGCGACTACGCCCCGGCCGGCGACCGCGCCGCGGCCAAGGCGGCCCACCTCGCGCTCTGGCCCGAGGCCGTGAGCAACGCGCTCGACGCGCTCGACCAGGTCCCGGCCCCCGTCGCGAAATCCCTGGCGAGCACCGCCAGGGGCCTGGCCGCCGGGGTCACGGACGAGGTCGCGCTGCGGGCGCACGGCAGGCTCGTCGCCCACATCGAGAGGGCGGCGGACGAGGGCGACCCCGACGCGGCGCTCGGCGGCGAGGCCCTGGCCGGCCTCATGGGCACTTCCGAAGGGCTCCCCGTCGACCTGGGCAGGCTGGCGGAGCGGGCCGACGCCGAGCGTGACCGGCTCATGGCGCTGCTCGCCGAGTCCTGCGCCAAGCTGGGGGAGCGGGGCCGCCCGCCGCTCGACGTCGTACGCGAGCTGGTCAAGGACCATCCCGACGCCGACGGCGTGATCGAGGCGGCCAGGATCGGCACGGAGAAGGCCATCGCGTTCACCCGCGAGAAGGACCTCGTGCCCTACCACGACGGCGAGTGCCTGGTCGGGCCGGCACCCGAGTCGCGCCGCTGGGCGATGGCCATGATGTCGTGGAACGCGCCCGGCGAGCCCGAGGGCCCGTCCTGGTACCACGTCACGCCGCCCGACCCGAGCTGGCCACGGCAGGACCAGGAGGAGTGGCTGGAGGTCTTCAGCCGCACCACGCTGCCCGCGATCAACGTGCACGAGGTCGCCCCCGGGCACTTCTCGCACGCCAGGGCGCTGCGGCGGGCGCCGTCGGAGGTGCGCAGGCTGCTGCAGTCGACCGCGTTCATCGAGGGCTGGGCCCACTACGCCGAGGAGCTCTGCGTCGAGGAGGGCTTCGAGGCGGGCGACCCCCGCTTCGAGATCGGCGTCTGGCTGGAGGCGCTGATCCGCGTCACCCGGCTGGCCTGCGCGATCGGCGTGCACACCGGCCAGATGACGGTCGAGGAGGGCGCCAGGCGGTTCGCGTCGGACACACACCTGGCAGGCCCCGCCGCGACGGCGGAGGCGGAACGCGCGTCGTTCGACCCGACGTACGGCCGCTACACGTGGGGCAAGCTGCTCATCCGCGACCTGCGCGAGCAGGCCCGCAAGGAGTGGGGCGCCGGCTTCACCCTGCAGCGCTTCCACAAGTCGCTGCTCGATCTCGGTTCGCCGCCTCTGGGCTTGATCAGAGGCACCCTGTAGCGTCTGGTGATCCGGAGCACCCTGCAGTGCCGGTCGCTGAGGAGGTCTGTCCGTGCGCGAGCTCTCCGGCAAGGTCGCCGTGATAACGGGCGCGGGCAGCGGCATCGGGCGGGCGCTTGCCCTCAGGTTCGCGGCCGAGGGCATGACGCTGATGCTCGCCGACGTCGATCACGGGGCGCTCGCCGAGACGGCCGCGCAGGCGGGCGACGCCGAGGTGCTCACGCAGATCACCGACGTGTCCGACGCGTCCTCCGTACGCCACCTGGCCGACCGGTGTTTCGGGGAGCTGCGGGCCGTACACGTGTTGTGCAACAACGCGGGCGTCTTCCAGGGCGGCCACCTGTGGACCCGCGGCGAGGAGGACCTCGCCTGGCTGCTCGGGGTGAACCTGTGGGGCGTGCTGCACGGCATCCGCGATTTCGTGCCGCGCATGATCGAGCAGGACACCGAGGGACACATCGTCAACACGGTGTCCGCGGCCGGGCTGTTCACCACGCCGGGGACGGGCGGCTACTCGGTCGGCAAACACGCCGCGCTGGCCGCCTCCCAGGCGCTCGCCCACGACCTGGCCGATGCGGGTTCCAAGCTGCGCGTGACCGCGCTCTGTCCCGGCGCGGTCAGGACGCGCATCGCCGACTCGGCGCGGCTGCGCCCTCCGAGCCTGGCCACCATGCCCGGCCGGGACGAGGCGGCCGCGCAGGAGGCGGTGAGCAGGGCGGTCGAGCGCGGCATGGAGCCGTCCGAGGTCGCCGGCCTGGTGGTGGACGCCATCCGTGACGAGAGGTTCCTGCTGCTGACCGACCAGGAACACGCCGCGCGGTTACGCCTGCAGACCGAGACGCTGCTCAGCGGGCGGCTGCCGGTTCACCACTGACGTTCGTGGGCCAGCACCCGTACCACCGTGCCGCTGCGCGGCCTGACCAGCAGGCGTACGGAGTCGCCCGGCAGCACGTCCTGGTAGACGCCCTGCTTGACCCGGAACGCGACGGCCGTCTCCGAGCCGCCGTCGTGCACCGCGATGTGGTAGGTGTTCTCGCTGTCCGTGTGAACCTCGACCCAGCGCTTGACGACGTGGCCGCTGAGCTCCTGCCGCTTGGGCCCCTGCGCGACGGCGGCCGCCGGCACGATCTCGACGCCGCGCCAGCCGCTGCCCGTGAAGATCCATTCCTGCTGCGGGTTCGCCTCCACGTGCCCCGGCCCGGCGACCTCGCGTCCGGCGGGAGTCAGCAGGAACCCGCGGCCCGCCAGGAGCAGCCCGGGCCCCGCCACGAACGACACCATCGTCGCGATCATCCCGGGCCACGACAGGCCGGCCGCGGACACGGTGGCGAACCACGGGACCACCAGCCCGCAGGCCAGCAGCACCGGAACGATCATGCTCGACCAGCGCCGCCGCGCCAGCCCGAGGTCGATGGCGCACTGCCGGACCAGGGGGAGGAACTCGCGGTCGAGCACCTGCCCGTCGGGCATGAGCGCGATCACCGGGGCCCGCGGAGCCCCGCCCATCCGGGTGCTCACCTGATCGAGCACCCACTGCTCGTACGGCCGGAGGGGCTCCGCCCGCCGTGGCGTCAGCGACAGCCGGTCGCCCTCCACGACGGCCCACCCGCGCCCGGCCAGCTCGAACAGCGCCGAATGGAACACGTCCTGCACCCGCATGCCGCGTAAGAGCTCCGCCACGGGGGCGGGCGCCGGATGGCGCGGCTCCCGCTCCGGGGTCCTGTCGCGACCGGACACCTTGAAGGCGGCGGCCAGGGTGGCGACCCAGAGAGCCCAGGTCGTCGCCGGCCAGACAAGATCCATTGTTCTGTGTTAGCACGAGAGCGGGAGCCAGGCCAGGCGTAATGCACAAGGCCGATAGACTGTACTCACCGCGTTCCGCCTTCTGGAGGGTCTTCAGTGTCTGAATTCGACACGGTTCTGGTGGTCGACTTCGGCGCGCAATATGCGCAGCTCATCGCCAGGCGGGTGCGCGAGTGCCACGTCTACTCCGAGATCGTCCCCTCGTCGATGCCCGTCGAGGAGATGATGGCGAAGAATCCGAAGGCGATCATCCTGTCCGGCGGCCCCTCCTCGGTCTACGCCGACGGCGCGCCGCCCGTGCCGCACGGGCTGTTCGCGACGGGCGTGCCCACGTTCGGCATCTGCTACGGCTTCCAGGCCATGGCGCGGGCGCTGGGCGGCGAGGTGGCCCGCACGGGCGTCGCCGAATACGGCGGCACCGCGCTCGAGGTGCTCCAGGAGGGCGTCATCTTCGCCGGCCTGCCGAGCGCCCAGAAGGTCTGGATGTCCCACGGCGACAGCGTGGCCAGCGCCCCCGTGGGGTTCACGGTGACCGCCTCGACGAGCCAGACGCCGGTCGCCGCCTTCGAGCACCCCGAGAAGGGCCTCTACGGCGTGCAGTTCCACCCGGAGGTGCTCCACTCCGAGCACGGGCAGGCGGTGCTCAGGCACTTCCTCGAGGCGGCCGGCTGCCGCCCGTCCTGGACCATGCTCAACATCGTCGAAGACTCCGTCGAGGCCGTGCGCCGCCAGGTCGGCGACGGCCACGCGATCTGCGCACTGTCGGGCGGCGTCGACTCGGCGGTGGCCGCCGCCATCGTGCAGCGCGCCATCGGTGACCGGCTGACCTGCGTCTTCGTCGACCACGGCCTGCTGCGCAAGGGCGAGGCCGAGCAGGTCGAGCGCGACTTCGTGGCCGTCACCGGCGTCAAGCTGCGGGTCGTCGACGCCGCCGACCGCTTCATCAAGGCGCTGGAAGGCGTCACCGACCCCGAGGAGAAGCGGAAGATCATCGGCCGCGAGTTCATCCGCGTCTTCGAGGACGAACAGCGCGCCATCATGGCCGACAAGCCCGTGGAGTTCCTCGTCCAGGGCACGCTCTACCCCGACGTGGTCGAGTCGGGCGGCGGCACCGGCACCGCCAACATCAAGTCCCACCACAACGTCGGCGGCCTGCCGGACGACCTGCGGTTCACGCTGGTGGAGCCGCTGCGGGCGCTGTTCAAGGACGAGGTCCGCCGGGCCGGCGAGGAGCTCGGGCTGCCCGCCGCCATGGTCTGGCGCCAGCCGTTCCCCGGCCCCGGCCTGGGCATCCGCATCGTCGGAGAGGTGACGCGCGAGCGCCTCGAACTGCTGCGCGAGGCCGACGCGATCGCCCGCGAAGAGTTGTCCAGGGCGGGCCTCGACCGGCAGATCTGGCAGTGCCCCGTGGTGCTGCTGGCCGACGTGCGCTCGGTGGGGGTGCAGGGCGACGGGCGCACCTACGGCCATCCGGTGGTGCTGCGCCCGGTGACGTCGGAGGACGCCATGACGGCCGACTGGGCGAAGGTGCCCTACGACGTGCTGTCCCGCATCTCGACCCGGATCACCAACGAGGTCCGCGAGGTCAACCGCGTGGTGCTCGACGTGACCAGCAAGCCCCCCGGCACGATCGAGTGGGAGTGACGCTTTCCGTCCGCGGCGGTTCTGCGGGACCATCCTTTACGGCACGGCCAAGGTCACCCACCCGCCGCACGTGGCTGAGCGCCTCCAGGGAGACGCCGTCTGACCCGCACGTGGCGGGCCGCCGCGACGGCGCTCCCTTGACCGTCCGAGCGGTGAAGCGTTGCCCCGAGCCGCCCGGAGGAGACGGGGCAGGAGGGGACGCGGGTAGGGGAAGACCGCTGGTCAGCGTGTCGTCCGGGTCCAGCGCCGGCTTCGATGTGCCTGCGCACCGGGGTGGACGGTCCGGAAGAAGCGTGGAACGGCGTTGAGCCCCGGCGCTTGTGTGCTCTCAGGGCTGGTGCCGGCCGAACCTTGTCTGTGTCGGGGACCCGTCAATCACCCGGTGAAGCGGATCGTGGCGCCCTTGCTGGTGATGGCCAGCACGCGGAAGGAAAGGGTGTTCTTGCCGTTGCTCTGCATGTTGCCCCGAGCCCCTTCACCCAGGGAAGTCGTCAAGCCGGGGGCCCGCACCACGACCATGTCCTGGTTGAAGATGCCGCCGACGAACTCCTTGGAGACGTACACCCTGGAGAAGCCGTAACGCTTCGCGGAGATGCGGAAGCTCACCTTCTTCGAGAACGTGAACTTGCACTTCCCGTCGTAGCAGCCGCGATAGCTGGGCTTGGCCGTGGCGGCGGCGGGGGCGGCGGCCACGGCGGGCGTCACGACCATGGCGCACGCAAGGGTCAGGGCGCAGATGGCCTTCCTGTGCATGGTCTTACCTTTCATCGGTTTCACGGCATATCGCCGCAGGGGGTGGGATCTTTATATCGGGCATCCGGCGGGAGGGGTCCCGACATCGCGGTACGACACTGGTGCCTGATGTCGTCGCGCGAGCGAGGGAGCAGAGATGCCAGGCGTACCGACCAGGCGGATGGCGCTGGTGAGCGCGGTGACCGTAGCCGGACTGCTCACCGGCTGCGGTTCCCCGGCTGAGAGGACGGCCACGCCGGCGACGTCGCCGCCGCCTTCCGCTCCCGAGGCGAGTCCCCCGTCCTCCACCCCCTCCCCGTCAGCGACCCCGACGGCGTCGGCGCTCCCGAAGGCCAGGAACGGCACGAAACTCCGGGCGTGCCGGGACGCGAAGTGCGAGGTGCTCATCTCCGACGGGCGCACCATCAGGCTGGACGACGAGTGGGGCTTGATGCCCATCAACGTCACCGTCGAGGACGACTCGGTCACCTTCCACGCCTCCACCGCGTCCGGCATGCAGGTCACCATGTCCGAGCAGACACCGGACCAAGGAGGCCCCAGCACCGTCAACGACGTCAGCTTCGAGGTGCTGGCGGTCAAGGGGAAGAAGGCCGTCATCAAGATCACGCATTAGGAGCGGTCACCAGGCGTCGAAGACGTGCAGCAGGCTGTACGTGACCCACCGCGACGACCGTGGGAGGACAGACCATAGGAAGCTTTCGATCGACGCGGCCCCCGTACCTGCGGGATCCAAGACCTGCCGGGTACAGCTGGCTGTACCCGGCAAGCTCCAGCGCGCGGGATCGTTCGAGGGTGGGTCCGGACGACATGCTTGTTCGTGTCCGGAGCGGACACCACCCCCGAATGCAGGAGCGTTTTCCCCATGTCGCGTCTCACTTCCTCCTCCTCGACCCCCCGGCGCATGCGCGTTCTGGCCGCGGCGGCGCTGACGGCGTTGACCGCGATGAGCGTGGCCGCCGCCCCCGCCGCAGCGACGGTCACGCGGCACAACCCGGCCGACGAGTTGCAGGCCGAGCTGGACGAGATGCGCGACGAGGTGAAGGACGCCAAGCGCAACCGCCGCAACGACGCCCTGCAGAAGCAGCTGGACACCCTGGTCAAGAAGCACAAGTTCCCGGGTGCGCTGGCCACCGTCCAGGACCGCGAGGGCCGGACCCGCTACTACACCGCCGGTGTCGGCGACCTCAGGACCAAGGCCGAGGTGCCCGTCGACGGACAGGTGCGCATCGCCAGCAACACCAAGACCTTCACCGCCGTCACCGTGCTCCAGCTGGTCGGAGAGGGCAAGGTCAAGCTGGACGAGCCGATCGAGACCTACCTGCCGAAGCTGCTGCGCGGCAAGTCCGGCGACGGCCGCACGATCACCGTGCGGCAGCTGCTCCAGCACACCAGCGGCCTGCCCAACTACACCCGCTGGATGCCCAACATCCTGGACGTCCGCAACAAGTACAGCAGCCCGAGGGACCTGCTGAAGACCGCCTTCGCCCACAAGGCGTCGTTCAAGCCGGGCAAGAAGTGGGAGTACAGCAACACCGGCTACATCGTGCTCGGCCTGCTCATCGAGAAGATCGACGGCAAGCCCGTCGGCGACGCGATCACCGACCGGGTCATCAAGCGCATCGGCCTGCGCGACACCTACTGGCCGGCCAAGCGCGTCAAGACGATCCGCGAGCCTCACCCCAAGGGCTACGCCTCCAGGAAGCCCGGCGGCAAGCTCATCGACATCACCCACCTGGACCCGTCATGGGGCGGCGCGGCCGGCCAGCTCATCGCCACCCCCAGCGACCTCAACCGCTTCTGGCTCGCGCTGATGGACGGCAAGCTGCTCAGGCCCGCTCAGCTCAAAGCCATGAAGAAGACCGTCAAGGCACCCGGCATGCCGGCCGGCTGGGAGTACGGGCTCGGCCTGATGAAGATGCCGGTGAGCTGCGGCACGGCATGGGGGCACGGCGGCGACATCGACGGCTACGAGACCCGCGGCGGCGTCACCGACAAGGGCCAGGCGGCCACCGTCGCCGTCACGACTCTCCCCGCCACCGAACCCGCCGCGATGAGCGTCATCAAGGCCGCCGACACCGCCCTGTGCGCCAAGAAGTAGGTTCAGGCAGCCGCGTCGCCGGTGACGGACCGGCTAGCGGCGGGGCGGCTGTGCCGCTCTCCCACGCCTGCACTGACTTCGTGCACGCGGGCGTCCGGGCAGCGGACCGTGTGCACGTACGTGGTGCTCCGCCCGCTCCGCGTGCGGCGGGTCTCCTTGTCGACGTCGGTCACCGTGCAAACGTGCTTCTCGCCCAGCGCCGCCAGGGCGATCGTGTCGACGGCCACGGGGGCCACGCCCATCAAGCCGCCCCACGTCACGCAGGCCGCGATCACGACGTACGGCGCCGCGCTCCGAGCCCGACGTACCCCGCCGACGATCCTGCCGATGCCGACGGTGTAGGACAGCGCCCCGGCCAGCCCGAGAATCACGGTGACCACCGTCTGGTGCGGGGGGAAGACGTGGATCAGCGTGCCGACCAGCGTCAGTGCCGCGCCGATGACGATGAAGAGGGTCCCGTTGCGCTTCATTGCCGTGAGCATAGAGGGGCGCGATATAGCGCCCGTATGGCGTGACGCCGGACCCGGGTGCGCGCTGGAGCGGCTAGTTCGGGCGCACGAAGTTGACCCGCTCCAGGTGCGGCTCGTAGTCGGCGGGGCCGACGACGAGCCTCTCCTTGATCAGGTCGAGGCCGGCGCGTCCGGAGAGGTGGACGCGTTGGAAGAGTTGCGTGAGGCCGTGCACCCGCTTCACGATGATGTGCTCGTCGTCGTACCAGCCGGCGAAGGCGCGGACGTCCTTGCCGATCCGGTGGAGGATCTTCCCGGTCGAAGCCTCCACGATGCCGATCTGAACCCTGTCGCCGTCCTTGCGGACCACTGTGGCGAACAACCGCCCCGAGGGCGAGGAGACCGTCACGGCGGACCACTCGTCGAAGGCGCCGACGCCTGAGTAGAACCTGCGCAGCTTCCCGCGCAGGTCGTAGACAGCGATGCGGCTCCTGGCCGAAGAGGGGTCCGCGTCGTTGTGCGTGGCCAGCACCCGGCCGGACCTGCCGGCGAAGTAGAAGCGGAAGGCACGTCCGATGGACCAGTCGGAGACGGTGTGGCGGGGCCCTGCCCTGACCAGACGGGGAACGCGGTCGGCCACGTTCAGAGTGATGAAGCCGATGATGGTCAGGCTTCCGTCGCGGTGCTTGTCGTACGCCGTGAGCAGGAGCGTGCGGCCGTCCGGCGACCACTCGGGCGACGTCACCGGCGCGGGCAGGGAAATGGTGTATGTCCGGCGGCTCTGACGATCGATCAGGTCGATCTTCTTCATGGGCAGCCACAGCCGGTGGTCCGGAATCCCGGCCACCCACCGCTGCCCGGGCGCTGCCAGCGCCTCGCGGTACGGCGTCCTGACGAACCTGTCGCCCTCGCGCAGGTAGCCGTAGTAGCCCTGGCCGGCGTCGAAGATCAGGGAGTACGAGGCCAGGCGGACCGCTCCCCGCTCGTCGTTGAGCCTGCCCGAGGTGCCCGCGAGCTTGATCCACGGTTTCGACGCGATGGACCGGACGTGAACGGTGGGCGTGCTCGTCCCCTGCGCGCTCGCCGGCTGGACGGCGGCCATGGTCAGTGCCAGGGCCATGAACGTGGTGGCAACGGGTCTGATGGGCATGCGAACCTCCTCGCTCTCTTCATCAGACAGGTTGTCCAGGGGTTTGGTTCGCTGCCGTCCGCGAGGCAGCGCTACGGGGCCGCGTTTGCCGGAGGCGTTCGTGAGCAGGTTGGCCTTGAGAGACAAGGTACGACGGGGAACGCTCGGCGAACGGGTGTGGGCCTGCTCGGGGGAACCGCGATGGCCGCTCGTCGCTGACCGGGCCGCGCGCACCTCCGGACGCCCGGGCGACCGGCGTCCGGACGCGGGCGCGTACCACGTCGGATGGAGGAACTCATGCCGCTCATCAATGTGAAGGTCATCGAAGGGGTGTTCACCGAGGCGCAGAAGGCCCAGATCGTACAGAAGCTGACCGACGCGATGGTTGAGATCGAGGGCGAGAACATGCGCTCTCTGACCTTGGTCATCCTCGAGGAGGTCAGGAGCGGCGACTGGGGAATCGGCGGGAGGCCGGTGACGACCGCGGACGTGAAGGCCATGGCCGCCGGCGCGCCACCCGGGTGACGGGGACCAGCCGCCGCCCCTCCAGCGTCCGCGTACTAGGGTTGTGTGGGAACGATCCCACACTGCGGACGGAAGGCGCTCATGGATCAGGGATGGGAGCTTCGGGGTTTCCTCGGGGACGACTGGCAGTTGCACCGGGCCCAGCTCCACGCCAGGGACGGCGGCGGCTCGGGCGGATGGATCCCCGCGAGGGTGCCGGGCAGCGTGCTGGCGGATCTGCTGGCCGCCGGCCAGGTGCCGAGCCCGTACGTCGGCAGGCAGAGCCTGCTCTCCGAGTGGGTGTCGCAGCGGACCTGGGTCTACCGCACCCGGCTGAGCGCGCCGGACATGGCACCCGGCGAGCGGGCGTTCCTGGAGTTCGACGGCATCGACCACTCCGCCTCCGTCTATCTCGACGGCGAGCGCATCGCCACGCACGAGGGCACGTACGTCCCGCTGGTGGTCGAGGTGACCGGGCTCATCACGGGCGAACACAGCCTGGCGGTGGTCGTGGACCCGGCGCCCGTCAGCGAGCCGCAGGTCGGCTACACGGCCAAGGTCAGCGTGCACAAGGGGCGGATGGGGTACGGGTGGGACTTCTGCCCGCGAATCGTGCACCAAGGACTGTGGGGGCCCGTACGGCTGCGCGTCACCGGGCCCACGAGGCTGGCCGACGTCTGGGCCCGGCCCGCGGGCACGGAGATCGTCGTGCGAACCGAGGTGGACGGCCCGCAGGCGGACGTCGAGCACACGCTCAGGGACGCCGACGGCCGGGTGGTCGCGACGGCCACCGGCGAGCACGCGGTCCTCGAGGTCGGGCAGCCCCGCCGATGGCGCCTCAACGGCCACGGCGAGGCCCACCTCTACGAGCTGACCACCGCGGTGAAGGGCGACGAGCGCCGGGTCCGCGTCGGCTTCCGCGACGTACGGTTCATCGCCGAGCAGGCGGGCGCGCTCCCGTACCGGCTGACCGTCGACGGGGAGCCGGTCACGATCAAGGGCTGGAACTGGGTGCCCGCCGACGCTCTCTACGGCGCGGTCGAGGAGGCCAGGGTGCGGCACCTCCTCACGCTGGCCCGCGACGCCGGCGTGACGATGTTGCGGGTGTGGGGCGGCGGGCTCATCGAGAGCACCATGTTCTACGACCTGTGCGACGAGTACGGAATTCTGGTCTGGCAGGAGTTCGCCCAGTCCAGCTCCGGCATGCGCAGCGTGCCCAGCGAGGACGAGGCGTTCGTCGCGCGGATGGCGTGGGAGGCCGAGCGCATCGTGCCCGCCCGCCGCAACCACCCCAGCCTGGCCGTCTGGTGCGGCGGGAACGAGTTGCAGCGAGCCGACGGCGTCCCGCTGACCGACGCCGAATCCCCGGTGCTGCAGGCCCTGCATGACGTCGTGGCGCGGCTCGACCCCGACCGGCACTGGCTGCCGACCTCCCCGTCCGGGCCGGTGTTCGGCAACACCTTCGAAGGCCCGAGCCCGCACGACGCGCACGGCCCGTGGGAGCACCAGGGTTTGTCCGATCACTACGGCTTCCACGACCGCGGCCGGTCGTTGCTGCTCAGCGAGTTCGGGGTCGAGGGGATGAGCAACGTACGGGCGATCGAGTCGGTCGTGCCCGAGCAGGCGCGCCGACTTCCGACGACCCGCCACCCCGTCTGGGACCACCTCGGCCGGTGGTGGAACAACGAGCCGCTGGTCCAGGAGGCGTTCGGCGGCGCGATCGGCGACCTCGCGACCATGTCGAGGGCCAGCCAGTTCCTCCAGGCCGACGGGCTGCGGTACGCGGTGGAGGCCAACCTGCGCCGGCCCGAGAGTTGTGGCGTGCTGCCGTGGCAGCTCAACGAGTCCTTCCCCAACGGGTGGTGCACGGCCGCCGTCGACTACTTCGGCGAGCCCAAGGCCGTCTACCACTACGTGCGCCGGGCGTACCGGAACGACCACGTCTGCGCGGCGCTCCCGGCTCAGCGCGTGGACGGCGAGGTCGCCGCCACGGTCTGGGCCTGGTCGGACGGCCCGGCGGAGGTCACGGCCCGCTTCCTCCGCCTGGACGGGAGCGAGCTCGCCAAGGAGCGCTGGACGACCGAAGGCGGCCCGCCGCGGCCGCTCGGCGAGATCCGGTGCGCAGGTGACGGGGAGCTGCTCCTCCTGGACCTGTCCACCGGCAACCGCTACCTGCTGACCTCCGGCCCCGACTTCGCCGGGTTGCTCACCCTCCGCGAGGCCAGGGTCTCCACGCACCTGGAGACCGCCGGCACGACGTGGACGTTGCGCGTGCGGCACGAGGACGGGCCGGCGGCGCCGTTCCTGCGCCTGCTCGACGCGCGGCCGGCCGCCGCACAGGGCTGGATGCGCTGGGACGACAACGCCGTCGACCTCCTGCCCGGCGAGGAACGGGTGCTCCGCTGCGAGTGGGACGGCGTGCCGTCGGAGGAGCGCCGCGTGCTGCTCGACGGCTGGAACGTCGGCCCTCGTCTGATAACCCCGCACCTTCCGGCAAGGCCGGGTGGCTAGCGTTTCCGCAGGGGCGTGACATCAGATCGTCTCCCTGGTCAGGTCCTCGCAGAGAGCCCAGATCGTGTCCTGGTTGCGCCGGTCGAGCGCGCTGGCCGGCCAGGGAGCGCGGCGGCACTTGCTGCTGAAGTACGTCCCGGTCACCCCCTCCACGTCGCCGCTGGAGGCGAGGTGCACGCTGGAGCGGGACGGCTTGCTCAGGTCGCCGAAGACCCGCGGTGTCACGGCCCGCAGCAGCGGGACGATCGGGCGGTACACGTAGGGGAACCCGGCCGCCGTCATCGACTCGTTCATCGGCGTGTGACCGTGGCCGGGGTAGGCGACGTTGACCGTGACGCCGCTGCCGGCCACCTGCTCCCGCTCGGCGAAGCGCAGGCTCATCGCCATGAGCATCGTCTTGGTGTGGTTGTACTGGCTGAACGTCCACCCCAGGTAGCGCCGCTCCGCCTGCAGGTTGTCCAGCTCGATCTGCCCGCCGGGGATGCCTCCGGTGAGGTTGACGACCCGGCCGCCGAGCAGGGGCAGGAGGAGGTGGGTGAGCGTGAACGGGGTGAGCACGTGGGCGGCGAAGGTGGCCTCCACGCCGTCTTCCGTGAGGGTGCGGCGTGGCGGGTTCGTACCGACGTTGTTGATCAGGACGTCCAGCCGGTCGCAACGTTCGGCCACCTGAGCGGCGAGCCTGGCGAGGTCGCGCTGCCTGGTCACGTCCGCGGCCAGGGCCTCGACCCGGCCGCCGCCCGCGCCGAGCTCGTCCGCCGCCCGCCGCGCGCGTGCGGGGTCGCGGCCGACCAGGATCACCCGGGCGCCGCGCGCGACCAGCCCGCGCGCGGTCTCCTTGCCTATGCCGCCGGTGCCGCCGGTGACCAGGACGGTCTTGCCGTGCATGAGGATCCACCACCTTCGAGATCGATGGACCAAATATGACATCGAGTGCCACAGATGGCAATCGGTGTAGACTGCATGCATGGAAGGTCTGCGGGATCGCACCAGGCGCGCCGTACGCGCCGAACTGGCCGGGCGGGCGCTGGAGCTGTTCGCCGAGCGCGGCTTCGACGAGACGACCGTCGACGACATCGCGAGGGCGGCCGGGATGTCGAAACGCAGCTTCTTCCGCTATTTCCCGACCAAGGAGGACGTCGTCTTCGGTGAGATCGAGACGATGGGGGAGCAGGTCGCGCGGGAGATCGCCGCCCGGCCGCCGCAGGAGGAGCCCTGGCAGTGCCTGCACGCGGTGCTGCGCGGCTGGGAGTCGCGCATCAACGCGCAGGCCGACGCGATGCGGCTCATCGAGTCCACGCCCGCGCTGCGCACCAGGCTCCTGCAGAAACGCGACGAGGCCCGCACCCGGATCATCCAGGCACTGGCCGAGCGCGGGATGCCGCCGCTGGAGGCCGACCTGGCGGCGGCAGCGGCGGGCGCGGCCCTCGACGCGGTGGCCCGCGAATGGCTGCGCAGCGGTGGCGCCGTCGACCGCCTCACCCTGGTCGACCGAGCCTTCACCATGCTCCGCCCGGCGTTCCTCACCTGACCCCCTGCCGGCTGTTCGTACGCGAGATCCGGCCACAGGACAGCTCGGCCATCGTCGCCGACACGGTGGCGTCAGTGCCCGGGCCCGTGCACCCGCGCTGCCGTGTCAAAGCGGTGGCATACCGGCGCCATACCGGTGCCTCCTATGCTGACCGCGTTCATCAACGGATCTTGCTGAAGGGAACCCGGTGTCCCGTTCTGTGCTCGTCATGGTCGTCGCGTTGCTGCTGTCGACGCTCCCCGGCGTGGCCCACGCCCAGGACCCCGGCGTGGTGGGGACCGCGGGAAACCTCATACGGGAGGAGGAGCCGCGGGCCGACGGGATCAGGCACGTCGACAGCAAAGTGATGATCGCGGGGTTGACGGCCCTCAACGCCAACACCTACGTCTATCCGATGGCCGGCGACAACGTGCACTGGGAGGACCTGCGTCAGGAGTTCCTCCCGGCCGCCGCCGCTGCCGGGATCGACGTCTGGGTGCTGGTGTACTCGCCGAGCCAGGCGGGCTGTTGCGTCTCCCGGCCGTACAAGCACGACTACGTGGCATGGGCACGTGAGATCGCCACCCTCTCCAAGGCCCACCCGAACCTGGTCGGCTGGACCGTGGACGACTACGGTTACGACCTCAGGACGTTCACGCCCGAGTACGTCAAGAAGATGCGCGCGGCCGCCAAGCCGATCAACCCCTCGTTGAAGTTCGTCCCCACGGTCTACTACAGCCAGTTCACCGACGCGTTCATCACTGAGCAGGTCCCGTTGCTCGATGGAGTGATCTTCCCCTTCCGGGACGCGCCGCACCGGGACACGTCGTGGACGTGGAGCCTGTCGTACCAGGTCAAGCAGCTCGCCAAGCGGCTTCCCGGCACCGACGTCTACCTGATGCCGTACGCCCACCCGCTGAGCCACGCCGCCCAGAAGCCGACGGTCGGCTACGTCGAGGCCGTCACGAAGAAGGCCCTCGAACACGTACGCACGGGCGAGCTGGCCGGGGTCGTGCAGTACAAGCTCCCCTACGTGTCCCGCGACGGCGGGTGGACCCGGCCCGCGGGCGACAACCTCGCCCGCGCCGGCAACGGGCGGCTGAGCTTCGTCGTTGAGGGAGACACCGCCACCAAGGCGGGGATGTGGTGCGGCGCGAGCCGCCAGGTCCAGCTCACGCCGGGCGCCGGCAAGTACAGCGTGAGCTTCTGGCACGGCGACGGCCGCGGCCGTGGCAACCCGGCCGGCTACCACGTGAAGCAGCTGCTTCTCGACGGCAAGGTGGTGTGGGAGCAGGACGTCGCCGCCAACGACCAGGCGTGGCAGAGGGTCACGGTCGACCTGACGGCCAGGCTGGCCGGGGCGAGGAGCGTGAAGCTGGAGTGGCGGCTGTACGAGCGCAAGGGCGTCAGCGACTATTTCGTCGACGTCAGCGTGGACGACATCGTGGCCACCGGCCTGCAGCTGAGCGACCCGGGCGTGGAGAACGCCGTCACCTGGACCGCCGGCCTGGCCCGGCAAGGCGGGCCGGTCTACTGCTCCGCCCAGGTCTACCACCACGACTACGGCGCCGATCTCGGCGCGCGGATCGCCAAGCTGTACGCCGCCGGATAGTCGCGGACCGGCGGCGTCCGTGTCGTCACGGAGGATCGACGGTCGACCACCCGTCCTGCCGAAGGCCCTCTCGGCCGCCAGGACCTCTGTGTCCTCCAAGGACACGGCATCGCCGGATGTTCGGCGATGCCGTGCCGCGAGCCGTGAGCGTCAGTACGTCTTGATGTCGAAGTAGTGATCCACGGCCTTGGGGTGTGACGTCGGGCAATGCGCGTTCGACTGCACGCCGATTCCCTTCCAGGGGCCGGTGGCGGTCGTCTTCTTGCTGCCGTTGGAGCACGTGGCGATGGCTCGCACATAACCCGAGCCCTTGTCACAGCGGGCCCATGTGTAGTCGTCCTGCCAGCCGAAGTTGTGATGGCAGTCGGTCGGTGGAGGGTCGGCTTTCGCGACGCCGGGTGTGAGCGAGACGACGGCGATGGCGGCAGCTGACGCGAGCACGGCAGAGATTCTCCTGTTCATGAGGCGAACGTACACATGCTCGCCTGGGGCCCCGCACGTGTTCACTGACGTGTCCGGGTATCCGGGCGAAGTGTGCAGCCTGGACCTGGAATCAGTGTTCTCTCTGCTATGGACGTCGGCGCGTCCAGCACGAGGACGTGAAGGCGCGCGGCGCGGTGGTGTTCTACTTCCCGGGGCAGAGGACCGCCTCTGCCGCCTTCTTGGCCAGGGGGTCGATGGCCGGGTCACTGTGCTCGGTGGCCAGCGTGAGCGACATGAGCAACTGCACGCTGCCGTCTTCGGTGCTGAAGGTGAGGGCGTTGAAGCCGGGTGAGCTGCCCTTCGCGCGTCCGTACGTGCCTTCGTCGTCGCACACGTTGAGGTTGGGGGAGCGGTCCGGCTCGGAGGGAGACCGGCCGGCGTTCAGCGCCTTCTTCTCCTCCTTCGTGAGGATCTTGTCCGTGGCGAACGCTCGGTGGAAGGTGCTCAGGTCGTCGGTGGTGGAGATCACGCCGCCGGCCGCGTAGCCGAAGCTCATGTTCTGGTCGTCGAAGTCGACCAGCTTGCCGTTCTCGTCGGGGAAGTAGCCATGGCCGTGCGGGCCCTTGATGCTGCCGGGCCACCTGGTGGGCAGGTAGGTGTCGTCCATGTCCAAGGGCTCGAAGAAGCGCTCCTCGAACTCGGCGGCCAGGGAGTGCCCGGTCACCTCCTCGATGATCAGGCCGAGGAGGTAGTAGTTGGTGTTGGAGTAGGAGAACTTCTCGCCCGGCTCCTGCTCGCGCGGAAGGGTGCGCGATTTGGTGATCAGCTCCATCGGTGTGTACTTCGTCTCGAAGTCGAAGTAGTCGATGAGCTCGGGGGTGTACCAGTTGGGGATGCCCGAGGTGTGGTGGATCATCTGCTCCACGGTGATCTCGTCGGCCCGCTCCACCAGGTCCTTCTCCACCACGACCGGCAGCACCTCGCTGAGCTTGGAGTCCAGGCCGAACTTGCCCTCCGTGACCAGCTTCATGATGGCCGCGGAGGTCATGGACTTGGTCTGCGACCCGATCCGGAAGCGGGCGCCCGCCGGGATCCTGCCGCCCTCGCCGTCGAGGAGACGCGTGCCGCCCGAGCCCTTGCCGACTCTCTTGCCGTCCACGTAGAGCGCGCCGATCGCGCCGAGCACCTCTGGGCTCTTCGCCAGCTCTGACAGAGCCTTCTGCACGTCCCCCATCCGGGGCCGGCCCGCTTCCGCGGCGGTCGCGGGTGCCGCGACGCCCAGCGTCAGCATCGCGCACGCCAGGCCGGCCAGACCAACTGCTTTCACATGCCTCACGAGGAAGATCCTCTCTGCAGGAAATGCCGGGCGTGGTCGCATCGGGTGCGAGACGCCTACCGCCCGGACTCGTAGCGACTGTCTAGACGGGCGGCGGTTTCCCGGCTGTTTCGCCCGTCGGCCGCGCGACGCCGGGCGGCGGATGACGGGCGGTGATCTGCTGGGTCCTCAGCGATCGGCCCGCTTCGGGCAGAGCAGGAAGGTGGTGCCCGTGTCCTGTGGGCTCTCCACCACGAGTCCGGTGGCGGACAGGACCTGCGCGATCAGATCCCGGTCGCCGGCCCACTGCAGCGCGAGCTCGTCGACCAGGTCACCTCGGGCGTCGAAACACGACCTGTGCGCCTGCGTGGTCCAGAAGACGGCCTTCGCCGACGCCCCGGCCTCGTGGACGTGCTGCCACGCCCCGGAGACCGTCGGCCAGAGGTCGGGCTCGGCGAAATAGCCCTGCTCGGCGAGCCGGTCGAAGGCGCGTACGACGCGGCACAGGTCGGAGGAGACCTCGTCGCCCGCCAGGCAGGTGACGAACCCCTCCTCCGGCCTGTTCAGGCCGTGCACCGCGGCGAACAGCGCCTCCATCGCCTCGTCGGCCCGCCTGCTCAATTCCTCGGCGTCCAGGTCCAGCAGCGCGTCGTGGTCGTCGTCCTGCTCCGCCTGGCCGGGAACGGAGGCCACGAGAGCCTCCCGCGCGAACATCGACTGGATCCGTGACGGCAACCCGCCGCGCCAGGAGATCGTGACGTCCTTGACCAGCCCGCCGCCGGGCGCGAAGTGATCGGCCAGGTCGGCGGGCAGGCTCAGCAGGCCGCTCGTCTCGGTGTCGGCCGCGAACCGTCCCGCGTCCACGATCTGCCAGCCTTCGTCCCTCAACCGGTCGAGTGCCTGGTCGAAGCGCTCACGCTGCGAACGGCGCGGCTCGAAGGCCGGCCTGGAGAACTCTTCGTGCGTGACCACGATGCTGCACCTCGTCGTTGCGGAAGGCCCGTGGCGCCAGGCGCCGAGCCAAGATCAAGTCCGCACCAGCGTAGTGGCTGTTCTCCGGCCTCCGACCAGGGTCCGTGCGGCCCGTCAGTTCGTGCAGAGCTGGGAGTGCAGGGTGTCGTGGGCCCAGCGCTCGAACCGCTCGGGCGTCCAGCCCCGGTCACGGGTGAACACCAGGTAGAGCTCCGGGCTGAGCACGCCGTACAGCAGGTCGGCGGCGTGGGACACCTCGGGGCGTGCCCCCGGCTTGGCCATCAGGCTGTCCGCGGCGGTCCGTGTCACCGTGTAGCGCGGATCCCGCTCGTCGGGCCACATGTCGGCGATCTCCGGGTCGGTGGCCACGGCGATCTGCAGCACCTTGGTCATCGGAGCCACCCGCTCCAGCACCGCCCGGGTGCCCGCCACGTAAAGGCGCAGGTGTTCCTGAGCGGTGGCGGCGTCCAGCGCGTCGCGGAACCACGGCCGGTCGAGGGTCGCCACGGGACGGTCGTCGCCCGCGATCGTGACGTCGACGAGCTCCTTGAGCAGGCGGCGTTTGTTGCCGAACACGAAGTAGACGGTCTGCACCGCCACGCCCGCCCTGTCGGCGATCTGCTGCAGCATGGTCGCGCCATAGCCCTGCGCCACGAACAGCTCCCCGGCGGCCTCCAGGATCCGGCGCCGGGTCTCGGCGGACTTCTGCGCCTTCTTGTTGGGCTTCCTGTCCTCGCTCACGAGGAGCAAGGCTAGCCGAACTCTAGATGCGGACTACAGAAGGGCCGGGGCGCCTCTCCCGGGAAACGAGGAGGAAACATCCACTCGGCCATAAAGGACGGCGAGGGGAGCTGGCGCGCCTGCCGGGGCCGGGTTCGACCCCGGCCCCGGCAGTCGTGTGCCACCCCGGCGACATCTCACCGCCCGGGCCGCGCGATCTGAGGAGACATCATGAAACGTACGACGGCCGCCCTGGCGTGTGCCGCGCTGCTGACCCATCCCGCCCCCGCGGCGGCCGCCACCCCGTCCGGGATCGGGGACGTGCAGCGGGCCATGGAAGAGCTCGCCAAGGACGCCGGCGTGGTGGGCGTCATCAGCGAGGCGTTCCACGACGGCAGGCGCGTCGGCCGCGGCTCGGCCGGCTCCCGCCTGATCGGCGGCAAGGGCGGCAGGATCCCCTCTGACTCCCGCTACCGGGGCTGGTCGCACACGAAGGGCATGACCTCCGCCGTGATCGCGCAGCTGGTGGAGGAGGGCAAGCTCTCGCCGGACGACAAGCTCGGTGACCTGCTGCCGGTCGTCGTCGAGAAGGACCTGGTGGAGCGGGCCGGCGAGATCACCGTGGACCACCTGCTCAAGCACACCTCCGGCGTCCCCGACTACGGCGGGAAGCTCGACCTCTTCGACCTCACCTACCACTCACCGATGGATCTGCTGAAGGTCTCCCGAGGGCTGGAGCGCGAGCAGGAACCGGGCGAGAGGTTCTCCTACTCCAGCACCGGCTACGTCCTGCTCGGCCTGATCATCGAGAAGGAGACCGGCGACAGCCTGGGCGCGGCCTTCGCCAGGAGGCTGTGGAAGCCGCTGGGCATGACCAGCACCTACCTGCCCACCAGACCCACGCAGCGCATCAAGGGTCCGCACGGGCACGGCTACTACCCCGACGACAAGGGCAGGTTGCGCGACGCCGACCGGCAGAACGCGACCAACCAATGGGCGGCGGGCGGCGTCGTCTCCACCGCGAAGGACCTCGCCGCCTTCTGGCGCTATCAGGCCGGCAAGCGGCCCCCCAAGGAGCAGCCCGGCACGTGCATCGGCATCGCCGCCCTCGGGTCGGGCCCGGGATCCCTCGCCTATCTCTTCACCACGGAGGACGGGCGCTCGCAACTCGGCGTGAACATCACCCTGAAGGTCCCCAACACCAGCACCGGCGACCTGCCGGACAAGGTGCTGGAAACCGCCGAATCACTGCTCTGCCCCGCGCAGTGACGGGGCCCATCGAAAGGAACCATCATGAAACGTGCGACAGCGACCGGCCTGGCCGGGTTGGCCTGCGCGATGCTGACGTTGGGCGTCACGGCACCTGCCACCTCCGCGGAAACGGACCGCCCCCGGCTGGGCAACGTGCAGAAGGCTCTGTCGGAACTGGCGAAGAGCTCGAAGATCGTCGGCGCGATCGGCGCGGTCTACGTCGACGGCAGGAAGGCCGGCAAGGGCTCGGCCGGCACCCGCCTGCTGAACGACAAGGGCGGCAGGATCCCCGCGGGCGCCCGCTTCAGGGTCGGCTCGCAGACCAAGCTGATGACCCAGGTCGTCATCATGAAGCTGGTCACGGAGGGCAAGCTGTCGCTGGACGACAAGCTCGGTGACCTGCTGCCGGTCGTCGTCGAGAAGGACCTGGTGGAGCGGGCCGGCGAGATCACCGTGGAGCAGATGATCCACCACACCTCGGGCATCCCCAACTGGTACACGAAGGAACTGGTCGACTTCTTCGACTTCGACACCTACTACCCGCCGCTGGAGCTGGTGAAGAAGTCGCGCACGGTGAAGCGGTCGCAGGAGCCGGGCGAGAAGTTCTCCTACTCCAACACCAACTACATGCTCCTCGGGCTGATCATCGAGGACCTCACCGGCCACTCCGTGTCCCGGGAGTTCGAGCGGCGCATCTTCGATCCCCTCCACATGGACGACACCTACCTGCCCACCAGGTGGCCCGGCGGCATCAAGGGCCGGCACGGTCACGGCTACTATCCGGACGACAAGGGCAAGCTGCACGACTTCGACCGTCTCAACATGAGCTACGGCTACGCCGCCGGCGGCGTGATCTCGACCACCGACGATCTGAGCACCTTCCACCGGGCGTTCGCCCTGGACAAGGTCCTGACGAAGGAGGAGAAGGAGGCGCTCAACGCCGGACGCCCCGCTCCCGAGCCGAAGTCGTCCGAGGCCCCGTCGCGGAAACCCGCCGATTCGCAGGTGTGCGGCGGCGAGTACGGGACCACGAAGGGCGGCTCGAGCGGTTTCAGCGCGCTCACGTACAACTCGCGGGACGGCAGTGTGCAGTTCGTCCTGTCCGTCACACTCGGCACGAACAACACCGATCCCACCATCGACCCGCTGGTCAAGAAGGCGGCCGAGGCCGTGCTCTGCCCCGAGAGCTAGGCCTCGCCGGCCCGGGAACGCGCGCCCGCGTCCATCGGCGGTCGTGCGCCACGCCCGGCGAGACCTGTCGGCGCCTCTCCATGCCGCATCCATGGATCGGACACGCCTGCGTCCCGGGCACCCGCCCTCAGAGAACATGCCGTTATATCGGTCTCATAGCCCTTTCATAGCGCTCATCTCTATCGTCGCTTCCTGTTGGAGCCGACACCGAACCGGCCCATCGACTGAATTGTTCGATCCCGGCCGGAGGTGCGAGGGTGTCGCAGGGTGCGTACGATGACCTGCTTCAGTTGCGGCAGAATGTCGCGACGTTGGTCGTCGAGTCGCGGATCGTCATCAACAGTCGTGGGCGGTCCCTTTCCGTTCCCTTCTCGCCGGCGTGGGCGGAAGCGGCCGAGGCCCTGATCACCGGCACGTCACGAGCAGAGTTTCTGTCCGGCGCGGGCGGCGGGTTGAACGCGGACGTCCAGGACACCGCCGAACGATTCCTCGAGGCGCTGGACGGCATAGGGGCGCTCCAGTCGCCGACCCGGCCGACGAGCGTCCCTGCCGCCGTGCTGGAACGCCATGCGCGCTCCTTGCGCTACTTCGGCGCGTACGAGACTTCGGACGTCGATCGCTTCGGATATCTCGAACGGCTCCGTTCGGCGCGCGTTTTCGTCCTCGGACTGGGCGGAGCCGGAAGCTGGATCGTCTACCAGCTGCTGCTGGCCGGCATCGGCACCATGACCGCCGCGGACGGCGACGTGGTCGCGGTCAGCAATCTGAACCGGACGGCGCTCGTGGACGCGGACGATGTCGGCCGGCCCAAGGCAGAGGTCCTGCAGGAGCGCCTCTCCTCGCTCTTCCCGGACGCCGACCTGCGATTCGAGCAGCAAATGATGGCCGGCCCCGAGGAAATCGCGGTGGCCGCGCACGACAGCGACTTGATCATCGGAGCGGCGGACACCCCGCACCGGACCATCCGGCTGTGGGTGTCGCAGGCGTCGCTGCGCCTGGGTGTCCCCTCCATCCAGACCGGGGGCGGGCGGGTCGGTCCGTTCTTCGTGCCGGGACGATCTGCCTGCGCGGGCTGCCTCCAGGCGATGTTACTGGCCCGTGCCGGCCAGGCCGGTGCCGCCGTCCTCGCCGATCTCGACCGGTTCGCCCTGGTCGCGGCCAGCACGCTCTCCCCGCAGCCGTGCGCCGATTCAGCGCTGCTGGTCCAGGAGGCCGTGCGGCACCTCGCCGGACACCAGGAGCCGGCCACCCTGAACCAGGTCATGCAGAAGGGCCCGAACCTTCTGGACGGACATTTCCTCAAGCTTGCTCCGCGCGACGACTGCCTGATCGGTTGCCAAACGCACGGGGCATGAAAATGAACCTTTCTTTCAGATGGGAGGTGAACAGAATGCAGGAAATCGTTGTCTCGGACGAGGTCGTGGAGATGTACGACGTGCTCACTGAGTGGGAGTACGGCATCGACTAACCACTTCTGAATATGGTCGCCTGAGCGCCGCGCCTATCGGCGCTCAGGCGACCTTCGAACTCTACGGCCGGCAACGGTGGGCGGCCGACGCGGGGAAAAGGATGCTGCACGAAAACGACGTCAACGATCTCGTCAGGCGGACGATGCGTGTTTCCCTGCCCCTGTCGGTGACGGTGCTGGGCGACGGCCGCGTGGCCGTGGTCGAGGGCCATGGGGTTGCGGAGCGCGTGGTCGTCCGCGCACCGGACCGCGATGACCTCCATAACGTCCTCGGTGGCGGCGTCCGCCGGATCCTTGGCGACGCGGGCGGCCGCCTGCTCGCCGAGATCGGCGGCGGCTCGGCCTCGGCGGCGGTGGTCGCCCTGCCCTCCCTCGCCCGGGTCACTGACCTCGCGGACGGCGAGATGCCCTGCGTCGTCGGGTCCCAGCTCTGTGTCATCGGCCCGGTGGGAATACGGTTCCCTTCGGCGGAGCCCGAGAAGAAGCCCTGGGAAGCGAGCGGTCTGGGTGAGATCGTCTCCCAGCTGGTACGCGCGGTGGGGACCGCCGCAGTGGCCTGGGTGAGCGAGGATTCCGCAGGGTTCCATCTGCGGATCGTCTCCTGGCACGAGAGTGAACCGGAGATCACCACGATCACCCTAGACGCCCGGCCACAGGACCTGGCGGTCTCGCCGGCCGGGCGGCGGATCGCGTTGGTGCTCCGCGGCCGGGTGATCCTGGTCGAGGACGGCCGGGTCGTCGACGTCCCGGACGCCAGGGCGGAACCAGGGATCTGCTGGCTGGATGAGGAGAGGCTGTGCTGGATCAGCCGTCAGTGGCCCGACTCGGCGCTCGTCACACACTCGTTCGATGACGGCAGCCGGACGAGTGAGGTCTTCGCCGGGTGGACCTTGGGCCGGCTGTACCGCTCGGGTGATGCTGCCGCAGCGATCGCCACCCGGCACCGCAGGCCGCCGATGGCGATCGAGACGGCACGCCTGTCGCGTGCGGATCTCTCCCACCCGGAGTTCGGCTCGGTCGAGGTGTCCGGCGGCTCGCTGCGCATGATCACCTTCCCGCCCGACCGTCCGCCCACCGGCCTGGTGATCATGCTGCGTGGCGGTCCGTACGGCGAGTGGCTGCCCGGCTGGGATCCCATCGTGGAAACGATCGAGGAGAGCGGCTGGGTCGCCGTCCAGCTGGAGTCGCCCTACACCGCGGCCGTTCTCGGCCGCCTCCCGGTCTTTCGCCGGGGCCAGTTCGGTACGCGCGACGCGGCGCTGGTGGCAGAGGCGGCTGGCGCCTTGACGTACCGGTTCGGCCTGAACACCTCTCAGACAACCTTCGTCGGGCACAGCTACGGTGCCTTCCTGGCCGCCCGCGCGACGGCCCACCTGGGGGCGCCGGTCGCCGGGCTGGTCACCATGAACGGTCCGTGGACCACGGGCGACCTGCTGGCCATGGGCGCCGACCCGGCGACGGGGAACAGCCTTTTGAGCAGGTTCCTCCGCCAGGCGTTCCCCGCGGACACGCAGCCGCCCGCTCCGGAGCAGGAGGCTCGCGATCTTCCGAAGCATTGGCGGGTCATTTATGGCACTGCCGACACCACGGCCTCCGCGGCGATCACGGAGCGAGCCGTCAACCGGGACAGACCGTCGGCCGTGCTCCGGCTCGACGGTGAGCCGCACATACCACGACGTCGAGAGTCCATCGCCGAGACGATGCGCTTTCTGGACACGTGGCTCAGAGGAGTTGGTTCGTCATGAACGCCAAGGCGGCGATGGCGGCGCTACGCGGCTACGCACCGCCCAGTGAACGCACCGCGCTCGCCATCCGCCTGCGGCACATGGCGGCGGCCGGACAGGACGAGGCGTGTGCCACGTATTTCGACCTGCGCTCCCCGTCGCCGCGGGCGCCGTTGCACGCGCGCACCACGTACCTGCTCGCTGACCTGCTGGTCAACGGCGGGACCAGACTTCCGCTGCCGATGGACACCATGGTGCCGAGCCGGTGGCGCCTGCTGGTCGCGGCCGGCTTCGGCAGGTTGCGGGACATCGGGCTCACGCTGGCGCCCTCCGCCGCCGCTGCGCCGGGCTCCCTGCTCGGCCGGGTCTGCGCCGGCATCGCCGAACCGCGCCGGCTACCGGACAACGCGTTCCGGCAGGCGGCGCAGATCCTGTGGCGGCTGGGCGCCAAGCAGAGCGTGCTCGATCTGTACGGGGTCGAGCCCGAGGCCGACCTGATCACGGCCATGGGAAAGAGCGACCGCCCGTCCGAGGTGGCCTCGACCTTCTTCCTCCAACATGGCACGAGCGACGGGCTTGAAGAGGCGCTGCTGGATCGGGCCACGGACCCCACGCTGATGCACGCTGAACGCGTACGCCTCACCCGCTTCGTGCTGGTCCGGCGGGGGAAGGCGCGCCGGCCGACGGGCGACCGGCTCAGCCGTGCCTACGCGCTCGGCACGGCGATCCTGCAGGATCTCGCGGACGACACGGAGATCGACGAGTTCTCATCCGCCATGCTCCGCAGCACCTTGCACCGGGCCATGGCGTTCCGTCCCTTCCTCGACGGCCAGGCGCAGGCGGCGCTCGATCACCTGCTTGACGCGGACGCACTGCTGGCCGCGCAGCGACCGGACGACACCGCGCTGCGGTTACTGCTGCAGGACCACCACTTTCCCGCGCTCGAGACGCTCAGCCAGACCGCCGGCATGGTGGGCAGGCATGAGCTGGCAGCCCAAGCGGCGCATCGGCTGGTGGCTCTGGATCCGTACGACGCTCGATCATGGTTCGCCCTGGGCAAGGTGATGATCGGCCGGAACGACCCGCTCGGCGCGGCGGCGGCCTTCACCGCGGCGGCCTCGTGCGAGTTCGCCCAGCAGGCGCGGGCCTGCTACTTCGCGGCCGTTGCATACGCGGAAGCGGGCCTGACCGGCACGGCCGGACACTGGTTGCGCCGCTCCGCGGCGCTGGACCCGACGCCCCCGGCCCTCGAATCGCTCAGCCGTACCCTCTAAGGACAACCATGCCGTCCCCCGAAGCCGCCGCCCGGCCACGCCTTCCGCAGCACTTCGTCCTCACGTGGTCGGCGCTGGCCCTGTCCGCCGCCGGCGATCGGCTGTTCTTCGCCGCGGTGGCCTGGTTCGCCACCGCCCAGTACGGCGCCGCGGTCGGGACGCTCTCCGTCGGCCTTGCCCAATTTCTGCCGAGCGCGTTGCTGGCGCCGTTCGCGGGCGTGCTGGTCGACCGTCTGCCGCGGCACCGCCTGCTGGTCTGGTCGGACGCGGCACGGCTGACCGCCTCGCTGGTCCTCGCCGGAGTGCTCTGGTGGTTCGGGCTCTCCCTCGGCGCGATCCTGGTCAGCGTAATGGTGCTCCGGGTCGCGGGGATGTTGTTCCAGCCGGCGTTGAAGTCGGCGCTCGGGACCGTGGCGCGCAACGAGGGCCAGCTGATCCGCCTCGATGTGTGGGTGCTCGCGGCCGGTATGGTCGCCGGCCTCTTGGGGCCCGGTCTGGCGGCGGTGGCAGTGACGGTCGGTGCGGCCACCGCGATGTTGATGAATGCCGGAACGTTTCTGCTGTCCCTCGCCGCCATGATCCGGGCCCGGCCGCTTTTCGCGCCGCAGGAGGCCACGCTGGACCGGGCGTCGTTGCGCCAGGCGTTCCATGGCTGGTGGAGCTCGGCAGCGGAAGGGCTCGCGGTCGTCCGTACGGATGCTGTGGTGTTACGGGTGGCGCCCACCCTGCCGGTCATCGACCTCGCCGCCGCCGGATTGACGCTTCTCCTGCCCGCTGTCCTGATGGGGCATGGGTACACCGGCGGATACTGGTACGGCCTGCTGACCGGGACGTGGGCGGCAGGCCGTTTCGCGGGGCTCTTCCTGACCCGTCGGTTGCTCGTGCACTCGCGCAAGGGCCCGGTCCTGGCTCTGAACGCCGTCGTCCAGGGTTTGGCCATGACGGGAATCGCCGTGGTCGACTCTCCCGGGGCGATGCTGGTGCTGTTCTTGCTGCTCGGTGTCCCGTCCGGGTGCGCGTCGGTCTGCGTGTCGGTGTACATCCAGACGAAGGTGCGAGAAGAGGTGCGCGGCCGGGTCTTCGCTCTCCTGGGCGCCGTCGTCGCGGCGGCGATGCCGCTCGGCCCCGTGGTGGCGGGCGCGGTCGCCGCCATCGATTCCGTGCCGGTCGCGATCGCCGTTCTGGGCGGCGTGCTGGCTGCCACGGGTCTCATCCCGCTGTTGAGCGGCCGGGTGTGGAACGCGGAATGACCGCTCAGCCGCGCCGCCGCCGTACCAGGAAGAACGTGCCGGTGAAGCACAGGAGCCCGATTCCTAGCCCCACGCCTCCGATGACCAGGTATTCCTGGTCGAGCGGGGGATGGGCGATGGGTGAGTCGACCGGCCCGTCGCCGAAGTGTTTCTCCCCTTCGTACGCCGCCGCCTTCGGCTCGGCGCCCTTGGTCGTGGCCGCCGCCCGCACCGCGCGGTCCGCGTTGACCATTCCGTGGCCGAGGAACAGGGTGTAGCCGTTCGGGGGCTTCGTGGCGGTGCGGACGAGGATGTCGCGCACCTGCCGCGGGCTCAGATCGGGATTGCGCGACAACATCAGCGCCACCGCGCCCGCCGCCAGGGCGCACGCCGGCGAGGTGCCCTGGATCACCCGATAACCGCCGGTGTTGTGGGCGCTGCGGATGCCTACGCCCGGCGCGGCGATGGCGATGTACGAGCGCACCTGTGAGAACTCCGCGCGCCGCCCCTCCGGGCTGACGGCGGCCACGCCGAGTACCCCGGCGTGCGCGGCCGGGTAGGACACGATGTTGTTGGAGTCACTGTCGTGTGGCCGCCCACCGTTGCCCGCGCCGGCGAGCAGGATGACGCCCTTGCCGATGGCGTAGTCGACCGCCGCGGCGACATCCTCCTGATAGGAGAAGAAGTGGTTCCGCTCGTCGGTGCCCAACGACATCGAGATGACCTTGGCGCCCTTGTCGACCGCGTAGCGGATGCCTTCGGACAACGCTCGCTGCCCTTCCAGCATTGCTTTGCTGGGCTTGCCGGTCTCGGCCAACCTTTTCATGGCTTCTGTGAAGTCCACCCGGGCGGGGTCCTCGTCGTCATGAATGACCCTTACCGACAGCACGCGGGCTTTGGGCGCGACGGACAGGACGTTGGAGGCCATCGCGGTGCCGTGCTTGCCCCAGTACGACTGTCCCGGCTTTGCGCCCCCGCCGATGAAGTCGGGCCCGCTGGTCACCCGCCCCTTGAACTCCGGGTGTGTGGCCACCACCCCGGTGTCGAGCACCGCGACCGTGATGTTGTCCCCCTGGCTCGACTGGTGAGCCTCCGGGACGTCCATGACGTTGAGCTCCCAGCCGGTCGGCGCGTTGGCGCGGGCCGGCGCGGCCGCGGTAAGGAGCAGGGGAACGGTCAGTATGGCCGAGACGACACCTTTGCCTATCACGGTCTCGCCTTGTCGATCTGGGCCGCCAGATGGGCGGAGATGCTCTCGGACAGGCCGTCGGACGCTTTGGCCCACGGTGCCCGATCGGCGTTGTCGTCGCCGTCTCGATCACCCCAAGGCTGGGGGATCTTGCCCGGTCGACGCCCGTCGACAGGGCCTGCGGTGGCAGCGACGAACAGCTGTGCATTCGGGACCTGCACCGAGTAGGCGCCGCTGCCCGCCCGCGCGCTGTTCGTCCATTTGGTGCCGGGCGCGGCCAGAACCCGGATGCCGTAGTCGCGCTTGTCGTGCTGCGCTTGGTCAAGGATGGCATCCAGGTCGTTGTCGGCGTCGGGTTTGCCGAACGCGATGATGACCACGGTAGCTGCGGTCCCTCCCGAGTCGTTGACGTAGCTGGCGCGCATCGCTGCCATGCAGCCACGCTCGGCCGCCTCCTCTGCCAGCGTGCCGGCGAGGGCCTTGCCGCACGAGGTTTCGGACGACAGGGCGGCTCGAGTCCAGCCCTTGCTGCCGGACTGGTCGCGCCGTTGCGGATCCCACATACCGATCGTCGCGGGGAACAGGGTCTCCGCCGGCAGGTTGCGCCACAAGTTCGTCACGTACTGCTTGTTGAGAATGTTCTGGTTGCTGTTGGAGATCGCCTTGGCGATGACCCCGCCGCCCACGAGCGTGCACACCAGCCCGAATCCGGCGATCAGCACGCCGAGGACGATCCGGATCGGGCCGGGCTTGCCCTGCGGTGCGGGCGGCCGCTGGAATGGAGCGCCGGGTGGGGCCTGCCCCGCACCGGGCCATGGCCGCTGGTGGTGCTGTGGCGGTTGTTGGTATCCGAATGGTGGCGGCTGCCGCCCACCTGGCGGGTACCCCATGATGGCTCCTGTCGCGTGGCTTCGCGATCACGGGCGCGGGTACGGCCAATCCGGCGACGCGGCGTTCCCCCGATCGCTGACGTGCGCATGGCACTTCAGCCACATTCTTAACCATGGAGAGGGACGCCGAAGGAGGAATCCACGGTGGCTTGGCCGAATTGGTGGGTGATGTGTCCTTTTCTCGCTATGAACGGTCAGTCCTCATCCAACCCGGCGTCGATCACCTGGCCAGGCATGAACTCACCACCTGCTTGACCACTGGGGATTCGATCCGGATTCGTTGCTTTGACCGTCACATGTCAGGTGTGCTATAAATCTTGCCGCCGAGCGGGCAGATATTTTTCCCATTACTTAGTGTGCGCTCTCTATGGTCATTTCCCGCGAGGTCATGGTGTCATGAGACGACGCGCGAGCAGTTCGCCCATGGCTGGCGCATGCTCACCAACTGGTCGCGCCTGCGTCGCCGCCTCCCGGGAGCGCGATGACGCCCGCCAGACCGGCTAGGGGTAGCTCTCCCCGGCGACCGGCCTCTTGCCCCGCAGCAGCGTCGGCACGGTGACCAGGTGGTAACCCCGCTTCTTGAGCTCCTTGACGACGCCCGGCAGGGCCTTCGCCGTCGCCGGGACCACGTCGTGCATCAGCAGCACGCCGTCGCGCTTGGCCAGCCTCAGCACGGCCGCCTTGATCTTCTTCGGGTCACGCAGCTTCCAGTCGAGCGTCGTGCCCGTCCACAACACCTGCGCGAGGTCCGTCTGCGCGGCCAGATTCAGCACCCGCTCGTCGGTGTGCCCGTAGGGCGGGCGGAACATCGCGGGCCGGTGCCCCGCGGCCTGCTCGATCACCCGCTGGGTGACCTTGAGCTCGTCGAGGATCCTGTCGTCGTTGTAGGACGGCAGGGAGGCGTGGGCGTAGGTGTGGTTGCCGATCGCGTGCCCCTGCGCCAGGATCTGCCTGGCGAGCTTCGGGCGTTTCTCCACCTGCTTGCCCACCAGGAAGAAGGTGGCCTTCGCGCCCGCCTTCCTGAGCGTCTTGAGCACGGCGGGCGTGGTCGCGCCCGGTCCGTCGTCGAACGTCAGCGCCAGGCACTTGACCCGCTTGCAGTCGACGGCCGCCTGGGCCGGGAGCGAGGTCGTGGAGGTCAGGGCCAGCGAGGCTGCGAGCACGGCTTGGATCACCACAGAAGACAGCCTAGAGCCATCGCCACCCCCGGAAGTGCCGCCCGCACATCACTTTCCGGGCACTGTCCTCATACCAGCCGGGCACGCAGGAACAGCGAGACGCCCTTGCGCGAGCCCACCGGCAGATACCTCTCGGCGCGGACGACCGCCGACAGGCCGGCGTTGACGAGGAACGGCGTCCTCTTCAGGTCGCTGCCCGCCGACCGGCGCCGGTGCCGCAGCACGAGCGGGCGCAGCAGGACGTTCCAGCTCCAGACCCGGTCGACGGTCAGCCCTGCGCGGCGTACCACGCTGACCAGCGACTCGCGGCCGTAACGCCGTACGTGGCCGACGGCGTGGTCGTGCGCCGACCACAGCGCCATGTCGCTCGGCACCGCGATCAGGGCGTGCCCGCCGGGCGCCAGCACCCTGGCGATCTCCTCGGTGACCAGGTGGTCCTCGCGGATGTGCTCGAGCACGTCGAAGGCGGTCACCAGCCCCATGCTGCCCGACGCGAACGGCAGCGCCCTGGCGTCGGCGTGCACGGCCCTGAGCCCGCGCTCCCTGGCCAGTTCGACCGCCGTCTCGCTGTAGTCGGTGGCGGTGGCGTCCCAGCCGGCCTCGACCAGCACCCGGGTGTTGCCACCGCCGGCGGCGCCGATGTCCAGCGCCCGCCTCAACGGGGCGGGCTGCGGGCCGAGCTCGCGCAGCTGCCGGCGGAGGATGGCCCGGCGCTCGCGATACCACCAGTGGCTGTCCTCGAGCTCGATCAGGCGGCGGATCTCAGTCGTCTCCATCGATCATTTCCTCGGGAAGACCCAGCGGTCCAGGGCCGTGAAGCGGATCAGGGTGAGCAGGCAGTACGTGGCGACGACCACGCCCACTTCGGCCAGCCGTCCGGAGCCTGGGGGCACCTTGAGCACGGCCACGGTGGTGAGGGCATAGTTCGCGAGGAAGAGCAGAAATGCTCGGAAATGCACGGTGGTGCGTTTCCTGAAGGTCCATCGGCGGTTGGCCTCGATGTTGATGATCCCCGTGAGGACGAGCGCACCGAGATTCGTCATGGCCGGTGACCATATATCGCGCAGCGGGAGATAAATGAGGGTGTACAGGACGACGGAGAAGACACCTATCGCCGCGAACGACAGGAATTTCGCCAGCGTCACCGCCCGCGGCCGGGTGACCACCGCGTCCGGATGCGTGGGCCTCGGCTCCGACCGCCGCACCGCGACCGAGGCCCGGCCCGTCGACATCGACCAGGCGACCCTGGCCAGCCCCTTCAGATCGTCGAGCGCCGTCCGCACCACGCGCACGCGCGAATCGGTGTCCTCGATCCAGTCGACCGGCACCTCGTGCACGCGCAGCCCGTTGTGCTCGGCCAGCAGCAGCAGCTCGGTGTCGAAGAACCACGCGTCGTCCTCGACCTTGTCCATCAGCGGCCTGACCACGTCGGTCCTGGCCGCCTTGAAGCCGCACTGGGCGTCGCTGAACCGGACGCCGAAACCATACCTGAGCAGGGCGTTGTAGGCGCGCGACACGACCTCGCGGCGCAGCGAGCGGCGGGTGCGCGCGCTGTGCGCCAGCCGCGTGCCGATGGCGATCTCCGAATGCCCGCTGGCCACCGACGCCACCAGCGGGAACAGGGCGTCGAGGTCGGTGGACAGGTCGACGTCCATGTACGCCACGATGTCGGCGGGGCTGTCGCGCCAGGCCGCCCGCAGCGCCGCGCCCCTGCCCCTGATGTCGAGCCGGCGGGCGTGCACCAGGTCGAACTCCCCGGCCAGCGCGGTGGCGACCCCCCAGGTGCCGTCGGTGCTGCCGTTGTCGACGATCGTGATGCGCCAGGGCAGCGGGAAACGTTCGTCGAGAAACCTGGCCAGCGTGCGTACGCAGCCCGGCAGAGCGCGCTCCTCGTTGAGCACGGGGATGACGATGTCCACCCACGCCAGCCGGTTGGCGGCGTCATCGGCGAGGCGGGGGCGCGGCTCCAGGGCGGCACGCGTGTTCATAGAATCCCCATCTGTTAGCTCGTGGCCGTGGCTCCACGAAAATGGTGCGGGGGATGTCGAGCGAGACGGGCGCGGTTTCTCGTCATCGTTCCATGAAAGGGGATTATCTTTACCTTCAGAATAGCTCGTAGACCGAGGAGCTCTCGTTCCGGAAACGCAGCTGGGCGAATCTCTCCAGCTTCCGATTTTTGTCGGTGAAAAGCCATCTGACGCCATATTTCTGGGCGAGATGCCGCACGTTCTCCGCCGTCGGCCGCTGGAACACCGCGTCGTTCGCCGCCAGCCGCGCCGGATCGGCGAACGGCACGTCGAGGTAGGACGCCCTGAACAGCGGGGTCCGCGACAACGTGCTCTCGGCGTACGCCCACCCCTCCACCAGCACCCGCCGCTCCGTGAACCCGGCCACCCAGTAGTGCCTGCTGTCGCACGGCGACTCCGTGACCGGGCGGCAGTGCAGGTCGGTGGCCACCACGTCGCCCGGCGACGAATGATCGCGCAGCCACCGGCCCGCCTCCATCGCCCCGTCGGGGATCTCCCGCTTACGCTCGCCCTCCTCGGGGATGACGTGCGCGGCCACGTCGCGCGCCGACTCCGGCAGCGCGTACCCCGTGAGCAGCGCCACCACCGCCAGCCCGAACCCCCGCCGCCACAGCGGCAACGCCGCCGCCGCGAGCACCGCGTACGGCACCGCCACCGCCGCCAGCACATCGCCGCCGACGCCGGGCGCCGAGACCAGCAGGGCGGCGCCCGCACCCATCCCCACCAGGCAGGTCACGATCGGCCACGGCACCGGCCGCGCCGCCAGCACCCCGCACACGGCGGCGATCGACAGGTAGGGACGCGCGCCTTCGAGGAAGTACAGCTGCGACAACGACGGATGCCCGAACACCACGGCCGCGCCGACGCCCGCCGCCCCGATGCCCAGCACCAGCAACATCGGCGGCTCCAGCGCCCGCCGCCCCAGCGCGGCCGCCCCGCCCCACACGCACGCCAGGCAGAACAGGTGCACCGCCGTCAGCACCACCAGCGGCCAGGCAGGCACGGACGCCAGCTCCGGCATCCCGATGTCCGCCACCGACCCCCAGAGCGAGCGCATGGTGGCGAACGGCGCGACCGCCGTGCCCTGGGCGCCGCGCCCGAACACCACGAACTGGGCGACCAGCAGGCACACCAGCGTGAGGCCCGCGGCCGCCGCCTGCTCCGCGCGCACCCGCCGCTCCACCACCCCGCGCACGGCCATCACCAGCAGCAGCCCCGCCAGCAGCAACGGCAGGAACGTGGCCTTCGCCCCGGTCAGCGCGAGCAGCAGCACGGCGAGCGCCACCCAGCTCCGCCGCCCGCCGGCCAGCATCAGCACCACGGGCGCGAACAGCAGCGCCCCCAACGTCTGCGTGGGGCTCGCCCAGGCGGTGAACATCGACCGCGACGTGAAGCTCACGCCCTCCTGCAACGCCGGGCTGAACAGGAAGTACGTGACCCCCACTGCCGCGATCCCCGCTCCCCAGCGCCCGCCGAGCCGGCGTCCGAGCACCGCGACCAGCACGACCATCGCCAGCATCATCGGCAGCGTGGACAGCCGGTAGACCAGCGTCACCGGCTCGATCCCGGTGACCCAGCTCGTCGCCGCCATGTCGGCGTAGACGAACCAGTGGTAGGAGAGCCGCTCGCCCAGCACCGACGGCAGCGTGGGCGGCACGTGGTGCTTGACCTCGCCGACCAGCGCCAGGTGGTAGGGCATGTCGACGTACGCGCTGGAGACCGGGTGGCGGTGGAGCGAGATCACGCACCACGCCACCAGGTAGCCGGCCACCGCGGCGAGCGCCCAGCCGCACCAGCCCGGCACGCGCTCCCGGCCGGGCGCCCCACGCCAGTGCCGCCACAGGCGCGGCACGCAGAGGAAGGTGCACACCACGGCCACGGGCGGCGCCAGCACCAGCAGCGGCAGCCCCGCGGCCCGGGCCGGGATGTAGGCCAGCACCTCGACCGCGTATCCCAGCGCCAGCCCGGCCGCGAGATCCTCTGCCAGCGTCCGGCCGCCCCCGGTCAGCGCCCGCCACAGCAGCGTCCCAGGCAGCGCCACGCCGGCGCCGACGTACGCCGCGAAGGCCGCCAGGTCACGGGCGGGAACGCCGCACCACAGCAGCGCGGCCACCGTGCCCGCGCCCACCAGCAGGGCGGGTGCCCAGCCCGGGCCGAACCCGCGCCCCGGCGAGCCGGGAGGGCGGACGTGCGTGCTCTCGGGCGCCGCCAGCGTCATCGGGTCACGGTCACCAGTCGGGTGAACTCGGCGGGCAGGTCGACGCCGTCCCACACCCGGTGGAAGCTCAGCGCGCCGCCGACGGGCACCATCCGGTCGACCCCGCGCCCGGCCAGCCCTCTGGCCAGCTCGTCCAGCTCCGCCCCGGCGAACCCGAAATGCGTCATCGTCTGGTCGCGCCGCTCGACCAGCGCGCCGAGCTCCGCCAGCGCGCCGATCCTGGCGTGCGTGAACGTCCCCGCTCCCAGCCACCGCCTGGGCGGCGCGGCGCCCTCGGCCAGCGTCACGTCCGCCAGCGCGTTGCCCCGGAACTCCACCCGCTCCGCCACCCCGTCGGCGGCCAGCCCGTAGGCGGCGACCCGCTTCTCCACCGCCATCGCCGCATCGACCTCCCACCCGCGCTCGCCCAGCACCCGCGCGACGTGCTCGGCGAAGCCGGCCCGCGCCGCGTCGCAGTCGCTCGGCGTCCCCACCCAGAACACGGTCCTGGGGGACGAGCAGGCCGCCTGGTCGAACCAGTAGGCGTCGTTGACGAACCCCTCGGCCACCCTGACCCGCGCCGCGTCGGGCGCGCCCGACCACGCCGCCGCCCGGATCACCGCGAACGACGACCGGTCGGGGAAGGCCAGGTCACGGGCGTGCGGGGCGAGCGGGTGCCGCCGCAGCGCCTGCACGGTGGCGTCGCCGCCCCACACCACCCGCAGGTCGCAGGCGGCGCAGAGCGCGGCGGTCACGGCGTCGTCGCGGTCATAGGAGACGATCCGCTGGGTGGCGCCGATCACCGGGTCGGCCTCGGCCAGCGCCTCGTGCAGCGTGTCGAGGATGACCCCGGCCACCGGGCCCGAGCGCGGCGACAGGCGCACGATGTTGCGGTTGCCCATCAGGGCCGACAGCGCCCACGAGTAGACGAAGACGGTGTCGACGTTCGCAGGAGGGATGTGGAAGACCAGGCCGCGCGGGACGCGTACGTGCTCGCCGGCCAGCCCCTCCACCGTGCGGGCCAGCTCGCTGGGCCGCAGGAAGAAGCCGAGCGAGCCGAGCTCGGGATGCCGGCGTGCCAGTGCGGGCCGCAGCAGCAGCCTGCCGAACGCGGTGAGGAACGCGCGGACCCGCTCGTCACCCGTCTCCAGCCGGCCGCGCACCTGCCCGAGCAGCACCTCGACGGGCACCCCCTCGACGGGTGGCGCGGCGGCGGGGAACCTGACCGTCACCTCCGGGCCCGGCATCAGCCGCCCTGCCCGAACGTGTCGCTGCAACCCCGCGCCTCGGCCCGCGGCAACCTGCCGAGCACCTCGAACCGGCGCCCCGGCAGGCACCCGTCGTCGACGCCGCGCACCACGCCCACGTCCTCCGTCAGCAGGACGTGCCCCGGATAGGACGTCGGCAGCGTGCTGACCACCTCGATCAGCCCCGGCACGCCGGGTGGCGCCTCCTGCCACGTCTGCGGGTCGCGGATCACGACGTCGGCGAAGTCGGGGCAGTAGAGCCCGTCGCCGTCCGGCCCCTCCAGGAACACGGTGCCGATCTGCTCGACCATCCCGTAGAAGTTGTGCACGCGGCTCAGCCCGCACTCGTCCGCCAGCCGCCGCCGGAACCCGGCGTTGTCCACCGCCTGCTCGGCCAGCCGCTTCCAGCCGCCCGAGTGGATCAGCACCCCCTGCGACAGGTCCGCGCCGAGGCCGCGCAGGTGGAGCCAGACCATGAACGTGAACCCGAAGACCAGGAACCGTTCGCGACCGTGCCGCGCCAGGAAGCCCTTGACCGCCTCCGCGTCCACCCGGCCCCGCTCGTCGAGCACGAACGTGTGGTCCCTGCCGAAGTTCATCATCCCGAGCACGCCGGCGCCGCGCGCGCTCAGCGCCGGGTCACGCACCACGGAGCGGCTGTCGACGACCAGCATCGGCAGCCGCCGCTCGCCCAGCAGCCCTCTGAACGTGGCCGCCAGCATCCGGGTCTGCGCGGCCGCCGCCTCGCGGTCGAGGAACACCCGGCTCGGCCGCTGCCCGGTCGTGCCGCTGGACGTCAGCACCCTGAACACCTGGTCTTCGCGTACGCTGCGCAACTCGTGCGTCTTGAACAGCCGCACCGGCAACCACGGCAGGTCGGCCACCCGCTCGTAGGGAGGCCGCGCGCCGATCGCGTCGAGAATCCGGTCGTAGGGCGGGCACGCCTGCCGGTGCCGCTCGGTCAGCGCCGCCAGCGCCGGCGCCAGCACCGCCTCCCGCTCGGCCCCGCCCAGCGTGAACACGCCCGAGGTCATGCGTGGGACTCCAGCGCGCGGTAGTCGATCTTGCCGTTGGCCAGGAGGGGGAGCCGGTCGACGCTGCGGACGTCGAACCCGCTCCAGTGCACGCGCAACTCCGCGCCGAGCCGCCGGGCCAGCCCCGCGCAGCCCGCCGCGTCGAGCCCTTCCGTCCACACCGTGACCCGGTCGTCGCCGCTGGTGGCCGCCGCCGGTCCGGAGGCGGCCAGCAGGCGCTCGACGTCGTCGAGGTTGACCCGCACGCCGAAGATCTTGGCGATGCGCTTGAGCCGCCCGGTGATGTGGAGGAACCCCTCGGGGTCGAGCCGGCCGAGGTCGCCCGTGCGCAGCACCCCGCCGAGGTCGTCGCCCCTCGCGAGGTCGGCCGCGGTCTCCGCGTAGCCCATCATGACGTTGGGACCGTGGAAGACGACCTCCCCGGCGTCGATGGTCAGCCGGCCCCCGGGGATGGCGAGCCCGGCCGAGCCCGGCTTGTCGGCGAGCCGGTCAGGAGGCAGGACGGCGATGCGGGCCGTGGCCTCGGTCTGTCCGTACATGACGAAGAACCGGTCGGCCTGAGCGGCGAACTCCTTGACCAGCTCCTCGCTGAGCCGCCCGCCCGCCTGCGTGAACGTGGCGAGCGCGGGGTGCTCGGCCCGGTCGTAGCGCAACCGGCGCAACATTTCGTACTGGTAGGGGACGGCCGCCAGCGACGTGCAGTGGTGGGCGTCGAGGTGGGTCCAGAACGAGCGCTCCAGCAGCCCCGCCTCGGTCAGCACGACGGTGGCCCCCGCCATCAGGTGGCTGTTGAGCACCGACAGGCCGTAGCTGTAGTGCAGCGGCAGGCTGGTGGGCACGATCTCGGCGGGCTCGATGGACAGCGCCGTGACGATGGCGGCGGCGTTGGCGAGCACGGCCCGGCGCGAGAGGCGGACGAGGCGGGGATTGCCGGTGGAGCCGGACGTGGCGAGCAGGACCGCCAGGTCGGGATGCGGCTCGGGCGCGTGACCCGCGTCGCGGTGGGACGGAGGCCGTGGCGCCCGCGGGGGGCGCGGTGACGAGCCGTCGGCCGCGAGGGTGAACCCGAGCAGGGCGGCCGGCTGGAACCGGCCCGCCAGGTCGGCCAGCGCCCCGACGGGCAGGTCGGGGTCGAGCAGCGCGATCGGCCGGCCGGAGCGCCAGGCGGCGAGATAGCGCAGCACCGACGCGAGGTTGTTGCGCATCCCGCAGAACAGCGGCCCCGGCCGCAGCCGGGCCAGGGCCTCGGCGGCGCGGTCGATGTGGTCACCCAGCTCACCGCCCGAGAGCGCTGCATCGTCGCCCGCGACGACGAGCCGGGCCTCCGGGTGGGGGAACGGGGGCTCCTGGGCACCGTGGCCCGCGGCCCACCCGTGGAGCGAGCGCGGGTTGTGCCCGTGGGGAGGCTGGGAGCGGGGCGTGGGCGTGGTCACGGCACCAGCCCGCCGTCCACGCCGAGGACCTGGCCGGTGATGAAACCGGCGTCGGAGGAGAGCAGGAACGCCGTGGCACGGGCGACGTCGGCCGGCCTGCCGAGGCGCCCGAGCGGGGTCGCCGCGACCGTGGCCGTGCGGGTGTGCTCGTCGAGCGTGCTGAGCATGTCGGTCTGGATGTAGCCGGGCGCCACGGCGTTGACGCGGATGCCGGCGGGCCCCAGCTCCTTGGCGGCGGCCAGGGTGAGGCCGATGATCGAGGCCTTGGTCGCGGAGTAGACGGCCTGGCCGGCGCCGCCCGCGCGGCCCATGATCGAGGAGACGAGCACCACGGCGGGGCTGGTGCCCCGGCGCAGCAGCCGGAGCGAGGCCTGCAGGGTGTGCGTGGCGCCGATCGCGTTGACCTCGAAGAGGCGGCCGATGGTGTCGGGGCGGACCATGCCGAGCAGGCCCGCGGCGTGCACGCCCGCGTTGATCACCAGGGAGTCGAGCCGGCCGTGCCGCTGGTAGATGCGCCGCATCATGGCCGAGACGAGCCCGGGATCGGCCACGTCGCCGTGGACGGAGCCGGTCAGGCCGCCGGTCTCGGCGGCCACGTCGGCGGCGACCTTCGCGGCCCGCTCCTCGTCGCGGCCGTGGAGCACGACGTCGTGGCCGGCGGCGGCCAGCGCGGTCGCGATGGCCCGGCCGATGCCCGCCGTCGAACCCGTGACCAGGGTGACCCTGGCCTCAGCGGGCGGCAGCGCCGACGCCATGCTTCTCCAGCAGCTCGGCCGCCTTCGCGAACGAGCTCATGTCGATCATCTCGTCGGTGTCGATCATGACGGAGAACTCGTCCTCCATCGCGGCGATCAACGCCATGTGGGCCAGGGAGTCCCACTGCGGGATGGCACGGTATTCGAGCCCGTCGACGTCGGCGCCGTCAGGCAGGTTGAGCGCCATGCGGAAGGTGGCCCGCAGGCGGTCGAGATGACTCATGATCACTCACTCTCTGTCCTCAAGGCGCGACCCAGTGTATCCGTGATCGACAGGTGAGGAGAAACCAAGGCCCCGTGGTGGGTAATGGAAGCGTATAACGACGCGTGGGCTGTGCGGAGGGCTGGGAATGTCGGCTGGGACACGCCAACCGTACGGGGGAAATGATGGACGAATCCAATCACTGGTACGGACACTCCCGCATTCTCGGCAAATATTGCGGCCTGCCGGACGAGCTGCCGAAACGCATCCAGGGGTTTCTCCAGCACGGATGGAACTATCTCCACGGATTTCCCCCGAACGACCACTGGTGCAGCCCCGGCTATCCACGTTTCATCTGGTCGGACGCGCTGCGCCGCCGTGGCTGGTCCATGGGCCGCCGGGGGCACTACCTGATCGGCGCGCCGTGGATTTACCTCCTTCACCTCGAGCCGGACTTGGGCGTGGTTCCCGATCGTGAAGGTACGATCTGGTATCCATTTCATGGATGGGAGAAGCATTCCGTCAGTGGTGACCATGGTCGACTTGCCGACGAAATACGAGATGTCGAGACCGGCCCGGTCACGGTCTGCCTTTACTGGCTGGAGTTCGCAAATCCGGACATTCGGCGGGCGTACGAGTTGAGAGGTTTCCGGGTCATCTGCCATGGCGAGCGCGGATCCCGCTGGGATGCGAAGGGGCGTGACTTCCTGCGCAAGCAACTGCGCCAGTTGCGGCGCCACCGCAGGGTGGCCTCCAACAGGCTCGGCAGCGCGCTGTTCTACGGCGCGTCGGTGGGCTGCGAAGTGGCCGTGTACGGCGATCCGATGCAGTTCGAGGACGAACGGCCGGAATACGGTGGCGCGGCGCGCCGCATGAGGCTCTGGCCCGAACTGCACGGCACGACCGTCGACCCCGGGCTGGCGGCGGAGACGGCGAGGCAGGAGCTGGGTTTCGACTATCAGGCGACACCGGAGGAGCTGCGGCGAATGTTCGGATGGATGCGGGTGCGCTGTGGATCCCCGGCGACCGGGCACGGAGCGAGGTCATGAGCACGCGCATGAGCGAGGCGCCCGAGAACGTCCGGCTGATCGGCGGCGAGATGTTGCTGTGGTCCGACGTGTCCAACATGGGCGGCATCACGGACTGGCGCGGCGCGGCACTCGAGCTGGTCAGGCGGATGACCCCGGCGAGCGGCAGGGTCCTGCTGGTCGGGCCGCATCCACAGGCGCTGGTGGACGAGGTCGTCGCGCTGGCTTCCGAGGCGGCGGCGCTGGTGCGCTCCTACCCCGACGCGTGCGCGCTCGGCTCGCGGCACCCGGGGCTGGAGGTGTTCTGCGGCCGGCTGGAGATGCTGGACGCCGACGAGCCGTACGACCTGGTTCTCGCGATCGACGGGCTGGCGCGCACCCACTCCGCCGAGGCGCCGGCCGCCGGGTGGAAGGAGTCGGTGGCCGCGCTCGCGGCGCTGGTCGCGCCCGGCGGGCGGCTGGTGCTCGGCGTACGCAACGACCTGGGCATCGACCGGTTCATCGAGGCCAGGCCCGCTGACCGGGAGGGCGGCGACGACCAGTGGGCGCCGCACGGTTTCGACCCTGGCTACCCCAGCGGGCCGCTGGCCGTCGACCGCGGCCTGGAGTCCGCGGGTCTGGTCGTGCAGCGCCGCTACGCGGCCTACCCCGGACGCCAGGCGCCGCGCGCGCTGCTGGCCAGCGAGGCGCTGGCCGGCGACCTGCCCGACGCGCTCACGTTCCCGCTCAGCGCGCGCGGCGGCGACCGGATGCTGGTGGCCGACCCGTTGCGGCTGACCCGCGTGGTGTTCCGCCACCGCCTGGGCGAGGAGCTGGCGCCGCTCTGGGTCGCCGTCGCCACCCGCCCGCCGGTCACCCCAGGCGTCGAGGGTGATCTGCCGCTGGGCCTGATCGAGGAGGGCGCGGCCCTGTACGAGTTCACCGGCACGGCAACCCGGCGGCTGCCCGACGGCGACGAGCGCCGGATCCCCACCGGCCGGGTCGTCGAGGAGATCCTCGTCGAGGCCTGCGCCCGCGAGGACGTCAGAGCCGTACGCGACCTGCTCGCCCGTCTCGCCGAGTGGCTGGAGGGCGGCGGCGCCGTCGTGGCCGCGGCCGACAGCCTCGTCCACGACGGCACGCGCTTCGCCGCGATCAGCCCCGCGGCGGCGCCGTCCATGCCTCCCGAGCCGCGCGTCGTGCTCTGCCGGATCCTGTGGCGGTTCGCGGACAGGCTGCTGGCGGCCGGGCACCACCATCCGTGGCCGTGGCCGCTGGAGGCCGACCAGCTCGCGCTGACGCTGTGCGGCATGGCCGGGCGCCCATGCGACCGGAACGACCTCGACCGGGCCAGGAAGTTCGACGCCGAGCTCGGCCAGCCCGCCGAGCCGGCCGAGCAGGCCCCCACCTACCGTGACCTGCTCGGCGCCCGCGACCGCCTGGCCGACCAGCTCACCGCCGCCCTGGCCAGGATCGCCCGCCTGGAGACCAAGCTGACCTACCGCGAACGCGAGCTGGTCAGGTCGAAGTCCCGCCTGCGCAGGACGCAGCGCAGGGCCACCGCCTACAGAAGAACCCTCGGATACCGCCTCTCCCGCCGCCTGGCCCGCCCTCGCAAGGTCGCCCGCCGAGTCATCCGCCTGTTGTCCGGTTGACGTAACGATGAGGAGTGCATGTGCCGGTTCTGTCGGTGATCGTGCCGTTCTATAACGTCGAGAAGTACATCGGACCCTGCCTGGACTCCATCGCCGCGCAGACCCTGGCCGATCTCGAGGTGATCTGCGTCGACGACGGCAGTGACGACGGCGGCCCGGCCGTCGTGGCGTCCCGGCAGGCCGGCGACCGCCGGATCCGCCTCATCAGGCAGGACAACCACGGCGTCGGCCGGGCCCGCAACGTCGGCGTACGGCAGGCGAGCGGCCTCTACCTGGCCTTCGTCGACGGCGACGACACCGTGCCGCCCGACGCGTTCGGCCGGATGGTGGCCTCGCTCGAGAACACCGGCTCCGACCTGGCCTGCGGAAACGTCATGCGCCTGCACCGCAACCTGCTCGTGCCCTCGTGGGCGCACCGGCAGGCGTTCGCCAGGCCGGCCAGGGGCACCCACATCACCCGGCACCGGCTGCTGATCCGCGACCGCATGTTGTGGAACAAGGTCTACCGCCGCTCCTTCTGGGACGACCTGGGCCTGAGCTTCCCCGAGCGCATGTACGAGGACCAGCCCGTCGCCATGGCCGCCCACGTCGGCGCCCGTTCGGTGGACGTGCTGTCCAGGGTCGTCTACCACTGGCGGCAGCGCGACGAGCCCGGCGCCTCGATCACCCAGCGCAGCCTGGAGCCCGGCAACCTGCGCGACCGCCTGCTGTCGGTGGTGCAGACCGCCGATCTGATCGGGCGTGCCGCGCCAGGACTGAAGCCCGCCTTCGACCGCGACACGATGGACATCGACATGGCGGTCGCCGTCGAGGCCGTGGCCTCCATGGCCGCCACGGGCCGGCCGGCCGACGCCGGCCTGCTCGACCTGGCCTGCCACTACCTCGACGGCGTCTCGCGCGAAGCCTGGCGGAGCATCCCGTTCGAGCGCCGCCTCCAGGTCCACCTGCTGCACCGGCGCCGCCTGGAGGAGCTGGCCGACGTGTTCGCCGAGGCCCGCGACGGGCGGTTGCTGCCGAAGGTCAGACCGGCGGGGCTGCTGCGCCGGCGCTGGCACGGCCGCCACCCGTCGATGCCGCGCCACCTGTCGGACGTCTCGGGCGAGCTGCGCCTGAAGGGTCGGCTGGTGAGCCTGGAATGGCGCGACGGAGTGCTGCACGGGGTGGGCCGGGTGTCGCTCGGCAGGTTCGACGCCGCCCGCCTGAGACGGGTGCGGTTGCGCGTGTGGTTGCAGGAGCGCGGGACGGGCGAGACCGTGCTCCTGTCGGAAGCGGGCAGCGCGCCCGTCTGGGAGGACGTCGAGCAGGACGGCGGCGGCCCGGTGGCCGAGCACACCTTCCCGTTCAGGTTCGCCTTCGACCCGGAGACGCTGACGCCCGCGCAGCTGGCCAGGCACGGGCACTGGGACCTGCGCGCGCGGCTGAAGGGTCACGGGCTGCGGCTCGACGGCCGGGTGGGCGGGCCGCGCTGGTCGCGGCCGCTCGTCCCGGAGCCGCTGCGGTTGCCGGGGGTGTGGGTGGTGCCGGTGCGCATGCCCAAGGGCGCCTGGGGCCTGCGCCTGCGTACGCCCAAGGCGGTCATCGGCTCGTGCCGGGTGGACGGCGGCGAGCTGGTGTGCGCGGGGAGGATCTCCGACGCCGGCGACGGCGAGCCCGTGCTGCGGCTGAGACGCAGGAGCGACGGCGAGGAGATGTACTTCCCCGTCGCGCTGGACGGCCGGGAGTTCCGCGCGCGGGTGCCGCTGGCCGACATCGACGAGCGCGTCGGTGACGAGGCGTGGTGGGAGGTGCTCATCGACCAGGGCAGGCCCATCCGCCCGCTGGTGCGTACGGGGGAGCGGCCGGTCGCGACCGTCGCCGACCGGCGCTTCCTCATCGACAGGGACGACGACGGCGGCTTGCTGCTCGCCGAACGCTGATCAGGACAGGATGCCGGCCAGCGTCTCCGCGACCCGCTCCTGCTGGGCGTCGGACAGGCCGGGGAACAACGGCAGCGACAGCTCCTCGGCGTAGTAGGCCTCGGCCACGGGGCAGAGCCCGCGCCGGTAGCCGAGGTCCTCGAACACCGGATGCCGGTAGGCCGGCAGGTAGTTGACCTGCACGCCGATGCCCGCGGCGCGCATGCGCTCGTAGACCTCCCGCCTGCGGCCGTCGCCGACCCTGACGGGATAGAGGTGCCAGGCCGGCTCGACGTAGGCACGCTGGGCGGGCAGGACCAGGCCGGGCACGTCGCTCAGCATCAGGTGGTAGCGGGCGACCAGTTCCGCGCGGCGCGCGCGGAAACGGCGCAGCCGCCGCAGCTGGCTCAGGCCGAGCGCGCACAGCACGTCGGGCAGCCGGTAGTTCAGCCCGAACGCGTGCACCTCCTGGTGCCAGCCGCCCTCGCCGGAATGGCGCTGCTCGGCCGGGTCTCTGACCAGGCCGTGGTTCATGAACCGGGCTGCTCGCAGCAGCCGCTCGGGGTCGGCCGCCGCCACCGCGCCGCCCTCCGCCGTGGTGACGGTCTTGGTCGGGAAGAACGAGAACGTCGTCAGATCCGCCAGCGCCCCCACCGGCCGCCCTTTGTACGCCGACCCGATCGAGTGGGCCGCGTCGGCCATCAGCAGCGCCCCGGCGCCGTCGGCGACCGCGCGCAGCTCGTCGTAGTCGGCGGGATGGCCCGCGTAGTCGACCGCCGTCACCACCCGCGTGCGCGGCGTGACCAGCGCCGCGGCGCTGCCGGGGTCGAGGTTGCCCGTGTCGGGCTGCACGTCGGCGAAGACCACCCGCGCGCCCAGCAGCGCGGCCGTGGCGGCGGTGGCCACGAACGTCAGAGGCGAGGTGACGACCTCGTCGCCCGGCCGCACCCCGGCCGCGACGTAGGCGACGTGCAGCGCCGCGGTGCCGGACGTGACCGCCACGCACGGCACGCCGCCGGTCCAGCGGGCCAGCTCGGCCTCGAACGCGCCGACCGCGGGGCCCGTGGTCAGCCAGTCGCCGCGCAGCACCTCGGCGACGGCCTCGACGTCGGACTCGGTGATCGACTGGCGTCCGTAGGGCAACATCAGCCGGTCACCATGCCGCGCAGGTCGTCGACCGAGAGCCACTGGTCGTTGGTGTCGGACCGGTAGGCGAAACCCTCGGGGAGCAGCTCGCCGGCGTGCGGCGGCCGGTAGCCCCAGGTCGCGATCGTCGGCTGGAGCACGTAGCGGTCGGACAGCCGCAGCGTCCTGCGCCCGTCGTCGGGCCCGATCATCTCCTCGTGCAGTTTCTCGCCGGGGCGCACGCCGATCTCGTAGACCGGGCTGTGCGGGGCGAGCGCCTCGGCCAGGTCGGTGATGCGCATGCTGGGGATGCGCGGCACGTACAGCTCGCCGCCCTGCATCAGGTCGAACGAGTCGACCACGAACCTGACGGCCTGGTCGAGCGTGATCCAGAACCTCGTCATGCGCTTGTCGGTGATCGGCAGGGAGCCGCCCTGCCCGGCCAGCCGCAGGAAGAGCGGCACGACGGAGCCGCGGCTGCCGACGACGTTGCCGTAGCGGACGACGGAGAAGCGGGTCTCGTGGGCGGCGGCGTAGTGGTTGGCCGAGACGAACAGCTTGTCGGCGACGAGCTTCGTGGCGCCGTAGAGGTTGATCGGGCTGGACGCCTTGTCGGTGGAGAGCGCGACGACCCTGCGCACGCCGCAGTCGATGGCGGCCTCGACGACGTTCTGGGAGCCGGAGACGTTGGTGCGGACGTATTCGAACGGGTTGTACTCGGCGGTGTCGACCTGCTTGAGCGCCGCCGCGTGGATGACGTGGTCGACGCCGTGCATGGCGCGGGTCAGCCGGTCGCGGTCGCGGACGTCGCCGATGAACCAGCGCAGCCGCTCGTCGTCGTCGAAGAGCTGCTTGAGTTCGTACTGCTTCAACTCGTCGCGGGAGAAGACCACCAGGCGCCGCACTCCGAGCGAGTCGAGCGCGTGCCTGATGAACGCCTTGCCGAAGGATCCGGTGCCTCCGGTGATCAAGATCGACGATCCGCTGAGAATGCTCACGTGGCCCCCTGAATCGTGCTTGCGCACTGTCGTCGTATGAGCAGGCGGTAGCATAGCGCGATCGTTCGAAGACTCAGCGTCACACGGGGGAATGGGGCTTCGGTGCGCATTGTCGGAATTGTTCAGGCTCGGATGGGCTCCACGCGCCTGCCCGGAAAGGTGCTGCGCGACCTGGGCGGCCGCTCGGTGTTGTCCTGGGTCGTACGCGCGGCGCGCGAGGCGGCCGCCCTCGACGATCTGGTCGTCGCCACCACGATCGAGCCGGCCGACGACGCCGTGGCCGCCGAGTGCCGCGCGCTCGGCGTGGCCTGCCACCGCGGGCCCGTCGACGACGTGCTGACGCGGTTCGTGCAGGCGGTGGCCGGGCGGCGGGCCGACGCGGTGATGCGGTTCACGGCCGACTGCCCGCTGCTCGACCCGGCCGTGATCAGGGAGGCGGCGCTGGTCTACCGGGCCGTGCCCGGCCTCGACTACCTGAGCACGAGCCTGGTGCGCACGCTGCCGCGCGGCCTCGACGTGGAGATCGTCGGCAGGACCGCCTTGGAGCGGGCCGACCGGGAGGCCGCCGCCTTCCACCGAACCCACGTCACCTCCTACGTCTACGAGCATCCCGGTGACGCGCGGCTGCTCGGGCTGACCTACCGGCCCGCCGCCGACGACCTGCGGGTCACGCTCGACACCGAGCACGACTGGGAGCTGATCTCCCGCGTGGTGGGCGAGTTCGGCGACCGCTACGTGCCGGTCAAGGCGCTGGTGAGCTGGTTGCGAGCCCGGCCCGAGGTGTGCGGGCTCAACGCCCACGTGCGGCAGAAGGCGCTGCAGGACGCGTGAACGGCCGCCACAGGGTGGGCTTCCGCTGCGACGCCGGGGAGAGCCTCGGGGTCGGCCATCTGGTGCGCTGCGTGGCCCTGGCCGAGGAGTTGTGCGCCCGGGGCGTCGAGGTGGTCTTCCTCGGGCACGTGCGCGGCTCGCCGTGGGCGCTGGCGCAGTTGGAGCAGCGCGGGCTGCCGCTGGTCGACGCGCCGCCGGCACCCGACCGGCTGGCGGCGCTGGCCCGCGAGTTGCGGCTGGCCGCCGTCGTGCTGGACTCGTACGAGCTGCCCGCGGAGACCGGGGCGGCGCTCGGGCGGGCCGGCCTGGCGGTGCTGGCCATCGCCGACGGCGACCCCCTGGGCCAGCAGGCCGACCTCTATCTCGACCAGAACCTCGGCGCCGAGCGCCGCCACAGGTCCGGTAGGGGCGGGCGGTGGCTGGCCGGAGCACGATACGCGCTGCTGCGCGACCGCGTACGCCGCTGCGCGCGCACGCCAAGGCATGACCGGGTGCCGCACGTGCTCTGCTTCTTCGGCGGCACCGACAGCGCCGGCGTCGCCCCCGCGTGGGCGCGGGCGCTCCAGGCGACGGGCGAGCCGTTCCGCGGCACGGTGATCAGCCCGTCGCCCTTCGACGCGGGTGACCCGATCACCGTGATCCCGCCGACGGACCGCCTGCCCGAGCTGATGGCCGGCGCCGACCTCGTGGTCACCGCCGCCGGCTCGGCCATCTGGGAGCTGCTCCACCTCGGCGTGCCCACGGCGCTGACCTGGGTGGCGGACAACCAGCTCATCGGCTATGGCGAGCTGGTCGGCCGGGGCGTCGCCGCCGGGCTGGGCGGCGAGCCGGACGCGCGGGCCGTGGCCGCGCTCGCCCGGCTGCTCGCCGACCCCGCCACCCGCGAGGAACACGGCAGGCGGGGGAGCGGCCTCGTCGACGGCAAGGGCAGGGAGCGCGTCGCCGAGGCCCTGCTCGCCCTGCTCTAGACGAGGTCCCAGGTCAGCGGCGTGCCGAACGCCGCGTCCTGGGTGAAGCGCCGGCCCATCACCTGCGCGGCGGCCTCGGGAGGCAGCCCGCCCGCCGGCCGGATCGAGCGTACGTTGTCAGGGGTCACCGGCTCGCCCGCGCGCACGTCGCGCACGACGTGGAGGGATCGGCGGAAGCGCAGCCCCTCGCGCTCCGACGGGCGCGGCCCGATCACCGGGCTGCCCAGCGACTGCCAGGCCCGCTCGCTCTCCACCACCAGCGCCAGCAGCTCGCCCGGCTCCAGTGAGAAGGCCGCGTCGACCCCGCCCTCGGCCCTGGACGTCGTGACGTGCTTCTCGATCAGGCAGGCGCCCAGCGCCACCGCTGCCAGCGCGGCGCCCAGCCCCGGCGTGTGGTCGGAGACGCCGACGACCGCTCCGGTGAGTGCGGCCAGCAGCGGCAGCGCGCGCAGGTTGCTCTCGGCGGGCGAGGCCGGATAGGACGCCGTGCACGACAGGACCGCCAGCTGTTCGCAGCCCGCCTCTCGGGCGGCCGTCACGGCGGCCTCGATCTCCCCGGCGGACGCCATGCCCGTCGAGATGATCAGTGGTTTGCCCGTGCTCGCCGCGAGCCTGATCAGCGGCAGGTCCACGATCTCCGACGAGGCGATCTTGTACGCCGGCGTGCCCAGCTTCTCCAGCAGCTCGACGGCCGTGGGGTCGAAGGGGGAGGAGAAGGCGGTGAGCCCGTGCTCGCGGGCCCGCTCGAAGATCGGCTCGTGCCACTCCCACGGCGTGTGGGCACGCTCGTAGAGCTGGTAGAGGTGCTCGCCGCCCCACAGCTCGTGCCCGTCGCCGATCCGGAACGCGGGCCCGTCGCAGTCGACGGTCAGCGTGTCGGCCCGGTAGGTCTGCAGCTTCAGCGCGTGCGCGCCGCTCGCCGCCACCGCGTCCACGATCGCCAGCGCCTGTGCCAGGCTCCCGTTGTGGTTTCCGGACATCTCGGCGACGACGTAGGGCGGATGCCCGGCCCCGATCGGCCGGCCCGCTATGGAGATCACGCCTGCCCCTTCCTGAGCTCGATGGCCACGACGTCACGCGGAACACCGTCGACGTCGCGCTGGTAGGAGCTCACCTCGGCGAAGCCGAACCGCTGGTGCAGCAGCCTGACCGGCGCGTTGTCGGCCAGCACCTCGCCGCGCAGCGCCGTCTGCCCGAGCGGCCCGAAGGCGTGCGCGATGGCCGCCTTCTCCAGCCCGATCCACGCCCGCAGCAGGTCGCCCGACCCTTCGAGTCCTTCGAGGTCGAGGTAGAAGCCCCAGGAGGCGGCGCCGGACGCCAGGTCGGCGTAGGTCACCACCCCCGCGGAGACCCCGTGGTGGTCGTAGATCAGCACGCACCTGCCCGGGTCGGCGCGGGTCGCCTGCCACCACCGAAGGTGCTCGGCCGGCGCGATCTCGTGCGTGGCGAAACTGGCCGCGCGCACCCGTGGGTGGTTGCGCCATCGGCGCATCACGGGCAGATCATCGTCACGGACGCTCCTCAGCATCGCTGCCCCTAACTCTCAGCGCGGACTCAACTGCACAACGTAGCCGATTGTGCGTCAGGTAAAGAGCTGATCAGGGATGCGGATCCGGCCCGGCGGCCACGGCATGCTGCCCTCGACCTGTCCTTTCGAGCCGGGTCCAGGAAGCAAGGAGCAATCGTCATGATCCCCCTGCTCAGCGTCGTCGTCCCGTTTCACGACGTGGAGGCGTACATCACCGAGTGCCTGAAGTCGCTGGCCGCCCAGACACTGGAAGACTTCGAAGTGATCCTCGTCGACGACGGTTCCGAGGACGGCAGCCGGCGCGTGGCCGAGGACTTCGCCGCCCGCGACGAACGTTTCGTCATCGTCACCCAGCGGAACCAGGGCCCGGGGCCCGCGCGGAACGAGGGCATCCGGCACGCCCGCGGCACCTATCTCGCCTTCGCCGACAGTGACGACGTCGTGCCGCCGCACGCGTACGAGCTGCTCGTCGGCAGCCTGGCCGAGACCGGGTCCGACCTCGCGTGCGGCGCGGTGGGACGGCTCGTGGACGGCCGGCTGGAGGAGTCGACGCTGCACGAGAAGGTGTTCAGGCGACCGCAGCTGTGCACCCACATCACCGACAAGCCGGTGCTCGTCAGGGACCGCACGGTGTGGAACAAGGTCTACCGGCGCGCCTTCTGGGAGCGCTGCGGCCTGGCGTTCTCCGCCGGCATCTACGAGGACGTGCCGGTCGCCATGCAGGCGCACGTCCTGGCCACCAGCGTGGACATGGTGGGCGACGTGGTCTACCACTGGCGCAGGCGCGAGACGGGGGCGACGTCGATCACGCAGCGCAGGACCGAGCCGGACAACCTGTACGAGCGCCTCGCGGCCATCCGCGCGGTCCGCGCCTTCCTCGAGGAGCGTGCGCCGGAACTGCTCGACGGCTTCGACGCGCTGGTGCTGGAGAAGGACATCCTGTTCCTCTTCCAGGCGCTGGAGAACTGCGACGAGTGCGGTCCGGTGGTGGAGCTGGCCCACGCGTGGCTGGCCGAGCTGAGCGTGCGGGCACTGGCCACCGCGCCCTCGCTGCGCCGCCTGGAGCTGCACCTGGTCAAGCGCGGCCTGGTGGCGGAACTGCGCAAGGTGCGCGCGTTCCGGAGGGCCCGCGAGGGCAGCACCCGCATCGTGCCGCGCGGCCTGCGCGTCACCAACTGGTACGGCGACTACCCCTTCTTCCGCAACCGCCGGCTCCGGATCCCCGACGAGGTCTTCGACGCCCGGGACGAGCTCAAACTGGTCGCCAGGGTCGACGCGTGCGAGTGGACCGGCACGGAGTACCGGCTGCGGGGGCACGTGTCGTTCCACCGCGTCGACAGGAAGCTGTCCAGGGTCAGCATGTGGCTCGGCGACGGGCGCCGCCGCGTGCCCTTGGAGGTGCGGCGCTCGGGCCGCCACGGCGTGGTCGCCGCCATCGACCCCCGCCGGCTCGGCGGCGGCGGGAAGAACTGGAAGCTCGAGGTGCGCGCCGAACTGCGCGGTCTGGTCATGACCGGCTTGTGCAGGGACGGCGACACCGGGCCCACGTGGCGGTTTTCCGTGCCGGGACGGTCAAGAACAGGCATGGAAACCACCCAGTAGTTCCAGAGAGTAATCGATCCGGCGCGTTGCGTGGCCATGCTGGAGTCCATGAGGACCTATTCGCTCGATGACGTCCACGAGACACGCAAGCGGAGAGATTCCTGGTGGACCGTGTACTTCGTGGACCCGGCCGCCTGCCGGGTCGCGCTGGCCGTCGCCAACCGCACCCAGCTGACGCCCAACGCGCTCACCGTGTTCTCCCTGGTCCTCGGCGCGGTGTCGGCCGTCTGTTTCGCGATGAACCAGCTCGCGGCGGGCGCTCTCGCGTTCTATCTGAGCTTCATGATCGACTGCGTGGACGGCAAGGTCGCCCGGCTCAAGGGCACCGGCACGCCCTTCGGGCTCTGGCTCGACTACGTGGGTGACCGCGTCCGGGTGGTCCTGTGCGCCGGAGGGCTGGCGTACGGGCAGTACGCGCTGACGGGCGAGGTGCACTTCATCGTCCTGGGCGCGGCGGTGGCCGTGCTCGACCTGTTCAGGTACGTCAACGCGCCGCAGATGAAGCGGGTGCGCGAGGCGGTCAAGGAGGGGCGGCAGGAGCCCGGCGACGAGCATGAGCCCTTCGACCAGGATCCTTTCGACCAGGAGCTGCAGGAGCCGCAGGATCGGGTGGCGCTGGGGCGGGGGCCCCGGCGGCGCAGCTTTCCGCGACGGCTCAACAGGTTCCTGGCCCGCCACAGGGTGCGCTCGCACCTGATCAGCGGCATCGAGTTCCATGCGGCGGTGTTCGTGGTCGCGCCTCTTGCGGGGGCATGGGCGCTGATCCCGCTCGCCGCGATGTCGGGGGTTCTGCTGCTGGCCAACGAGGTCTTCCTCGTCTACCGGCTGTGGCTCTTCACGCGCAGGCACGGCGCGGCCTCCTCTCAGGAGAGCCGAGAGCACGTTCTCGTCTAAGTTTTCGGGGGTTACAACGCAATGTCCGACCGGCCAGTCTTCGTCATCGGATGCCCGCGGTCTGGCACCACGATGCTCCAGCTCATGCTCCACTCGCACCCGCGCATGGCGGTGCCTCCGGAGACGCGCTTCCTCGTTCCCGCCTACCACCGCCGGCGCACCTGGGGCGACCTGCGGGTCACCCAGCGCCGGCGCGCCTTCGCCCAGTGGATCGCGACCGAACGCAGCACCAAGTTCCGCGAGCTCAAGATCGACAAGGACGAGTTCGTCCGGCAGTGCGTGGAGGGCCCGGGCTCGCTCGGATCGGTGATCGGCACGGCCTTCCGCATGTACGCCGACCGCTTCGACAAGCCCCGCTGGGGCGACAAGCGACCGAGCTACGTCAAGCAGGTCGACATGCTGCTGCGGCTCTTCCCCGACGCCCAGTTCATCCACCTGATCAGGGACGGCCGCGACTGCGTGTCCTCGCTGAAGGAGATGCCCTGGTACAACCTGGACTCCTTCCACGCCGTGTCCACCTGGGCCGAGGCCATCGACGCGGGCGGCCGGCTGCGCCGGACCCTGCCCGAGGACACGTACTACGAGCTGCGCTACGAGGACCTCACGGACGACCCGGCGACCGAGCTGAAGAAGCTCTGCCACTTCCTGGAGGAGGACTTCGCCCCGTCGATGGTCTCCCCGCGCGAGGCGGCCCAGGTGGCGGTGCCGCAGCACAAGGTCTGGCACAGCAACACGCACAGCGACGTCCTGCGCAGCCGCGTGGGCAGCTGGGCGAACCGGCTGGAGGACTGGGAGATCTCGTTGTGCGAGCACATGCTCGGCGACCGCCTGGAGTCCATGGGGTACGAGCTCACCGGCGCGCCCAAGCCCACCAAGGAGCACGTGGTCGCCTGCCAGAAGACGATGCAGAAGCGTAAGGCCAGCCGCATGCGCAAGGCCATGCGAGACCGGCTGAACCGGCTGCGCGAGCCGAGCCCGGTGGCCGCGATGCTCACCTCGGGCCAGTGCTCGCTCGCGGGCGTGCCGCAACAGCGCCCGGAGCTGGCCGAACCGGCGGTGTAGCCGCCTCAGCGGTCGATGTGGGCGAACATCGACTCCCAGCGGTCCAGCACGGGGTCGAGGCGGAAGGCCTCGGCCCGTGCGCGGGCGGCGGCGCCCGCGCGGCGCCGCTCCTCCGTGGAACGGACGAGCCGGCCCAGCGCCGAGGCGAAGGCGGTGACGTCGCGGGGCGGCACCGCCACCGGCCCGGCCGAGCGCACGCCCCCCGAGACGTCGAACGCCACCGCGGGCACCCCGTGCGCCGCCGACTCCAGCAGCACGACGGGCAGTCCCTCGTGCTCGCTGGTCAGGCCGAGAACCGAGGCCGCGAGATATTCGCCGGGCATGCGCGCGGCGGGCACCCGCCCGCGGAAGACCACCCGGTCACCGACGCCCTCCCCGGCCGCGCGCTCGCGCAGCCGCGCCAGCTCGCCGCCGTCGCCGATCAGGTGCAGCTCCCACGACGGCGGCGCGCCCGACCGGGCGAACGCGGTGATCAGCCGGTCGAACCGTTTGACCCCCTCCAGCCTGCCCACGCCGAGCACCCGCGGCGAGTCGAGCGCGGACGTCTCCTCCGGCCAGGCCGCCAGGGGGTTCGGCAGGCTCCACGTGTTGGGCAGCAGCGCGTGCTCCGAGAACCGCCACGCGTCGTCCTCGCTGAGGAACACCGCCTGGTCGAGCCGGGGGTAGTGCCTCCTGATCGAGGCCAGGTGCCAGCAGCCGCGGGCGTGGTCGTAGGAGCCGTGGTACTGCCCGATGGGCCGGAACGCCGGCGGCAGCAGCCCCGCGATCCTGGCCACCGCCGAGGGCGAGGTCATCACCGCGTACCCCGGCCGGATCGTTTCGAGCAGTTCCTTCAGCTTCCTGTCGACCCGCCTGCGGGCCAGGCGTCCGGCCGTGTCCACGGGCCGGCGGCTGATCACGTGGTGGTGGTAGAGCGGCCGGTGCACATACCGGAAGGGGGCGGCGGGGCGGTGCAGGCCGATCACGTGCACCTCGTGGCCCCGGCCGGCCAGCCCCTGCGCGAGGGTGTGCGTCACCTGCTGGACGCCGCCGAGGGAGTCGGCGTCGAGGCAGGCGAAGACGACGCTCAATGGGCGCCCTCGAAGAAGTCGGCCACGATCCTGGCGGCGGCGTCGCCGTGCTCGTCGGCGCACCAGAGCTCGCGGAAGGCGGCGTACCGCTCGGCGCAGGCCGCGTGCCGGGCGGGCAGGTCTTTGATCGCGGCCACGAGGTCCTCGGTGGTCGTCACGCACGGTCCCGGCGCGATGGCCGGGAGGTCGTGGTAGACGCCGCGCTCCGAAAGCCGGTAGTCGTCCCAGTCGTCGATGAAGAACACCATCGGCTTGCCCGTGAGCGCGTAGTCGCACATCACCGAGGAGTAGTCCGTCAGCAGCGCGTCCGAGGCGGGCATCAGGTCGTTGATCTCCGGGTAGGACCCGGCGGTGCGGACGAAGTGCAGCAGGTGCTCGGGCACGCGATATCGCTCGACCGGATGGGTGCGCAGGACGACGACCCACTCGCCGGCCAGCTCGTCGGCCATGAGTTCCAGGTCCACGCGCACCGACCGGCCGCTGCCCTTGGCCCGGTCCCGGTAGGTGGGCGCGTACAGCAGGATCTTCCTGCCGGGCGGGATCTCCAGCCGCTCCCGCACGTCGCGCGCGCCCTCCCCGCGTACGAGGGCGTCGCAGCGGGGGGTCCCGCAGCGGTAGACCTTGCCCGTGTAGCCGTTGGACGGCAGGAACACCCGCGAGAACTCCGCGCTCGGCGACACCAGCGCGTCCCACCGGGCGACCGCGGCCCGCCACCGTGCCCGCGGCCGGTCGAAGTCACCGCGCAGGTCGGGCGCGTCGAAGCCGATCGACTTGATCCCCTGCCCGTGCCAGGTCTGCAGGTAGCGGGTGCCGCGCGGCTTCGGGTAGTCGAGCGGGAACCCGTGGCTGTCCACCCAGATCCCCGCGCGCGCCATCGTCCAGACGTAACGCCAGCTGCCCCTGCGCACCCGCCGCACGCCTTGGGGAAACCCGCCGCGCCCCTTCGCCGCCGACCAGACCACCTCGATCGGCAGCCCGCGCCGCCGCACCTCCTCGTGCAGGGCCCGCGGGCTGCCGCTGTAGCCCTTCCCGACGTCCGACTCGAACAGCGCGAGGTCCCCGCGCCTCGGCAACACGCGGATCAGCACCTTGTACGCCCGCAGCTTGTTCCGCGGCGTGCTGTACCGCCTGAGCAGGCGCCGCTTGACCCGCTCCCACACGGGCCGCGGCCCGGCCACGGGACGCACGCACAGGTACGCGGCGCGGCCCTCCGCCTTCACCGTGCGGCCGGGCAGCTCGATGGGCTCGGTGCGCGGGTCGACGATGATCCGGTCGGTCGTGGTGTGCCCGTCGGAGGTCCTGGTGAAGCCGATGCGCGGATCGCACTTGCCGGTGGGCGTGAAGACGACCTCGCTGACGTACCCGCCGTCGCCGGACGGCCGCGGCGTGATGGGGACGCGTTTCCCGCCGAGCTGCAGGAACGCCTTCCACTCCAGCGGCAGCTTGCCGAACGGGTCGTAGCTGCGCACGGTCATCCGTACGCGCTCGCCGTCCGAGGACAGGGCGGTCGCCTCGTGCCGCAGCCTGGACGCCGAGTAGGGCAGCTCCGCCAGGCGCAGCCGGGTGATGTCCATGCCGGGCGAGACCGTGGTGCCCCAGTACGTCCGCCCGTCGTGCTGGACGGCGGCCCTGGGGGCGGCTCTCGGCCCGGTGAGCGAGCCCGCCGCGATCCGCAGGTCCTCGATCCGGTCGTCCAGGATGAGCCGGCAGCAGACCCGGTCGAGGGGCGCCATCTCGTCCAGCGCGTCCCCGGGGATCTCCTCCAGGTACGGCCGCACGATGGAGGCGAACTCCTTGATCCATACCAGGTCGCGGGACGGCAGCGGGTTGAGGTAGACGCGCAGGTCCTGGCGGAGGAAGCGGCGCTGGCGGTGCGGCACCAGGTCGCCGGCCCCGTGCCGGCGCAGGGCGTCGTCGCTCATCCGGGCGGCCGTGACCCGCTGGCGCACGTTGTCCAGGTCGTCGATGCTCAGCGAGATCGACTCGTTCGTCGGCGCCCTGTGCCAGTGGTAGACCGTCCACGGCACGACGGCGAACCTGCGTGACAGCGCGTACAACTCGGCGGCGAAGACGTGGTCCTCGTAGTGGATGTCCTCGGGGAAACGCAGCCGGGCGGCGCGCAGCCGGCTCAGGTCGTAGATCTTGTTGGTGGTGAAGCTGTCGAGGAACAACGCGGGCTCCTCGCGGATGCCCTCGACCTCCCGCCGCCGGGCGAACAACCACGGGTAGTACGGCTGCAGGCGTCCGGTCCGCTCGTACAGACGCGAGATCTGCCCCGACACGAAGTCGGCGCCGGTGCGCTCGATCTCGGTGAGCAGGCTCTTGCACGCGTGCCGGGGCAGCTCGTCGTCGCTGTCGAGGAACATGACGTACGGCGCGGTCGCCGCGTCGATGCCGTCGTTGCGCGGGGCCCCGCACCCGCCGCTGTTGTGCCGCCTGCGCAGGTAGCGGACCCGGGGGTCGCCGGCCACGAGCCGTGCCGCCACCTCCGGCGTGCCGTCCGTGCTGGCGTCGTCGGAGATGATCACCTCCAGGTCGCGCAGCGACTGTCCGAGCACGGAGCGTACGGCCCTGGGCAGGCGGGCCGCGTCGTTGTACGTGATGACGACGACGGTGCAGTCCGGCATGCCGAGTCCCCCCAGTAGTCCTCTGCGGGGATGGCTGCCCCTGCCGGAGGGGAAGCGTCAGGAGTTGATCAAATATTTGCCCAAAAATCAGCGCATAAGCCGACGAATCACCCAGAGTATGACCAGCAGCGCCGCGACCGCGCCCGCGATCGGCGCCAGCCGCTTGAGCAGCGGTTGCCCGGCGATCTCCAGCAGGTCGAGCGCCTCCTCGTCGGCCGTGCGCGACGTGCGCAACGTGCCAACGGGCCGCACCTCCTGCCGGATCTCCTCGGGTTCACCGGGCTCCGGCACCGCCGCGACAGGCCGATCCTCCTCCTGCGGAGGGGCGGGCTCGACGGTCGACTCGGACAGCAGCGCGGCCAGGTTCTCGGCGAACCTGTCGATGAGCTTGGCGCCGACCTCGGCCATCACGCCCCGCCCGAACTGGGCCGGCCGGCCGGTCACGTTGAACGTCGTCTCCACGGCCACCGCCGTGGCCCCTTCGCGCGGCGTCATCCGCGCCTTGACCGTGGCGGAGGCCGTGCCCGGCCCTCTCGACTCCTTGCCCGACGCCTTGAGCGTCAGCGTGTGGGAGTCTTTGTCCACTTCCTCGAACGCGGCCGAGCCCTTGTACGTCACCGTGATCGGGCCGACCTTGACCTTCATCCTGCCGGTGAACTCGTCGCCCTCGAAGACGTCCAGGCTCGCCCCCGGCAGGCACGGAGCGACCCGCTCGACGTCGAGCAGCACCGCCCAGGCCTGCTCGACCGGAACAGGAACTGTGAACTCGTGTTCGAAACGCATCGCCATCGACCGCTCCTTCTCCGTTGCGACACTACGCCGGGGTGGGGGCACCCCGGAAGGGATGCCCCCTTGAGATCAGGGCGATCCGGCCGCCGCGCGTACCGCCCGATGGGTCAGCACCCTGGCCAGGTGCCGCCGGTAGTCGGGCTGCGCGTGCAGGTCGGCCGGCGGAGAGGTGTCGGCGGCCGCCTCCTCGCACGCCAGGCGCACCTGGTCACCGAGCTCCACGCCCCGCAGGGCCGACTCGGTGGCTCGGGCGCGCAGCGGCTTCTCTCCCATGTTCGTCAGCCCGATCCTGGCCTCGGTGATCGCGCCGTTGGAACGCTTGACCGCCGCCGCCACCCCGACGATCGCCCACGACTGCGCGGTCCTGTGGAACTTCTCGTAGTGGAAACCCCAGCCCGCGCCCAGCTTCGGGATCTTCACCCCGGTCAGGATCTCGCCCGGCTCCAGCGCCGACTCCAGGTAGTCGACGAAGAAGCCGGCGGCGGGGATCTCCCGCTCACCCTCCGCCGACCTGGCCACGAGCACGCCGTCCAGCGCCAGCACCACGGCCGGCAGGTCGCCCGCCGGGTCGGCGTGCGCCAGCGAGCCGCCGAACGTGCCCCGGTGCCGGATCGCCCGGTCGGCCACCATGGCCGTGGCCAGCGCCACCAGCGGGCAGCCCGCGGTGACCACGTCGGAGCGCACGACCTCGTCGTGCGTGGTCATCGCGCCGATGAAGACGTGGTCGCCGCGGTCGTGCACGCCCTTCAGATCCGGCAGCCGGCCGACGTCCACCAGCGTCGACGGGTACGCCAGCCGCATCCGCAGCAGCGGCAGCAGCGACTGGCCGCCCGCCAGCACCTTGGCTTCCTCGTCGGAGGCGAGCGCCTGGCAGGCCTCCTCCAGCGAGGCGGGCCGGGCGTAGTCGAACTGCGCGGGGATCATGGCCGTGCTCCTTCCTGCGCGCCGTCGTTGAGGACCCGCCAGATGCGTTCCGGCGTGCACGGCATCCGTACGTCGTGCACGCCGCGCGGGCGCAGGGCGTCCACGACGGCGTTCACCACGGCCGGGGTCGAGGCGATCGTGCCCGCCTCGCCGACGCCCTTGACGCCCAGCGGGTTGCTGGTCGCCGGCGTCTCTGTGCGGTCGAGGGTGAAGCCCGGCAGGTCCGCCGCCGACGGGAGCAGATAGTCGGCCATCGTGGTGGTCAGCAGGTTGCCGTCGGCGTCGTAGACGGCCTCCTCGAACAGCGCCTGCGCGATGCCCTGCGCGATGCCGCCGTGCACCTGGCCCTCCACGATCAGCGGGTTGACGACCTTGCCGACGTCGTCGACCGCCACGTACGAGCGGATCTTCACCATGCCCGTCTCCGTGTCCACCTCCACCGCGCACAGGTGGGTGCCGTGCGGGAAGGAGTAGTTCTCCGGATCGAACGTGGCCTCGGAGTCGAGCCGCGCCTCCACCCCGTCGGGCAGGTCGTGCGCCGTGAACGCGGCCAGGGCCAGCTCCTGGATCGTCCGCTGAGACTCGGTGCCCCGCACCTTGAACGCCCCGGCCTCGAACTCCAGGTCGTCCGGCGAGCACTCCAGCACGTGCGCGGCCAGCTTGCGGGCCTTGTCCTTGACCTTGTCGCACGCCTTCAGCACCGCGACGCCGCCGATGACCAGCGAGCGGGAGCCGTAGGTGTCCATGCCCTTGTGGGCGATCGCCGTGTCGCCGTGCAACACCGTGACGTCCTCGAACGGCACGCCGAGCGCGTCGGCCGCGATCTGGCTCCACGACGTCACGTGGCCCTGCCCGTGCGGCGAGGTGCCGGTGATGACCTCGACCTTGCCCGTGGGCAGCATGCGCACCGCGCCGTGCTCCCAGCCGCCCGCGCCGTAGTTGGCCTCGCCGAGCATCCTCGACGGCGCCAGTCCGCACATCTCGGTGTACGTGCTGACGCCGATGCCGAGCTGCACCGGGTCGCCCCTGTCACGCCGGTCGGACTGCTCGGCCCGCAGCTTGTCGTAGCCGAACAACGCCAGCGCCCTGTCCGTGGCCGCCTCGTAGTTGCCCGAGTCGTACGTCAGGCCCGAGATCGTCGTGTACGGGAACTCCTCGTGCCTGATCCAGTTGCGCCTGCGCACCTCCACCGGGTCCATGCGCAGCTCGGCGGCGAGCTCGTCCATCATCCGCTCGATGGCGAACGTGGCCTCCGGGCGGCCCGCGCCTCGGTACGCGTCGGTGGGCATCTTGGTGGTGAACACGCCCGTGCAGGCGAACTCGTACGCGTCCATCTTGTAGATCGCGTTGAACATCGACGCGCCCAGCATCGGGATGCCCGGCGTCACCAGCATCAGGTAGGCGCCCATGTCGGCCAGCAGGTCGACCTGCAGCCCTCTGATGCGCCCGTCTGCGTCGGCGGCCAGCCTGATGTGCTGGATCTGGTCGCGGCCGTGGTGCACGGTCAGGTTGCCCTCGGAGCGGGACTCGGTCCACTTGACCGGCTTGCCGAGCTTGCGCGTGAGCAGCAGGCCCAGCACCTCCTCCGCGGTGACCTGCAACTTCGAGCCGAACCCGCCGCCCACGTCGGGCGCGATCACGCGGATCCGGTGCTCGGGGACGCCGGTCACCATGGCCAGCATGACCCGGAGGACGTGCGGGATCTGCGTGGACGTCCAGAGCGTGAACGACTCGCCGTCGGTGTCGGCCAGCACCGCCCGCGGCTCCATCGCGCTCGGGATGAGCCGCTGCTGCACGTACGTGCGGTCGATGACGACGGGAGCGCCCTCGAACGCGGCGTCGAGGTCGCCCGACGTGATCTTCGCGCTGAACGCCTTGTTGCCCGCCTCGTGCACCTTCGGGCTGCCGTCGGCGAGGGCTTCGTTCATGTCGAGCACGGCAGGCAGCGGCTCGTAGTCGACCTCGATGGCGTCGAGCGCGTCGGCGGCGCGGTAGCGGTCGGTCGCGACCACGCAGGCCACGGCCTCGCCGACGTAGCGCACCTCGGACACGGCCATCGGCGGGTGGTCGGGGATGACGATGTCGTCGCTCACCGGCCAGGCGCACGGCAGGCTGCCCTGCTCGGCGGCGAAATCCTCCCCGCTGTACGCCGCCACGACCCCCGGCAGGTCACGCGCCCCCGATACGTCGACCCTGGTGATCCTGGCGTGCGCCATCGGGCTGCGCAGGTACATCACGTGCAGCATGCCGGGGCGCGAGAGGTTGTCCGTCCACTGCGTCCGCCCCGTGAGCAGCCTCGTGTCCTCTTTGCGCCGCCGCGGCCTGCCCACCTCGGAGCGGTCGGTCGGCTCGTTGAGCTGGTCGCTCCGGGCGATCTGCTCGGCGACCAGGCCGGCGTCCATCTCCGTCATTGCGAACTCACCGCCTGCCCCATCTCCTGCGCGCCCCTCCGTACGGCGCGGACGATGTTGCAGTAGCCGGTGCAGCGGCACAGGTTGCCCTCGAGGCCCTCCCTGATCGTCTCCTCCGACGGGTCGGGATCGTCTCTGAGCAGGTCGATCGAGGCCATGACCATGCCGGGCGTGCAGTATCCGCACTGCAGCGCGTGCTCTTCGTGGAAAGCCCGCTGCATCGGGTGCATCGACCCGTCGGCGCCGAGGCCCTCGATGGTGACGACGTCGCCGCCGTCGGCCTGGACGGCCAGCACCGAGCAGCTCTTCACGCTCTTGCCGTCGAGCATGACCGTGCAGGCGCCGCAGTTGCTCGTGTCGCAGCCGACCGGTGTGCCGGTTTTGCCGAGCCGGTCTCTCAGCAGGTGGACGAGCAGGAGCCGCGGTTCGACGTCCTCCTCGTAGGTGATCCCGTCGACGGTGACGGTGATTCGGGGCATACGTCCTCCCTCAGGAGCAGGGGGAAAGGCGGACACTCCGAACGTACGCCGGTGTTATTCCGGGTCAAGGTCTACTTGCCGCGCAGCCCTTTGGCGATGATCGCCACCAGCCCCGCGAACGCCAATCCCAGCACCATCACACCCCAGAGAACCAGCCAATCCGTGATCGCCCTTGTCACCACCAAAATACCCAAAACGACAAAAAGCACGCCGCTGAGCAGGGCCATCCAGTCCGTCCTGTGCACGCGGCGCGGCCGCTCGACGTCACGCGCCACGTCGCACCTCGATGTCGCCGACGCCGCTGCGCAGATCGAGCACGAGGGTGGCGGGCTCGCCGTCCGGTTTCACCTCGGGTTGCAGCACTTCGTTCACCCGCACATCCACTCCGCCCTGGACCGACTGGTCCAGCGTGATGTCGCCGACCTTGTTGGAGGCACGCACCTCCACTCTCGCCGTCGGTGGCACGATCACCACCAGCTCGCCCGCCTTGACCGAGGCGGTGAACGTCGTCGTCGACCCCGGCGCCAGCTCCAGCTCCGACAGGTCGAGCCTGCCGTCGCCGAGCCCGGCGTCATAGTGCCGGCTCGCCTCCGCGACGCTGGCCGGGGTCCATTCCGACGATCCGACATTGCTCGGCACACCGCCCAGCATCAGCCCCGTGCCCACGAGCAGCGCGACGAACGTACCAGCGGCGACCAGCCCGGCGCCCCGCCCCCACCAGGCGGCGATCAGCAGCCCGGCGCCGATGGTGATGAGCATGGCGCCGCCGACGATGGTCGGGCTCACGCCAGTGACCGTCCTGGCCTGGGCCGCCATGACGATTCCTCCAATGATGAAAGCCAGCAACAGGGTGAAGACGCCGATGAACGACTTCGGGCGGCGTGCCGGCCTGGGCCGTTCCGCGGGGGCCGGGCGGGCGTACAGAGCCGGATCGTACGGCGAGTAGCCGCCGGCTCTCCTGGCCGGATCGAGCGGCTGGTAGGGGCCGTTGGGGGCGAACGGGTCGCCGTAGGCGGCCGTTCGCGGCTGCCGCCGCCCGTGGGCGGGCGGCTGGTACGGGGGCACGGCGTGCTCCGCCGTCACCGCGTCGCCGAGGGCCGCATCCGGCTCGACGGCGTCGTGCCCCCGGGCAGGTCCGGCGGGCGGCGGTTCCTGAGCGTTCTCGCTCACCAGCCCGGTGAACTCCCGGGTCGGCTCGTGGGCCGGTCGGCGGGTCGTCTCCTGCGCCGGTTCCTGGACCGGATGGCGGGTCGTCTCGTGTACCGGTTCCTGGACCGGCCGGTGGCCTGTCTCCTGCGCCGGCTCGGCGTACGGCCGCCGGATCGAATGACCGGCGGCCTCCTGCGCCTGGCCGGGCGCCTCCTGAGCCTGGCCGCCGGCCGCCCGCTGGGTCTGGTCGGCCGCCTCTTCCCGGGACGATGCCGGCGACGACGTCCGCGCGGGCTCGCCCAGGCCGGTGGCCGCGGACTGCGGGCGTACCGGAGACGTCGGCCTGGGAGGCGTGTAGGACGGCGCCGGTCGCCCGTCGCCGGTCCTGCGCCTGCTGAGCCGCTCGGGCATCGACCGGGCCAGCCCCAGCAGGTCGACCCCGCTCGCGTGCGCGGCCAGCAGCGACACGGCCAGGAACACGCCCACCACGAGCGTGCCCACGTCCAGCCACACCGTCGCCATGTTGATCCCCAGGCCGCACGCCAGCACCGCGGCCAGCAGCGCCATCACGGCGTCGGCGTCGAAGTCGCGGCGGGTCCACTGCTCGATGAGGCCGGGCTTGCCGTTCGGCTCCTTCATCAGCAGGAACGCCGCGATGTAGAGGAACAGGCCGATGCCAGAGCCGAGCATCAGCACCGCGAAGCCCACGCGGAACACCACGGGGTCGATGCCGGTGTGCCGCCCGAGGCCCGCGCAGACTCCCATGAGGAAGCGCCCCTCGCTGCTGCGTCGCAGCACACGGTGAGGAGCGGCCGGTTCCCTGGGCGGAGCTTCTGTCATGTCACCATCGTGTACCTGCGTGCGGTGTGCCCGCATCCGGGACACCCCTGACCCGACCCGGGGGTCGTTCCCTGATGCCCTTGTGCCCGGGACGTGTGACTATGGCCATGTTATGGCTGACCAGAAGACACTTGCCGAGCCCAGCGGCGAAACGCCTTATCGGCGGATGATGCGCCCCATGGAGGGCCGCCTGATCGGCGGCGTGGCCCAGGGGCTGGCGACGCAGCTCTCGCTTGATCCGGTGGTGATCAGGCTGATGTTCGTGCTGCTCAGCGTCGTCGACGGCATCGGCATGGTCGCGTACGCGGTGTTGTGGATGGTCGCGCCGAAACAGCCGTACCAGGGGACCGCCCCGCCGCAGCGTGACTGGAGCCAGCTCGCCGCGTTCAGCGCGATCGGGGTGGCGCTGCTGGCGTTCGGCTGGTTGACGGGCGCCTCCCAGGGCGGCATCGGCATGTTGCCGTTCGCCGTGGGCGGGATCGGCGCCCTCATCCTCTGGCAGCAGGCGGACCCGGAACGCCGCAAGACCTGGATGAGCGGCGCGGCCCTCAGCATGCGGAAGAACCGGGTGCGCTCGCTGCTCGGCGTCGTGCTCGTCGTGATCGGCGGGGCCGGGTTCCTGGCGGCACAGGGCGAGCTGGCCCAGGCCAGCCAGGGGCTGCTGTTCACCGCCGTCGTGGTCGGCGGCCTGGCCGTCATCGCCGCCCCCTGGCTGGCCGGCCTGTGGAAAGAGCTGCAGCTCGAACGCCGTGAGCGCATCAGGCAGGAGGAACGCGCCGAAGTGGCCGCCATGGTGCACGACTCGGTGCTCCACACGCTCACGCTGATCCAGCGGGTCGCCCACGACCAGCGCGAGGTCACCCGCCTGGCCCGTGCGCAGGAGCGCGACCTGCGCAACTGGCTCTACCAGCCGGCCCAGGACGCCGACGCCACGGTGGCGGCCGCCGTACGCAGGATCGCGGCCGAGGAGGAGGACGCGCACGGCGTGCCCATCGAGGTGGTCTGCGTCGGAGACATCGACCTCGATTCGGCGGGCAAGCTGGCCGCCATGCTCAAGGCGTCCCGGCAGGCGATGGTCAACGCCGCCAAATACTCTGGCAGTCCGTCCATTTCCGTCTATGCGGAAGTAGAGGGTGAAGAGGTCACGATTTTCGTGAAGGATCGTGGCAAGGGGTTCGACCTTGACGCCGTGCCTCTGGACAGGATGGGAATCAGGGAGTCCATCATCGGGAGAATGGAACGTCACGGAGGCGCGGCCAGGGTGCGCACCGAGCCCGGCGAGGGCACGGAAGTGATGTTGACCATGAAGGTGGAGAAGGCATGACACGGGTGTTGATCGTCGATGATCACCGGCTGTTCCGTTCCGGCGTACGCGCCGAACTCGGCGACTCGATCGAGGTGGTGGGCGAGGCCGAGGACGTGGACTCCGCGGTCAAGGCGATCGCCGAGCTGCAGCCCGACGTGGTGCTGCTCGACGTGCACATGCCCGGGGGCGGCGGCCAGGAGGTGCTGCGCCGCGTCCTGGGCTCCGGCTCCCAGGTGCGTTTCCTCGCCCTGTCGGTCTCCGACGCCGCCGAGGACGTCATCGGCGTGATCCGGGGCGGCGCCAGAGGCTACGTCACCAAGAACATCAGCGGCAAGGAGCTGACCGACGCCATCCGCAGGGTGTCGGAGGGCGACGCGGTCTTCTCGCCGCGGCTGGCGGGCTTCGTGCTGGACGCGTTCGCCTCGTCGGAGGCCCCGTCCATCGACCCTGAGCTCGACTCGCTGACGCAGCGCGAGCGCGAGGTGCTGCGGCTGATCGCGCGCGGCTACGCGTACAAGGAGATCGCGAAGGAGCTGTTCATCTCGGTCAAGACCGTGGAGACGCACGTGTCGTCGGTGCTGCGCAAGCTCCAGCTCTCCAACCGCCACGAGCTTTCCCGCTGGGCCACCGCCCGCCGCCTGGTCTGACCCCCGACTGCCGGACCGTCGGCGCGGACGCCCGCCACCAGCGATCTCACCGCCGGCGGCGGGCGGCAGGGACGGGCGCGGGTTCTGCGCCGGCCGGAGCTACAGCTTCTCGAGCGGCGCGTACGCCAGCAGCAGCGTCTTCTCACCGCCGCTGCCGAAGTCGATCTTGACCTTGGTCTTCTCCGCCACCCCGTCGACGGACACCACCGTGCCCAGCCCGAACGCGTCATGGCTGACCCGGTCGCCCGGCGCCAGCGACGGCACGGTGCGCCCGCCGCTCTTCGCCGGGGCGGGCCGGGCGGCCGGCTCGCGCCGCGTGGCCGCGTTCCATGCGGACTTCTCAGGGTCGGTGCGCCAGTCGACGAGCTGCGCCGGCACCTCGTTGACGAAGCGGGAGGCGGGATTGAACGACGGCGCCCCCCAGGAGCTGCGCACGGCCGCGCGCGTGAGGTAGAGGCGCTGCTGGGCCCGGGTGATGCCGACGTAGGCCAGCCGCCGCTCCTCCTCCAGCTCCTTGGGCTCGCTCAGCGACCTGATGTGCGGGAACACGCCGTCCTCCATCGCCGTCAGGAAGACGACGGGGAACTCCAGCCCCTTGGCGGTGTGCAGGGTCATCAGCGTGACGACGCCCTGCCCGCCGTCAGCGTCGGGGATCTGGTCGGCGTCGGCCACCAGCGACACCTGCTCCAGGAACTCGACCAGCGTGCCCTCCGGATTGGCCTCCTCGAACTCGGAGGCCACGGAGATGAGCTCGTTGAGGTTTTCCAGGCGCGACTCGTCCTGCGGATCCTCTGAGGCCTCCAGCTCGGCGCGGTAGCCGGTGGCCACCAGCACCTCCTCGGCCAGCGCGGACGGCGGCACGCCCTCGGCCTTGGTGATCAGCTCCTCGATCATCGCGACGAACTCGCGCACCGCGTTGAGCGAGCGGGTGGCCATGCCGTACGCCTCGTCGGCCCTGCGCAGCGCGTCCCAGAACGAGATGCGCTCGCGCGACGACAGCGCCTCGATCATGGCCTCCGCCCGGTCGCCGATGCCGCGCTTGGGCACGTTGAGGATGCGCCGCAGCGACACCACGTCGGCCGGGTTGGCCAGCACCCGCAGGTAGGCCAGCAGGTCCTTGACCTCCTTGCGCTCGTAGAAGCGCACGCCCCCGACCACCTTGTAGGGCAGGCCGGTGCGGATGAAGATCTCCTCGAACACGCGGGAGGCGGCGTTGGTGCGGTAGAAGACCGCGACGTCGCCGGCCTTGACGCCCTCCTCGTCGCTGAGCCGGTCGACCTCCTGGGCCACGAACATGGCCTCGTCGTGCTCGTTGTCGGCGACGTAGCCCACGATCTTGGGGCCGTCGCCCTGGTCGGACCAGAGGTTCTTGGGCTTGCGCGACTCGTTGCGCGCGATGACGGCGTTGGCGGCGGCCAGGATGTTCTGGGTGGAGCGGTAGTTCTGCTCCAGCATGATCGTGCGCGCGTCGGGATAGTCGCGCTCGAACTCCAGGATGTTGCGGATCGTCGCGCCGCGGAAGGCGTAGATCGACTGGTCGGCGTCGCCCACCACGCACAGCTCCGACTGGTCGGCCCCCGACCGCACCAGGTCGCCGTCGGTGGTGCGCAGCTCGGGATGCCCCACCAGCTCCCTGATCAATATGTACTGGGCGTGGTTGGTGTCCTGGTATTCGTCGACCAGCACGTGCCTGAAGCGCATCCGGTAGTGCTCGGCCACCTCGGGGAAGAGCTGGAACAACGTCACCGTGTTCATGATGATGTCGTCGAAGTCCATCGCGCCGGCCTCGGTCAGCTTGAGCTGGTAGGCCTTGTACGCCTGCGCGAGCGTCTTCTCCAGATGCGAGCCCGCCCTGTCGAGCGCGCTCTCGTAGTCGACCAGCTCGTTCTTGAAGTTGCTGACCTGGGCGGAGAACGAGCGCGGCGGATAGCGCTTCGGGTCGAGCTCCATCTCCCTGCAGACCATCGCCATGAGCCGCTGGGAGTCGGCCTGGTCGTAGATCGAGAAGCTGGAGGGGAACCCCAGCCGCTTGGCCTCCCGCCGCAGGATGCGCATGCAGGCGCTGTGGAACGTCATCACCCACATGGCCTTGGAGCGCGGCCCGACCAGCTGGTCGATGCGCTCCTTCATCTCCTTGGCGGCCTTGTTGGTGAAGGTGATCGCGAGGATCTCGCCCGGATGCGCGTCGCGCTCGGCCAGCAGATAGGCGATGCGATGCGTCAGCACCCGCGTCTTGCCTGACCCTGCCCCCGCGACGATGAGCAGCGGGCTGCCATGATGGATCACGGCCTCGCGCTGCTGCGGGTTGAGGCCATCGAGCAAGGGGTGGTCAACAGAGACTTGGGTCGGCACCCACCTAGGTTAAGACGCCCCACCGACAAACGTCGCACGGAATGCCGTCGCCGGTGCTCCGGTTGTGCTCGACGGAATGTCCAGAAAGGGGAACCATGCTGCCGGAGAGCGAGATCAACCGGGTTCTTGTCGTGACCGCCCACCCGGATGACGCCGATTTCGGCGCGGCGGGGAGCGTGGCGCTGTTCGTCGACCGGGGCGTGGAGGTCACGTACCTGCTGGTCACGGACGGTGACGCGGGCGGCAACGAACGCACTCTGGACAACTCGGGCATGGCCGAGCTGCGCAGGACCGAGCAGCGGGCCGCCGCCAAGGCGGTCGGCGTCACGGATCTGCGCTTTCTCGGCTATCCGGACGGCCAGGTGGTGCCGTCGCTCGAGCTCAGGCGTGACATCGCCCGCGTGATCCGGCAGGTCAGGCCCGACCTGGTCATCACCCACCATCCGGATCGTAACTACCGGTTCGTCGCGCCCAGCCATCCCGACCATCGCGCGGTGGGCGGCGCCGCCCTCGACGCCGTCTATCCCGACGCCCGCAACCCCTACGCATTCCCCGAGCTGGCGCGGGACGAGGGCCTGGAGGCGTGGACCGTGCGTGAGGTGTGGCTGACCGGCGGCCCCGCACCGGATCACTGGGTGGACGTCACCGGCGCCATGGACCGCAAGCTCGCGGCCTTGCAGTCACATGTGAGCCAGGTCGCTCATGTGGAGGGCTTCGCCGACTTCGTCAGGAGCCGTTTCGCCGGCTGGGGCGAGCAGGCCGGCTTCGGCGAGGGCCGCTACGCGGAGGGCTTCCAGGTCGTCTCCACGGACTGACCTCCGCCTCGCGGTGCTACGGCACCGATCCGGGGGCAACCACCCAGAGCGCGGGCTGCCCCGTGATCTCGGAGATGATGTCGAAGTCGCGGTCGTAGTGCAGGATCGTCGCCCCGTGCACCTCGGCGCAGGCGGCGATCAGCAGATCGTTCGGTCCGACAGCCCGGTGGTGAGACTTGCGTGCGAGCATCCCCTGAACGTCCAGGGCCCGGGAGCAGACCCCCTTGTCTCTGATCGACAGCAGGCGAAAGTCCTCCTGCAGATGGTAGAGGTCGCGCTCGTATCCCTCGGGGTCGCGCGCGCTGAAGAGAACCTCGAGCTGCGTGACCTCGCAGACCGCCAGCATCTTGTCGAGCATGAGAGGCTCGAGTGCTCGCTGGACGTCCGGGTGGGGCATGCGTGCCAGCGCGCTCTTGTCGATGAGGTAGACCACGCCCGTGGCTACCACGCCTGCTTCATGAGCTCCGTATCCAGAAGATCGGTATTGTCCCGAGTGCGCCAGTATTCGAAGGCTTCGCGCCGCCTTGCCCTTTCGGCGATCTCTTGCAGGGCCATGTTCACTGTCTCTTTCATGGTCGACGTCCCCAATTCGTGCTGAGCGACTTCCAGTAGATCTTTGTCGATGTCGATCACTGTACGCATGCAACACCACCTCCGTACCTCCAGCGTATATCAGAACCTGCGATCTTGATATACGCCCTTCCCGAGGAGGAGCGATTTCCCGGGAAGGGCGCCACGCAGACGTTAGAGCATCGAGGTAGGGGTCGTGTGGAACGATCCAGAAGGTGCTGGAGGGATCTTCACTCCCGGGTGGAGAACCTTCATTCCCGGATGGGTAGATGATCTACCGCGGGACGGGAGGGACGGTCACCGTACGTGGTCAGAACGGGATGAGCGGAAGATCTCAGGCTGAGGCGGGAGGGCTTGGTTTCTGCTTGCCGGCGAGGCGGGCGAAGAGGTAGCCGAAGGAGTTGGTGGCCAGGTGCAGCATGACGGGGGTGAGCAGGCCGCCCCGGCGGCGTAGCTCGCAGAACAGCACGCCCGCCGCCGCCGTGGACACCACGCTGCCTGCCACCACGCGGGCGGTGTCGAGGCGCCCGGGGGCTTCGTCGGCGACCAGGGCGCCGAGCGCGGGGTTGGCGCGGGCCATGTCGATGGCCGGGAGGATGTGCCAGAGGCCGAACAGGGCGGAGGAGACCCCGGTGGCGGCGACCGTGCCGTGCCTCTGGCGGAGCAACGCGTGGAGGGCGCCCCTGAAGCCCACCTCTTCCAGCAGGACCGTGCCGAAGGGGACCTGGATCAGCGCCTCCTCCCAGACACGGGCGCGCGAGAGCGACAGGGCGCGGTCGTCGTGGAAGAGGGGCCTGGTGCGCGGCATCGAGATGCCGACCGTGTAGACGGCGGCCACTCCGGCGGCAAGGGCGCCGCCCGCGATCGCGCCCCGGCGGCCGTGCTCGAAGCCGAGCTCCTGCCACGAAAGGCCGGACCTGCGGGCCATCGCCACCAGGGCGGCCGTCGCGGCGGCGGACGTCACCGGGCCGAGCCGGGGGGCGATCTTGTTGTTCATGATGTTGGCGGCGGCGAGGATCGCGATCGAGCGAAGCAGCACCCCTGCAGGCTACGTCGCCCGCGTCGTCAGGGGGCGGGCGACGTAGCCCAGGTCGTCAGGGGGCGGGCGACGGAGCACAGGCCCTCAGGAGGCGGGCGACGTAACACAGGCCGTCAGGAGGCGGCGGGACGGCGCCAGCCCTCGGGGAAGCGGGTGCGGCGGCGCTCCTGCGGGGTGAGGCCGCCCCAGATGCCCTCCGCCTCGCCCTCCCTTAACGCGTAGGAACGGCACTCCTCGATGACCTGGCAGCCGGCGCAGACCGCTTTGGCCCGCGCCTCCTGCAGCGGTGTGGGGGCGAGGGGGAAGAAGAGGTCAGGGTCGCTGGACCTGCACGCGCCCCTGCGCAGCCAGCCGATCTCCTCCAGTGACATGGGTCAAAGGTAGAGCGTGGTCATGATCGGACACATCATCCTCTCGGTTGACGCGCGCGTACATCCCTGGGGTGGAGGGCCGTCCGGTCCGTACGGCGTCAGCAGGCGCTCACCCCGTCCCGGTATCCCCTCGCGAACGAGGCCTGACGTTGCGCCGCCGTTCCGTGTGCCGAGGGGTCGAGCCAGTCGTCCGTCGGGTCGCCCGCCGCCTCCAGGCTGTAGAGCAGCTCTTCCTCGTCGCCCTCCTCCGCCCGCAGCGCGCCCGAGTTCACCAGGGCGGACAGGGTGCCGCCCGCGTAGCAGTCGGCCTGGAGCTCCGCCTGCACGTTCAGCTGGAAGCCCGTCTGGAGCTGCGCCTGTACGGCGTGCCCTATCTCATGCGGGATGATCACATAGACGGATCCGTCGCCCATCTCCGTCCACAGCGCCTCCATCCAGTCCCGGTCAAACGCGACGAAGTGACCGAGCGGACAGTAGAAGGCGTTGTTCGGGACTGCGGGCTCGTTGCCGCAGGCAGGGCCGGAGCGGCCCGCGTAGGGGACGAAGGCGGTCAGTGGCCGATATATCCGGCCTAACTGCTCGAACTGCTGCTTCCAGAACGCCTCCGACAACGTACGTGCCGTGCGGACGTCCTCCTCGAAGGAGTCGGCGCCCTCCGTGTCCATGGACGCCGGCCGGGTGATGCCGCACGCGCCGACCAGCAGGACCAGGACGAGAACCAGGGCTCGGATCACAGGCTTCACACATCCCAAGTGTGCACGGGCTCGTTGCTGTGCATGCGCTCGATGTACTCCAGCGTCATGGCCCGCAGCGCCTCGTGCCGGTCGCCTCCTTGCGCGTGCACGCGCTCCACCTGCCAGCTCGCGCCCGTACGGCCGGCGATGCAGCGTCCCTCGATGATGCCGAGCAGCCGGTCGGCGACGGGCCCGTCCACGCCCCACGCGGCCAGCCCTTCCTGGGCCATGGGCAGCAGGCGGCGCAGGATCAGCTCGGCCGCGGGCACCTCGCCCACCCCTGGCCAGTACAGCCGCGCGTCCAGCCCGTGCCGGGCCGCGGCGGCGAGGTTGTCGGCCGCCGCCTGGAACGACATCCGGCTCCACAGCGGCCGCTCGGCGTACGGCAGGACGCGCATCAACCCGTAGTAGAAGGCCGCGTTGGCGGTGATGTCGGCCACGGAGGGTCCGGCGGGCAGCACCCGGTTCTCGACGCGCAGGTGCGGCACCCCGTTCACCACCGCGTACACCGGCCGGTTCCAGCGGTAGATCGTGCCGTTGTGCAGGGTGAGCTCGTGGAGCTCCGGCATGCGGCCCTGTTCGAGCTCCGCGCGCGGGTCCTCGCTCTCGCAGAGGGGCAGCAGCGCGGGGAAGTAGCTGACGTTCTCCTCGAAGAGGTCGAAGACGCTCGTGATCCACCGCTCGCCGAACCAGACTCTCGGCCGTACGCCCTGCGTCTTCAGCTCCGCCGGCCGCGTGTCCGTGGCCTGCTCGAACAGCGCCATCCTGGTCTCGCGGTGCAGCTCCTTGCCGAACAGGTAGGGTGAGTTGGCCGCGGCCGCGACCTGGGGGGCGGCGATGATCTGGGCCGCGTTCCAGTGGGCGGCGAACGCCTCGGGGCTGACCTGAAGGTGGAGCTGCACGCTGGTGCAGGCGGCTTCGGGTGTGATGCTGTCCGCGTGCGTGTCGAGGCGTTCGACGCCCTCGATGGACAGGTGCAGGTCCTCGCCGCGGGCCGCGAAGATCTGCTCGTTGAGCAGGCGGTAGCGGGGGTTCGCGGAGAGCGTGCCCTCGCCGATGTCCTGCTCGCGCAGGGTGGGCAGGATGCCGACCAGGGCCAGGTGGGCGTCCTGGGAGCGGGCGCGATCCTCGGCGTGGTTGAGCCGCGCCCTGATGTCGTTCTCCAGGAGGAGCGCGCCGTCGCCGCCGAGCTCCCGGGGCTCGATGTTGATCTCGATGTTGAACTGGCCCAGCTCCGTCGCCCAGTCCGGCCGCTCGATGGCGGCGAGCACCTGGGCGTTGCGCATGACGGCCTCGCCGCGCGCGTCCACGATGTTGAGCTCGATCTCCAGTCCGGCGAGCGGGCGTTCGAAGTCGAAGCGGGATTCGCGCAACATCTGGGCGAAGACGTCGAGGCACCGACGCACCTTTTCCCGATATTTCCGGCGGTCGTCCCGGCTGAAGGCGACGACTGGCACGTCCCTGCCCATATCAGGAAATGTCGCACGCCAACGCCGCCAAGACCAGAGCGCAGGCCAGTCTTTACCGCAGCCTGGGCCGCCGGATGACGTCCCATGGACCACCGCCGAAACCGCCGGTCACCGGACGCCCCCGGCCACCGTTTCTGAGAGCGGCCTGCCGCACCTCGATACCCGTCGGTACGGAGTAGGAGGGTCGCCGGCGTGAGCGGTTCACGCGGCGCCGGTCGCCACGGGGCAACGGGTCACCACGGAACACGGCCTGCGGGGCGCTCCGTGGCGGCGGCGCGCCACTGAAGGGTCAGAAAGCGTTGCCCTGGAAGGTCCCCGGCCGGCGTGCGGTGGGTGGCCGGCCTTTGCGGAGCCGTAAAGGATGGGACGGGCAGGAGAGCTGAGGCGAGGCTAGGGTGCTGGGATGCGTGTTCTGATAACTGGCGGGGCGGGTTATATCGGCAGCACGGTCGCGTCGGCGTGCCTGGACGCCGGGATCACTCCCGTGATTCTGGACAGCCTTGTGACGGGGCGGAGGGAGTTCGCCGAAGGGCGGGTGTTCTATGAGGGAGATATCGGCGATGGCCCACTGATTGACAAGATATTCGCCGAAAATCCGGATATCGAGGCTGTCGTCCACTGCGCGGCGCTCATCGTGGTGCCGGATTCCGTGGCCGACCCCATCGGCTACTACCGCGCGAACGTCGCCAAGAGCCTCGAACTCGTCGACCACCTGCTCCGCAACGGGTGCGAGCGGATGATCTTCAGCTCCTCCGCGTCGATCTACCAGGCGGGCGCGGACCACACGGTGGACGAGGACTCGCCGCTCGCCCCTCAGAGCCCGTACGCGCAGACCAAGGCGGTGTGCGAGGCGATGTTCGCCGACATCGCGGCCGGCCGCCCGATCAGGATCCTGTCCCTGCGCTACTTCAACCCGGTCGGCGCCGACCCGCGGATGCGCACCGGCCTGCAACTGCGCCGTCCCAGCCACGCCCTGGGCAAGATGATCGAGGCGTACGAGGACGGCGTGCCCTTCCAGATCACCGGCACCGGCTACTCGACGAGAGACGGCACCGGCATCCGCGACTACGTGCACGTCTGGGATCTGGCGACCGCGCACGTGGCGGCCCTGCGCAGGTTCGACGAACTGGACAACGACGTGATCAACTTGGGCACCGGCGCGGGCACCACGGTCCGCGAGCTGGCCGAGGCGTTCAACCGGGTCGTGGACCGTCCCATCGAGGTCGTCGAGGCCCCCGCCCGCCCCGGCGACGTGCCCGGCGCCTACACCCGCAGCGACCGGGCCCGCCGCCTGCTGGACTGGCAGGCCCGCCACTCCCTCGACGAGGGCATCAGGCACGCTCTCGAATGGGCGGCCCTCCGGGAGTCCAGACTGGGCTGAGCCCGGCCGCCCCTCTCCCGCGCGGCCGCGCCCTTCCCGTCCGGTACGGCATCCGTCCCGTTCTGCGCGGCGCCCATCCCGCCCGGTACGCGCCTCTCCCGTCCTGGGGAGGGAGAGGCGCGGACGGTCAGCAGGTCAGCCGGTGACGGCGAACACGCCGAGGGGGATCTCGGTCAGGCTGGAGATGTCCTCCCGGCCGTCCTCGAACGAGGTCGCGACGTCCTTGGCCGCCGGCGCCTTGATCGACACGGCCTTGCCCCAGCCGGTGTATCTCGTGTCCACGCTCACGCTGCCCTTGTCGCCGGTGCCGTTCACCGTTGAGGAGAACGTCGTGACGAGGCGCGTCGGCAGGCCGGCCGCGTTCACGGTGAGCCGCCACGCGATCGGGGCCTTCAGCGCCTTGGCGGACGGCTTGCTCGGCGAGCCGGCGCGCAGCCAGGGCGAGGCCTTCCACAGGGCGCCCAGCTTGATGGTGCCCTTGTAGCCGTGGCTGGTGGCCTTGGCGCCCTTGAGCAGGGTCTTGAGCGTGGAGTATTCGCCGACGTTGACGGGCTGGCCGTACGTGCCGGTGATGCCGCCGGGCGGGCCCTTGGGCGCCTTGAACCAGGTCTTGCCCTCGGGCAGCAGGGTCGTCCACATGTTGCCGGAGAGGTAGGCCGTGGTGCCGACCCTGATCGTGCGCTCGGGCTTGGCCACGGCCCTGAGGATCTCGCCGAACTCGCTGTCCGGTACGTCGCCCAGGTCCTTGGAGGTGATGTTGAGCTTGCCGGTGATGTCGGAGGCGGCGATGCCCGACCTGCTGAACTGCAGGGTGCCGCTGCGCCGGAGGAACACCTCGCGCTTGTTGCCCTGGGAGACGGTCGTGCGCTCGGTGAAGCTCACCCCCTTGCCGAGGGTCATCCGCTTCTTGACGGCGACCACGGGGTCCTTGGGGGCGGCCATCGCCGGGGTGGCGGTCACCAGCGCGGCGGTCGTGGCTAACGCCACGCCGGTCAGGATTCGCTTCATGCGGATTTCCTTCGTCGAAGTTCTGTTGTTGAGGTCAAGGCAGGAGTAGGGCCTTGTGGAGCGGCTCGGCGGGCCGGCCATTACGGAATGCCGCCGAGCGAGCGGATCGGGTCTTCCTCAAGGAACGCCGTGTGCCCCCGTGCGTGCGGCCGTGGTCACCGCCCGGCCGCGACAAATCGGTTCATACAAGTTTCCTCTGGTTCCAAAAGGAAGAGGCATCGATTCTGCCAATCGAAGATCACGACCGTATATCGAGAACCGGGGCGTATGCCGTCGAATCGGTGCAAAATTCGTGCAGATGCCGTCGTGGAGAAGTGAGATCACCGTCACATAGCGCGAGAACCCCCACCCGATGACCTGGTCAGGTCAAGCTTCGGGCTAGGCTTCACTGGCGGAAACGCCCGGCACGCACCCTGAGCGTAGGAGCTCGCCGTGAGAGAGCGAGGCACGATGCCACCGAACGGCGAAGCGGACGCGACCGTAAGTGCAGGTGCCCGGGCCGCCGAACATCAGTCGGACAAGCGTCGAACATTCAGTCGGATAAGCAAGGAGCGAACCCGACGCAGCGAGCGGAGTGGAGGGCCGACGCAGAAGGCACTCCACGGAGCGAGTGAGGAGGGTGAGCGACAAATGGGAAGAGGACGGACCCCTCGTGGACCTGTTCGAACATCAGGCGAAGGAACTCTTCGCTGACTACGGCATCCCGGTGCCACGCGGCATCGTCGCCCACACCGTGGAGGAGGTGCGGTCGGCGGCCGAGGAGCTGACAGGCCGCGTTGTTGTCAAGGCACAGGTCAAGACCGGTGGCCGTGGCAAGGCCGGCGGTGTGAAGGTGGCGGCCGACGCCGCCGACGCCGTCGAGAAGGCCACCGCCATCCTCGGCATGGACATCAAGGGCCACACGGTCCACAAGGTGCTCGTGGAGGAGGCCAGCGCGATCGCGGAGGAGTATTACTTCTCCTTCCTGCTCGACCGCGCCAACCGTACATTCCTCGCGATCTGCTCCGCCGCCGGCGGCATGGACATCGAAGAGGTCGCCCACACCGCGCCGGAGAAGGTCGCCAAGGTGCCGGTCTCGGCGCTGACCGGCATCGACCGCGCCAAGGCCCGCGAGATCGCGGCGGCCGGCGGCCTGCCGGACAAGGCGCTCGACGGCGCCGCCGAGCTCATCGAGAAGCTGTGGTGCTGCTTCGTCGACGAAGACGCCACGCTCGTCGAGGTCAACCCCATGATCCTGTCGGCCGACGGCCAGGTGAAGGCCCTCGACGGCAAGGTCACCCTCGACGACAACGCCACGTTCCGCCAGCCCGACCACGAGGCGCTCGCCGACAAGGCGGCCGAGGACCCGCTCGAGGCCAAGGCCAAGGAGAAGGACCTCAACTACGTCAAGCTCGACGGCGACGTCGGCATCATCGGCAACGGCGCGGGCCTGGTCATGTCCACGCTCGACGTGGTGGCCTACGCGGGCGAGCAGTTCCCCGGCAAGCCGTCCCCCGCGAACTTCCTCGACATCGGCGGCGGCGCCTCGGCCGAGGTCATGGCCGCGGGCCTGGAGATCATCCTCTCCGACCCGAGCGTCAAGTCGATCTTCGTGAACGTCTTCGGCGGCATCACCGCCTGCGACGCCGTCGCCAACGGCATCGTCTCGGCGTTCAAGCTGCTGGAGAGCCGTGGCGAGGCCGTGACCCATCCCCTGGTGGTCCGCCTCGACGGCAACAACGCCCAGCTCGGGCGGCAGATCCTGGCCGACGCCGCACTCCCGCGGGTCGAGCTGGTAGACACGATGGACGACGCGGCCAAGCGGGCCGCCGAGCTCGCTGCGGCAGGTGTGTGACCCATGGCCATCTGGTTGACCGAGAACAGCAAGATCATCGTTCAGGGCATGACGGGCGGCGAGGGCACCAAGCACACCCGCCGCATGCTCGCCTCCGGCGCCCGCGTGGTCGGCGGCGTCAACGCCCGCAAGGCCGGCACCACGCACGAGGGCTTGCCCGTGTTCGGGACGGTCAAGGAGGCGATGGAGCAGACCGGCGCCGACGTGTCGGTCGTGTTCGTGCCCCCGGCGTTCACCAAGGACGCGGTCAAGGAAGCCATCGACGCCGAGATGCCGCTCTGCGTGGTCATCACCGAGGGCGTGCCGGTGCACGACTCGACCGAGTTCTGGGCCTACGCGGTGGCCAAGGGCAACAAGACCCGCATCATCGGCCCCAACTGCCCGGGCATCGCCTCCCCCGGTGCCTCCAACGCCGGCATCATCCCCGCCGACATCACCACCGCCGGCCGCATCGGCCTGGTCTCGAAGTCCGGCACGCTCACCTACCAGCTGATGTACGAGCTTCGCGACTTCGGCTTCTCCACCGCCGTGGGCATCGGCGGCGACCCGGTCATCGGCACCACGCACATCGACGCGCTCCAGGCGTTCCAGGAAGACCCCGCCACCGACGCGATCGTGATGATCGGCGAGATCGGCGGCGACGCCGAGGAGCGGGCCGCCGCCTACATCGAGCAGCACGTCACCAAGCCGGTCGTGGCCTACGTCGCGGGCTTCACCGCCCCAGAGGGCAAGACGATGGGCCACGCGGGCGCCATCGTGTCCGGCTCCGCCGGCACCGCCCAGGCGAAGAAGGAGGCCCTGGAGAAGGTCGGCGTCCGCGTCGGCAAGACCCCCTCCGAGACGGCCCGCCTGATGCGCGAGATCATGCAGGCTCGCTGAGCGCCTGCCCTGGCAGCCCCGCACGGGATCGATCCCGTGCGGGGCTTCTCGTCTGCCACGGAACACGGTCAGCGAGTCGTTGTGGCGGCGGCGCGCCACTGACCGGCTCAGCAGCGTCTCCCTGGACTGGCGCCGGCCCCGGTCGGCGGCTGGGGCAACCACGGCAGCGCCGTAAAGGAGCGTCGTGAAGGATGGAGAGGGAGAGTTTCGCGCGACCGGGACGGGATCGGCGGCCACAAAGTAAGGGCGGGCGGCGCGTCAACCAAGCGCTGGTCGGGAAAGCTTGAGAAAATCGCCTACTGTGACGGCGATTCTCGACCAGCTACGTGCCGCCCCCCGGTCGGTGCTCGGCCGACTGCCCGGGGTCTCGAGCGACGACGACGAGACCAGGCGGCCGCTGCCCGTGTCGGGGATGCTGGCGGCCGCCGCCACGCTCGGCGTCGGGCTGGCGGCGCTCACCACGCTCACGCTGGTCGGCTGGATCGCAGCGCCACGCGGCACGCTCGAAGCCGGGCTGCCGGGCGTGTTCCGTACGGCGGCGCAGCTCTGGCTGGCCGCGCACCACGCCGGGTTCGCGATCCCCGGCGGGCGGGTCGGCCTGCTGCCGCTGGGGCTGATGCTGCTGCCCGCCGTGCTGCTCTACCGCGCGGCACGATGGATGGCTCGCGACGCCGACCTGCGGCTGCGCCTGCCCGCCCGGCTGCCGAAGAACAGCCCGAAGGCGCAGGCGGGGGCCCGGCGGCGGGCCCAGCTGGTGCTCGTGGTGCAGGCGGGGGTGTCGCTGGCGGCCCCGTACGCGCTGCTCGCCGGACTGATCGCGCTCGTCGCGCGCAACGAGATCACCCAGCCGTTCCTCGGCGAGACGCTGTTCAGCCACTTCGTGCTGGCGTTCCTCGCCGGCTCGCTGGCCACGGCGAGGATGATCGGGCCCTGGCGGGTCATGTTGCGGCTGCTGCCCGAGCGGGTGCGCGCCCTGACCGTCGGCACGGCCGTCGCCACGGCGGTGCTGCTCGTGGCCGGGCTCGCGCTCGTGCTGGTCGCCATCGTGCTCAACTTCGGGCAGATCCAGGAGCTGTCCAGCGTGCTCTCGCCCGGGTTCGTGGGCGGGGTGCTGCTGTTGCTGCTGCAACTCCTCTACGCCCTCAACGCCGTCGTCTGGGCCCTGTCCTACATCGCGGGGCCGGGGTTCGCGATCGGCGCCGACACCCTGGTCGCGCCCACCGGGGTGCAACTCGGCACGGTTCCGAGCCTGCCGCTGCTGGGGGCGCTGCCGGAGAGCGGCACCGTGCCGGCGTGGATGATGGCGGTGATCGCGCTGCCGTTCGCGGCCGGAGCGGTGGCGGGCGTGATGGTGGCCAGGATCTCGCCGTCGCCGTCCTACGAGGCGGCGCCGCTGTGGGGGTTCCTCAGCGGGGTTTCCACAGGCGTCGTGGCGGGGGTCCTGGCGGCGCTGTCCGGCGGCCCCATCGGCGGCGGCAAGCTCGCCACGGTCGGGCCGTCTCCCTGGGAGGTGGCGCTGTCGGTGGCTCTTGAGGTCGGCGTGGCCGCGGGCATCTCCGCCGGCGTGACCAACCTGCTGCTGCTCAACAAACGCGCCCGCACACCCCTCGACAAGGCGGCCGCCCCCGTGCGCAAGGCCGGGGCCGCGCTGGCCAAGGCGGCGAGCAAGGTGGGGCTGGCCGAGTCCGATCCGCGCCCGCTGCCCGGCCACTGGATGGACGCGACGGAGGCCGACACCCAGGAGATCCCCGTCATCAGGGACGACTGGCAGGACGAGCACGCGTCGGCGGCGGCCGAGACGCTGGCCCAGTCCCGCTCGCGCGTGCCGGAGCCGAGCCCGGGGCCGGACGCCCGCCCGCCGCGCAAGGACATCGTCGACGAGTCGGACGACCGCGGCGGCCACGTCATCTACGTCGACCCCTACGCCTGGGACCGCGACTAGCGCTGTGACGGCCATCCGGTCGGGCGGCTCGACGTCCGGCACGCCGCGCGGCGACGTACGTCAAGGTGTTTCCTCCGGAACCGCCCGCCGGTAGCGCTCGGCCAGCGCGCGGATCTCCGCGACGAGTTCGGGCGGCTCGGTGACCTCGAAGCCGGCGCCGAGCATGCCGAGATAGCAGGCCAGCATCTGCGGTGTGTCCGAGCCGACCTCGGCCATGCAGGCGTCATCGCCCAAGGGCTCCACCCGGACGCCGGACGGCAGCCGGTCGCGTACGTGCTCGGCCGGTGCGCGGACCGTCACCCGTGCCCTGCACTGCCAGGTCGCGGTGGCCAGGCCGGTGGTGACATGGCCGACGAGGTCACCGCCGGGATCCTCGCGTGGCGTGAACCGGGGGCCGTTCGGGGTCCGCAACCGCATCCGGTCCACCCGGAACGTGCGCCAGTCGGACCTCGCGACGTCCCACCCGACCAGGTACCAGCGGCCACGGCTGTGCGCGAGCCGGTGCGGCTCGACCTCGCGGCGGCCGGCCGACCCGTCATGGGCGGCGTAGTCGAACCGGAGCCGCTCGTGGTCGCGCGAGGCCGCCGCGATCGCGGTGAGCGTGTCGGCGTCCACCCGGGAACCCGCGTGCGGGAGCGGGACGAGGTAGGCGCGCAAGCCGTTGACACGGTGGCGAAGCCGTGACGGCAGCAGCTGTTCCAGCTTGGTCAGGGCACGCAGCGCCGCCTCCTCGATGCCGGTGACCGCTCCCTGCGTGGCGCCCACCCGGAGGCCGACCGCGACGGCGACCGCCTCGTCGTCATCGAGCAGCAGCGGCGGCAACCGCGCACCAGGTCCGAGCCGGTAACCGCCGGTGACGCCCCTGATCCCGTGCACCGGATAGCCGAGACCGCGCAGGCGTTCGACATCGTTGCGCACGGTGCGCGCGGTGACGCCGAGACGCTCGGCCAGCTCTGGTCCGCTCCAGTCCCGCGGCGTCTGCAACAAGGAGAGCAGCCGCAGCAGTCGTTGTGCTGTGTCCGACATAGGGCAAAGTCTGCCCGGATACAGGAACGGCTGGTTCCGGTATCGCTCCTACATTCCCGGTATGAACACCAACACGGACATCCGCCCGTTCCGCGTCGACATTCCGCAGGCCGAACTGGACGACCTGCGCGATCGCCTCACCCGCACCCGCTGGCCCCGGCAGATCCGCGGAACCGGGTGGGAGCGCGGCGTTCCCGTGGACTACCTCAGGGACTTGGCGGGCTACTGGGCGAACGGCTTCGACTGGCGTGCGCAGGAGAAGACACTGAACGGGTACCCGCAGTTCGTGACCACGATCGACGGCCAGGACATCCACTTCCTGCATGTCCGCTCGCCCGAGCCGGACGCGCTGCCGCTGATTCTCTTCCACGGCTGGCCCGGCTCGTTCGTGGACTTCCTGGACGCGATCGGGCCGCTGACCGACCCTCGCGCGCACGGCGGTGATCCGGCGGACGCGTTCCACGTCGTGGTCCCGTCGCTGCCCGGCTTCGCGTTCTCCAACCCGGTGCGGGACCCGGGCTGGGGCAACCTGTTCCGGGTGGCCGCCGCGTTCGGGGAGCTGATGGCCCGGCTCGGGTACGAGCGGTTCGCCGCGCAAGGCGGCGACGTCGGGGGTGGTGTGACCATGCTGCTGCCCATGGCCGCCCCGGGTCGTGTGGTCGCCACCCATATCAACGGTCCGTCGCCGTACCCCTTCGGCCCGCCCATCGAGCTGGACGGCCTGTCCGGCGCGAACCAAGCCCGCGCCGAGCGCTTCAACGCCGCCCGCCAGGACGGCCTCGGCTATCTGCACCTGCAGTCCACCCGCCCGCGGACCCTGGCCTACTCGCTGAACGACTCGCCGATCGGACAGCTGGCGTGGATCGCGGAGAAGTTCAAAGAATGGACTGATCCTGCCGCCGAACTGCCCGATGACGCGGTGGACCGCGACCGGCTGCTCACCGGCGTGAGCCTGTACTGGTTCACCGGCTCCGGCGCGTCCTCGGCCGACATGCTCTACGAGGGCATGCGCGCCTACCGCGAGATGGCCGCCGGCCAGTTCGGCGCCGACCAGGCGGAGTGGCCGTCCGTGCCGGCGCCGCCGCAGGGGATCGCGGTGTTCGCGGCGGATATGACGATCCGCACCCTCGCCGACCCGGCGAACACCGTCCGCCACTGGTCGGAGTTCGACCGGGGTGGCCACTTCCCGGCGCTGGAAACGCCCGACCTGCTGGTCGGCGACCTGCGGGAGTTCTTCCGCGTCGCACGGTGACCCTGGCGGCGGGCGGCCGGCCTGCGAAGCCCAACGGGTTGGGCGGTCGTCAGGCCACCGCCGGAACGCGCCTGTACCGGCGGCACGCCATGCTCCCCTCATGGCACGAGAGGTCGCCCCTCACCTCGAGTCGACCTGGCCCCAAGCCGGCCTGAGGCCAGGTCCGCGTGAAGAGACGCGCCTACGGTTGCATGGCGCCGAGCAGTTCGAGCACGTCGGCCGGGAGCTTGCGCTCAGCCGCGTCCCTGAACTGCGTGAAACACTCGCCCTGGGACGACACCGTGCCCGCGCCCTTCATGCACTCCTGGTAGGCGGAGTATTCGTCCATCAGGTAGAGCTGCATCCCCGTGGCCATCGCGGACAGCGCCAGGGCGATCGCAGAGACGGTGATGCCGCCCATAGCGACGCCCGTGGGCTTGCCCTCGCCTTTGAGCAGCGGCAGTGCCTTGATGCCGGCCATGAGCGCGAACAACGCCATGACCAGGCCCGCGAGCGGCAACATGAACGTCATGGCCAGCGCTGCGATGGACAACCAGATCGCTCGGCGGCCCGCCGATTCAGCGGGCTGCTGGCCTGCCGGTGCCTTCACCGGTGTCGACACCTGACCTCCTCTGCGTCGCCGGGCGAGGAACAGATACGCTGACAGCCCCACCCTGTTACCTCTTGGGAGAGTGTGCGTGTCTAAGGTTGGGCGGCTCGTCGTCCTCGTCTCTGGCTCTGGAACCAACCTACAGGCCCTGCTGGACGCTTCTGCCGACCCGTCTTACGGTGCTCGCGTGGTCGCGGTCGGCGCCGACAGGGAGGGGATAGAGGGGCTGGTCAGGGCCTCGAAGGCAGGCATCCCGACTTTTGTGGAAAAAGTGGGCGATTACGCGACACGGGCGGAATGGGATGTGGCCATCGCGGCCAGGATCTCCGCGTACGAGCCTGACCTGGTCGTGTCGGCGGGCTTCATGAAAATTCTCGGCAAGCCCACGCTCCAGGCCTTTCCCCTGCTCAACACCCACCCCGCGCTCCTGCCGTCGTTCCCCGGCGCCCACGGCGTGCGCGACGCGCTGGCCCACGGCGTCAAAGTGACCGGCTGCACGGTGATGCTGGCCGACGAGGGCGTCGACAGCGGGCCGATCGTCGCCCAGGAAGCGGTGCCCGTGCTCCCGGACGACGACGAAGCCGTCCTGCACGAGCGCATCAAGACCGTCGAGCGCCGTCTGCTCGTCGAGATCGTCGGCCGGATGGCTCGCGAGGGCTGGACGGTCAGCGGACGCAGCGTCCGCATCGGCAACCACACAGGAGGGGAATCCACGTGACTCGCATCGCCATCCGGCGCGCGTTGATCGCTGTATACGACAAGTCCGGTCTCGAAGAGCTGGCCAGAGGCCTCGACGGCGCAGGCGTGGAGATCGTCTCGACCGGTGGCACCGCGGCCGCGATCTCGTCCTTCGGGATCCCGGTGACGAAGGTGGAGCAGCTGACCGGGTTCCCCGAGTGCCTCGACGGACGGGTCAAGACCCTGCACCCGCGCGTGCACGCCGGGCTGCTGGCCGACATCACCAAGCCCCACCACGTGACCCAGCTGGAGGAGCTGGAGATCGACCCGTTCCAGCTCGTGGTCGTCAACCTCTATCCGTTCCAGGAGACGGTGGCCTCGGGGGCGTCCGGTGAGGAGTGCGTCGAGCAGATCGACATCGGCGGGCCCGCCATGATCCGTGGCGCCGCGAAGAACCACAACACCTGCGCGGTCGTGGTCGATCCCGGCTTCTACGGCGACGTGCTCGCCGCCGTGGCCGAGGGCGGGTTCACGCTGGCCGAGCGCCGGCGCCTGGCCGGCATCGCCTACGCCCACACGGCCTCGTACGACGTGGCCGTGGCCAACTGGTTCGCCGGCACGTACGGAGAGGAGGGTGACTTCCCGTCGTTCACCGGCGGCGCCTACCAGCGCAAGGCCACCCTGCGCTACGGCGAGAACCCGCACCAGGGCGCCGCCCTCTACACGGGGGGCACGGGCGGTCTCGCCAACGCCGAGCAGCTGCACGGCAAGGAGATGTCCTACAACAACTACCTCGACTCCGACGCCGCCTGGCGCGCCGCGTGGGACTTCACCGAGCCCTGCGTCGCCATCATCAAGCACCAGAATCCCTGCGGCATCGCGGTCGGCTCCGACGTGGCCGAGGCGCACCGCAAGGCCCACGCGTGCGACCCCGTGTCCGCCTACGGCGGCGTGATCGCCGTCAACCGCGAGGTCACGGCCGAGCTGGCCAGGCAGATCGCCGACGTCTTCACCGAGGTCGTCATCGCTCCCTCCTACGCCGCCGAGGCGCTGTAGACGTTGCGTGCCAAGAAGAGCCTGCGCCTTCTGGTGTGCCCGCAGGGCCCGTCACGAAGGACGGAGCTGCGCGAGATCGACGGCGGCCTGCTGGTGCAGTCGGTCGACAAGGTGGACGCGCCCGGCGACTCGGCCGCCCAGTGGGAGCTCAAGACCGGCACACCCGCGACGCCCGAGCAACTGGCCGACCTGGAGTTCGCCTGGCGGGCCTGCCGCTCGGTCAAGTCGAACGCCATCCTGCTCGCCGCCGACGGCGCGACCGTGGGCGTCGGCATGGGCCAGGTCAACCGGGTCGACTCCTGCCGCCTGGCGGCCACCAGGGCGGGCGAGCGCGCCGCCGGCGCGGTCGCGGCCTCCGACGCGTTCTTCCCGTTCCTCGACGGCCCGCAGGTGCTGATCGAGGCGGGTGTGCGGGCGATCGTCGAACCCGGCGGCTCCATCCGTGACCAGGAGGTCATCGACGCGGCCGAGAAGGCGGGCATCACCCTCTACTTCACCGGCACGCGCCACTTCTTCCACTGATCACCCTACGTCCAGTGATCATCCGCCAAAGGGCGACATGGCCGATCATGTCGCCCTTTGGCCGTTTTGCGGCGAGCATCCCTTGTCTCCGGTTAACCTGATGCCTTCTCCCGTTGCTCGTTCTCCGGAGTCTTCGTTGCTTGACGCGATGCTGCAGGCCCTCGTCACTGTGAACGGCCTCGCTACCAGCCCCTTCGTCCTCCTGGTGCTCGCCTTCATCGGTGCCTATCTGGGCAGCCGCGTCATGGAGATCATCCCCTTCACCCGCCGCATCATCGAGCGCCGCGAGGCCCGGCTCACCGAACCGGAGTAAACCGGGCGACCCACGGCAGGGTTTCCCCGCCACACGGGCCGCCGTCTCCACACGGCACGGGCCGTCTTCCCCATGCGGCACACGGGCTGTCGTCCCCGCGCGGCACACGGGCCGTCTTCCCCATGCGGCACATGGGCTGTCGTCTCCACGCGGCACAGGCCGTCGTCCCCACGCGGTACGGGCCGTCGTCTCCACGCGGCACGGGCCGTCGTCCCCATGCGGTACGGGCGTGGCACAACTCGCCGTCCCAGCGGTCGGTAAGGGCTATGCCGGTGGTGAATGATCCAGCGCGAGCTTCGCCGCGCCGGCCAGAGAGGCCCGGACGCCCAGTACGGAAGGCACGACGCGGACGGCCCGGACGAAGGCGAGGCCCGCGACGTCGTCGAGCGCCCGCGCCAAGGGTTCGAACAGCACCTTGCCGGCCATCGACACGCCGCCACCGACCACCACCTTCGTGGTCTCGGTTGCGGCCGTCACCGAGGCGATCATCCCCGCGAGCGCCCTGGCCCCACGCTCGAACGCGGCCAGCGCGACCGAGTCGCCCGCGGCCGCGTCCTCGGCCAGAGTGCGGGCGTCGGCCGGCTCGCCTTTCCAGCCGTGACCGACGGCCCAGCGAACCAGGTTGGGGCCACTGGAGTAGCGCTCCACGCACCCGCGGCCGCCGCACTCGCACCGCTCACCGTTCGGGTCGACGGACATGTGCCCCACATGGCCGGAGTTGCCTGTCGGGCCGAGCAGCGGCGAGCCGTTGATCACCAGGCCGCCGCCGATGCCCGTGGAGACCACGATGCCGAGCAGCGCGTCGCTGCCCTGGCCCGCGCCCAGCCAGTGCTCCCCGAGCGCGAAGCACTGCGCGTCGCCCGCCAGCATGGTGGGCAGGCCGGTCAGCTTCCGTACTTCGTCGCGCAGCGGGAATGCCCGCCAACTCGGCATGTTGACCGGGCTCACGGTTCCGGCGGCGAGGTCGATGGGCCCCGCGCAGCCGATGCCGGCGGCCACGGGCGGCGGACCGCCCGTCTTCACCTCCGAGATGAGAGCCGCCAGCACGTTCATGACGTCCGCACGCGGTGTGGGCCGGGTCGCGGAACGCAGGATCGACCCCGACTCGTCCACCAGTGCGGCGGCGAGCTTGGTCCCTCCGATGTCGATGGCGAGTACGCAGGTCATCAGTGTTTGTGGTGGTTGTCGGGCTGGCGTGGATCGCCAGGATGCTCAAAGCCGGGAACGAGCTTCACCTTCTTGGCACGTAGGTCGTCGAGCCATCGCGCGAACGCCTGCCGCTGCGCCGCCTCCAAGAGGTATGGATCTTGGCGCGACGCACGGGACATCCGATGCGATTGTTGCTCCTCCAGGGCGGATCCTCCCATAAAGCCCGCCACAGCCGTTCTCGGGGTCGTGGTTGCGGCAGTTTCCTGAGGTGACGGCGAGCTCACATCGGTGGCCGGGTCGGGGATCGGGGCAGGGACCACGCCCGGGCCGGTCCGGGTCGTGCCTGCGGCCGGTCGCCCGGTAGCGGTTGCGGAAGGTCCGGGGGGCGACGGCGAGCTCGTCTGCGAGGTCGGGCCTGGGGCGGTGCCGAAGGCCGAGCCCGAAGCCGGGACGGTGGTGGGTTCAAGGGCTGAACGTGGGGCCGAGTGGGCGGGCGGGCGCGGGGTAGCGATGGCGACGTGCCAGCCGAGGTTGTCTTCGACCGGGCCGACGAGCGTGGCGCACGGGTGGGCCTGGAGGGCTTCGGCGACGGCGATCGGTAGCGAGTCGAGCGTGATCGCCCCGAGAGGTTCGAGATCGGCGGGGGAGGCTTCGCTCGCCCGCTCGCGATCGGTGAACAGACGATGTCGTACGAGGTGCCGTGACGGAGAAGCAGGGGCGGGAGACGGCCTGCGCCGCCATTCCGATGGGGTGATGACATCGGCTGTGACGTGGTCGAACATGGCGCGCACCCACGGGCTGCCGTTGTAGGCGGCGGCGTTGATCGAGCCCAGCTCGACGGCGGCCAAGCGATCCAGTGGCGGTCTCTCCTTCGGGCGCAGGCCGAGACCGGTGGCCGTGCTCTCGCACAGTGCCTCGGTGAGGATGACCTGGGTGAGCCACCTGGCGAGCTGGCGGTCCTCGGAGGTGCCCGGCACCGGAAGCGCCGCGCTGAGCGGGCCCTCTCGCAGGGCGGTGAGGCGCTCGTCGAGGAGCTTGCGGGAGATCGGGCGGCCGTCCACCCAGCCGATCACCTCCCGCTGACCGGAGTGCGTCTCGTGCCGTGTCTCCGCCGCCGTGGGACTCTGGAGGTGGTGGGTCACCGGGTCACCTCCAGGCGGATGGCTGGGGCGTACTGGCAGCGGCCGAACCACATGACCTTGGCCAGGGCCCAGGCGTGGCCGTCGCTCGCGTCCGTGGGGACCTCCACCGGGAACGACACCTCCGCCGTCTCGCCCGCGGCCACCGTGAAGCCCTGGATGACCTCCGTCAGCATGGACCACGTGCCCCAAGGGGAGGCGAGCTGGGCCTCGCCGCGGATCTCGTCCGAGGTCGTGTTGGCGAGCCTGAGCGTGAGCGAGGCGCGGTCGCCGGGCTGGAGCTTCAGCGACCCGGTGGCGGGGGTGACCGACAGGCCCGTCGGGCGGGCATCGGCGGACTTGGTGCCCCGGTTGGCTCTGCGAGGTTCGGCGGGGGTGCCGGCCACGGGCAACTCGGGGGCGTCGCCGAAGGCGACCGTGGTGACGTCTTCGATGAGCTGGCCGCCCGCGGTGGTGCGGGCCGAGACGAAGCAGAGGCCGGATCCCGGGAGGGACGGGGGCGTCACGGTCACCGGGAACCGCAGGTGGCCGCCGGGTGGGAGGCGGAAGGGGCGCTGGGCCGGGGTGGCGGTCCACCCTTCGGGCACGCGGACCTCTGCCACGCCCTCGTGGGGCTCGTCGGTCAGGTGGGAGGAGACGACGACCTCCACCTCGAAGGGCTCCCGCGGTGAGGTGACGAGGCCGGGGTCGATGGCGATGGAGACCGGCAGGTAGCCCAGGGGTGCGGGGCCCTTGTTGTGCAGCCAGTAGCGGCTGTAGACCGGCTGCGCCGGCTCCGTGGCCGGGCCGAACTCGGGTGCGTCGGTGGCGGGCAGGGCTGCGGGGGCGATGAAGGTGGCGATCTCGGCGCCGGTCAGGGTGAGGTCGGTGGCCGGCGCGCCGGGACGTTCGAGCAGATCGGCGTGGACGAGCCGGTCGAGGAGGAGCACGGGAGAGCCGAGCCCGGCCTGGGAACCCAGCCCGGTCGACTCGACCAGGCGGATGGTGACACCGTCGTCGGGCCGGCCGGCGCGGCCGTGGGCGTGCGTATTGCCGGTGGCCTTGAGGGTGCTCAGCAGCACGTCGCGCGCCGGCGTGAGGGTCAGCAGAGAGTGGACCTCGGGAAGAGCGCCCTGCTGTGCGGCGTCGACGGTGCGGGGGAGCAGCGGGGTGATGTGCTCCTGGGCCGCCGCCGGCAGCCGCAGGGCCCGCCAGTCACCCTCACCGGCCACCAGGGAGTAGGAGAACTCGTGGGTCCAGTGCTGGAGCTGGAAACCCGAGCCGTCGGGCGTCGTGCGGTGGGGCGGGTCGAGCCAGATGCCCGACGGCCAGCCCGTGCACGAGCGCATCAGGGACAGGTGCAGCGCGCCGGACGGGTCGACGGCGAAGCCGGGCAGGCCATAGGTCAGCAGGGCGACCGTACGGTCGTCGAGCCGCTCGGCGCCCAGCGGGCAGACCGCCTCGATCGTGGCGTCGGCGAGGTCGGCCACCAGGTCGGTGACGGGGCCGGTGACGATCAGGGCGGGCAGGGCGCGGACGTCGCGCAGGTCGGCGCTGGGCTGCCAGACCTCCGTCAGCGGGCGTTCGGCGGGCACCCACACCCGGGACGCGCCCGACTTGAGCGCGTCGAGATAGGCCGGGTCGGCGCGGGAGAGCAGCTCGGCGGCCAGCGGGTTGTCGTCGGGGCCGCCGATGACGATGCGCACGTCGGGCAGGTTGGAGTCGACGTCGAGCCAGCCGTAACGGGTGCCGGGCGCGCAGGACGTGGTGGCGGTGACACCGACGCGGGCCAGGGCGACCACCAGGTCGCGGGCCTTGGGGGCGTCGTCGAGTGCGGGCACCACGACCTCGGCCACGCCCAACGCCCGCGAACCCGCTTCGCCGAGGTCGACCTTCGCCGTGGTGGACAGGCCGAACCAGGTGTTGGCCGGGTTGTCGAGGGTCCACGGGTGCTCGGCGGTGTCGACGTCGGGCAGCGCGAACCCGCGCCCCACCACGGCGCCGGCCACGTCGGACACCGGCAGCGCCCCGTCGACACGGGCGGGGAAACGCACCCGCAGCAGGCGGTCCGCGCCGGTGTGGTCGAGGACGCGGGTGGTGAAGTCGATGCGGTCGGAGCCGTCCGTCAGGGTCACGGTCTGCTCGTAGGTGATCTCGCCGACCTGGCCCGTGACCGTCAGGCGGTGGCCGATCGGGCTCGTCTGCGCGCAGGCCGACAGCGCCCGCGTCTCGGCGGAGCCTTCGGCCTGGCCGGTGGGGATGAGATGCCACGGGCCTTCGCCCATGTCGGGATGTTGCGGGTATTCGTGATAAAGGCGCAGCTCGTTGCCGGGACCGGTGAGCAACTCCCGGCCTGAGGCGAGATCGAGGATGGAGGTCAGCGCCCCGCCGCGCGCCGGATCGGCCGTGACGCGCCACCGGTCGTTTTCGATGGTGACCGGCGTCGGCGCGCCGGCGGGGACGGGGCCGGAACGCGAGGTGTCCGAGGCGACCGGCGTCGGAGGGGTCTCCGGCTCGGTGGCGTGGGTCACGGGAGCCTGAGCCTGCCAGGAGCCGGGGACGCCCCGCACCACGCGATAGGTGCGCCAGCCCAGCGAGGGCACGTCGCGGGCCAGGAAGGTCAGCGTGCCGCCCTCCGCGACGGCGGGGACCTCGGCTCCCGAGTGGCCGGCCACGGTGTGCCCGGCGGGAACGCTCACGCGGACCAGGCCGTCGCGGGCGAAGGGCAGGGTGTTGGTCACCACCACGCTGTGGCCGTCGAGCGTGATCTGGCCGGTCAGCGCGTCGAGCGCGCGGTCGCGGGCGGTCGCGGCCAGGTCGTGGGCCTCGCGCCAGCCGGTCAGCAGGTCGATGTAGACCTGGTCGGACTCGGAGCCGGTGATCGCGTCGTGGTGTGCGCCGTAGGCCAGCTGCCGCCACACCTTGTCGAGCGCGGTGTGCGGGTAGCGGCCGAGCCCGAGCAGGGCGGCGAACGTCGACAGGCGCTCGGCGTCGAGTGCCGCCACCTCGGCGGCCCGCTGGGCCTGCTTGGTGTCGATGTAGGAGACGTCTTTGCCGGTGTAGATGGGGTTCATGTCGCGCGTCTGAGGGCTGAACGACGACCTGCCGGCGCGAACGGCGTCGAGGAAGTCGCGGGGTGTGGCGCAGACGAATCTGGGCCACACGTAGCGGGAGGCCCAGGTGCGGTGGATGTCGGTGACCCACTTGTTGGGCGGTGTGTAGTCGGTGCCGACGGGGAGCAGGATGTTCTTCGTCGCGGCGACGGGCTTGAGCGAGCGGTAGAGGTCGTAGACCGCCTGACAGGCCTCGTCGAGGGAGGGCGAGGAGTCCATCGACCAGCCGGCGGAATAGTGGGCGGGCATGTAGTGGGTCAGCACACCCTGCCCTGACGGCGAGATCCACTCGAACTCGCTGGGAAACTGCATCAGCGCCGCGTCGTTCTTGGCCTGCTTGAAGTTTTTGCTGATCGGGCCCCACTGGTGGAACGGCCCGCGTGCCCACGCGCTGCCGGTCAGCCCGGCCGCCGCGAGGTAGCCGGGGAACTGGGGGTCGTGCCCGAACACGTCGAGCTGCCACGCGGTGCGCGGATCGCCGCCGAGGATGTCGCGCTGGTAGCCGATGCCGTAGACGAGGTTGCGGATGGTGGTCTCGGCGCCGGTCAGGTTGGTGTTGGGCTCGTTGTAGGTGCCGCCGATCAGCTCGACGCGACCCTCGGCCATGAGGACCCGCAGGTCAGCCCGCCGCTCGGGGTGGGTGTCGAAGAACGGCTTGAGATAGTCGACCTCGGCCAGCACGAAGCGGTAGTCGGGGTCGCGCAGCGCCAGCTCGATGTGCGCCTCGACCAGCGCGAACGCGTTTCGCTCATAGAGCGGCCTGGTCGTGTTGTCGGCGGAGAGCAGCTCCCACGGGCCGGTGTAGGCGGCCTGAGTGTTCCACCACACCGGGTCGTAGTGGAAGTGGGAGACCATGTGCATGGTCCAGCCAGGCTCCTCGGCCGTGACGGTGACCTCGAGGGACTCCTCGCCCAGGGTGAGCAGGCAGGGCACGGCGGCGCCCGGGGGCGCGGACACGGCCATGGGGACCTCCAGCACGCCGGCCGTGGCGGGAACGCGCACGGGCCCGGCCAGGCGGACGCCCTCGCCGCGCAGGTCGAGCGACGTCTCCTGGTCTCCTGCGGCGACGGTGACGCGCAGCACTTGATGCGGCTCGTCACGCGAGCCCACGAACAGATCGGTCGACTCCGCGGACAACAGGCGGGTGGGCAAGGGGGACCTCCTGAGCTTGTTGCTGGCGCCCGCAACACTAAGCCTTCGAAAGATCGATGACAACGATGTCAAGAGCGGCCTGTGGATAACCGGATCCAGCTGCCTGGGGTCTGTGGATAACTGGCGGCCCCGCTCCGTTCTCCGCCGCGTACGTGATCACTGGTCTCCCTCGTTGCGAACGCCCCCGAGCACCCTGTACGAGGGCCGAGACGAGGCATGGAAGGATTGCCGCATGAGTGCAGTGAAACTCGATGGCAAGGCCACCGCCGCCAAGATCAAGTCCGACCTCGCGACCAGGGTGGCCGCGCTGAGAGAACGCGGCATCACGCCCGGCCTCGGCACCGTGCTCGTGGGCGACGACCCCGGCAGCCAGATCTACGTCGCAGGCAAGCACCGGGACTGCGCGGAGGTGGGCATCGCCTCCATCCGCGTCGATCTGCCTGAGACCGCCACCCAGGCCGAGGTCGAGGCGGCCATCGACGAGCTCAACGCCTCCCCCGAGTGCACCGGCTACATCGTCCAGCTGCCCCTGCCCAAGCACCTCGACACGATGGCCCTGCTGGAGCGGATGGACCCGGCGAAGGACGCCGACGGCCTCCACCCGATCAACCTCGGCCGCCTCGTGCACATGGTCGACGCGCCCCTCCCGTGCACCCCGCACGGCATCGTGCTGCTCCTGCAGGAATACGGCGTGCCGATCAAGGGCGCCGAGGTGGCCGTGGTCGGCCGCGGCATCACGGTGGGCCGCTCGCTGGGGCTGCTGCTGACCCGCCGCAGCGAGAACGCCACTGTCACTCTTTGCCACACCGGCACCCAAGACCTGGCCGGCCACGTGCGCAGGGCCGACATCGTGGTCGCGGCGGCCGGCGTTCCCGAGCTCATCACCCGTGACATGGTCAAGCCCGGCGCGGCCGTGCTCGACGTGGGCGTCTCCCGGGTCAACGGGAAGATCGCCGGAGACGTGGCGCTCGACGTCGAGGGGGTCGCGGGCTTCCTCACCCCCAATCCGGGCGGAGTCGGCCCCATGACCCGAGCCCTGCTGCTCTCCAACGTGGTGGAGGCGGCTGAGCGGCTCCGGTCCGGCGCTTCCGGCGGCTGACGCGGGCCGCACCCGGCTGCCGCCGTACGGGCCGCGTGCCCAGGAAGCGTGAGGGCGTTCCAGGGTGCCGGGCGTCAGAACGGGTACGCCGCGACGTCGCCCTGCATGGTGACCCACTGCGTCTCCGTGAAGGCGCCGATGTTCGCACCCGGCCCGCCCAGCCGCGTGCCCGTCCCCGACGCGCCCCGCCCGCCGAACGAGGCCACGGCGGCCCGCTGCTTCTCGCGGGCTCGTACGGTGGCCGCCGCGACGTCGTCGGCTCCGGCGGTGCCCGCCCGGCCGAGTTCGATGACGGGCGCGTCTCCGGAGCGGGAGGCGGTCCAGCCGCCGAAGACGGAGCCCGTCCAGGTCTTGGGGTCCAGGAACGTCAAGGGAGCAGCGTCTCAAGGCTGGAAGTCGGGATCAACGGCCACGGTCACGTCGAGCAGCAGGGGTTCCTCGCGGGCGGACAGCCCGGGCAGGACCTCGTCGAGGGTCGCCGTCAGCTCGTCGTACGAGTCCACCCGCCGGGCCGGGCAGCCGAGCGACCTGGCCAGGCCATGTACGTCCACCTCGGTGAACGGTGGCCACGGCGCCTTGCCGCCCTGCTTGTCGGCCAGCCGGTCCATGACCGCGTACCGGCCGTTGGCGAGCACGACGAACAGCGCGCCGACGCGGTAGTGGGTGGCGCTCCAGAGGGCGTGCAGTCCGTAGAGCGCCGACCCGTCGCCCACGACCGCGACCACCGGGCGGTCGGGGAGCGCCATGCGCAGTCCTACGGCGGCGGGCAGGGCGAAGCCGAGTCCGCCCATGGCCGCGGAGACGAAGCCGAGCGGGGTCTTCGCGGGCACGAGGCGGTGCAGGTCGGGGCGAGAGGACGGGGTCTCCTCGATGAGCACGGTGTCCGCGGGCAGCCGGCTTGCCAGCGCGCGCAGCACGTGCGCGGCCCGCAGCGGCCCACCGTCACGGGGAGGCTCGCCGGGGCCGGACGCGGGAGCGCCGCCCGGGGTGCCTGCCGGGGGTGCCGGGCCGTCAAGGCCGGGCTCCAGGGTGGCAGGGCCGCCTGCCGGGGGTTCGGGGCTGAGGGTGGCGGGGACGTTCGGTCGGTGGTGCGGCGGGGTGGCCGGGACGGCGGGGAGGAGGGTGGCGAGGCGGGCGCAGACGGCGGCGGGGGAGGCGAGGCAGGCCAGGTCGGCCGCGCTGCGGTGCGCCTCCGCCGGGTCGTCGGTGACCAGGGCGACCGAGGTGCCCGGGGCGACCAGCGGGCCCGGCACGTACACGTACTGCCGGAACACAGGGGCGCCCACCGCGAGCACCACGTCATGCGGGGCCAGCCGCTTTCGCAGGCGTTCCCTGTCGGCGGGCAGGACGCCCGCGTACTGCGGGTGGTCCTGCGGGAAGCCGGCGCGCGCCCCGAACGACTCCTGGAACACCGGGCACCGCAGCCGCTCGGCCAGCGCGACCAGGGGGTCCCATGCGGCCCCCGCGCCGGCCACGATCGCCGGGGAGCGCGCGCCCGCCAGCAGCCGCACCAGCGGCGCCAGGTCGGCGTCGGGGACGGCGGCCGGGCGCAGCAGCCGGGCCGGCGCCGCGAGGACCTCCCCGTCGAAGGGCTCCTGCCAGTCGTCCATCGGCACGATCACCAGCGCGGGCCCGCGGGCCGTGACCGCCTCGTGCCAGGCGCGGGCCAGCGCCCCTGGTACGTCCTGCGCGCGTGCCGGCTGGTTCACCCAAACCGGGTAGTCGCCGGCCAGCCCCTCCAGCCGTCCGGTCAGGAACGGCTCCAGCGCCAGGTGCCGCCGGTCCTGCTGCCCCACGATGATCACCAGGGGCGCCCGGTTGACCCGGGCGGTGGCGATGGCGCCGACGGCGGTGCCCAGCCCGGCGGTGGTGTGCAGCACGACCAGCGCGGGGGCTTCGTTCCCGATGGCCCAGCCGGTCGCCATCCCGACCACGGAGGCCTCGTGCAGGCCGAGCACGAAGCGCAGATCGTCCGGCAGGTCCACGAGCAGCGACACCTCGGTGGAGCCGGGGTTGCAGAAGATCGTGGTCAGCCCGCGGCTGCTCAGCACGTCGAACGCGGCGTCCCTGACGGTGCTCACCGTTCTAGCATTCCCCGCCGGATCTGCCGGTAGACGTGTCCGGTCAGCGGGCGCGGTAGCGGTCGGTGGCCTCCCTGGTGGCGCGGATGGCCGCGTCGGCCCTGTCGTAGGTGCGCTGCGCCAGTCCCACGAAGATGCAGTCGACGATCAGCAGTTGGCTGATCCGGCTGGCCAGCGCGCCGGGCCGGAAGGCCGTCTCGCGGCCCGCCGACACCAGCGTGTGGTGCGCCATCTCGGCCAGCGACGAACGGGGGTTGTTGGTGATCGCGACGATCATCGCGCCCGTGTCCGCGGCCGTCCTGGCGGGGACGAGCACGTCGGGCGTCTCGCCGCTGCAGCTGATCGCCACCGCCACGTCGCCTTTCCTGAGCAGCGCCGCGCTGGTCAGGGCCAGGTGCGCGTCGCTGAACGGATGGCTGGACAGCCCGATCCGCAGCAGCTTCTGCGACATGTCGGCGGCTACCAGGCCGGAGGCCGCCACGCCGTACACGTCGACGCGCCGGGCCGTCGAGATGGCCTGCACGATCTCGCCCAGCTGGTCGGGGTCGAGCTGCGCCGCCGTGTCGGCCAGCGCCTCCGACTCGGCGCGCGCGACCTTGGCGATCACGTCGGTCAGCGGGTCGTCGGGCGCGAGGTCGCCCGGCACCAGCCGCTCGGGCTCCTTGGCGACGGCCGCGGCCAGCGCGAAGCGCATCTGCGAGTACCCGGCGAACCCGAGCGCCCGCGCCGTGCGGACGATCGTCGCCTCGCTGGTGCCGGAGACCGAGCTGAACTCGGTGATCGTGCTCCGTACGACCAGCCCGGGATCGTCGAGGATGATGCGGGCGATGGACTGCGCGGCGGGGGTGAGCGACGGCAGCACGGCGCGTACGGCCGCGACCGGGTTCGCGGGCTCGGCGGTCACCGAAGCAGCCATTCCGCCGCCGCGAGGGCGGACACGCGGGAGATGCCGTGGGTGGCCACATGGGTGAACCCGTGGGTGGCGCCGTCGGGCGGGGCGGGGATGCCGGTGTCGACCACGATCGCGTCGGGCCTGAGCGCGAGGGCCTTCGCCACGGTCTCCCGCACCCAGGCGTGCCGGGCGGCGTCGTGCACCACCAGCACGACCGGCCGTTCGTCGAAGGGCGGCAGCTCGCCCTGCGGCTCCATCTGCACCCTGGCCGTGTTCGGCAGCAGGGAGGCCAGCGCGGCCGTGACGCCGGTCGGCGTGGCCGGGTCGACCGCCTTGCTGAAGCGGGTGTTGACCTCGACGACCAGGGGTCCGCGGTCGAGCGCGGGGGTGCCGGAGGTGGTGAGCGCCGCCCTGGCGGCCTCCAGGCCGACGCCTTCGTCGACGTCGCCGCGGACCTTGTCGCGCAGCTCCGTGCGGGCGGCGTACCAGCCGGCGAGTGCGCGGACCCGGGCGGCGGCCTCCGCCAGGCGCTCCTCCTGCAGCGTCCCCTCGCGCACGGCGGCCACGATCGCGTCGCGGATCTCGTGCAGGCTGTCCTCCGTGGACAGCCCCACGCAGATCGCGTCCACGCCCGCGTCGAGCGCGCGCACCGCGATCTCGCCGGGGCCGAACATGTCGGCCACCGCCTGCATCTCGATCGCGTCGGTGACGAGCATCCCGTCGAAACCGAGCTCGCCCCTCAGGAGCTCGGTCAGGATGGTACGGCTGAGCGTCGCCGGCATCGACGGATCGAGGGCGGGGATGAGCAGGTGGCCCGACATGATGGAGCGCACCCCGGCGTCGATCGCGGCGCGGAAGGGCGGGAGGTCGCGTTCGTGGAAGACCTCGCGCGAGGCGTGCACGGTGGGCAGCGCCAGGTGGGAGTCGGTGACCGTGTCGCCGTGCCCGGGGAAGTGCTTGGCGCAGGCGGCCACGCCGGCGCCCTGCACGCCGTTGACGTAGGCGACGGTGTGGCGGGTGACCAGGTCGGGCGTCGCACCGAACGAGCGCACGCCGATCACGGGGTTGGCCGGGTTGGAGTTCACGTCGGCGGAGGGCGCGTAGTCGAGCGTGATGTCGAGGTCGGCGAGCATCCTGCCGATCTGCCGGCCCACCCGCTCGGTGAGCGTCACGTCGTCGACCACGCCCAGCGCCCGGTTGCCGGGGAAGGAGCTGCCGTTCGTGACCTCGAGCCGGGTGACCGCGCCGCCCTCCTCGTCGATCGCCACGATTGTGTCCGGGTTCTCGGCGCGGAAGTGCCGTACGAGCTGCGCGTCGATGGCGTTGCGGGCGAACAGCACCACGCCGCCAAGACCTTCGCCCAGCGCCCGGCGCAGCCAGTCGGGGGTGGAGGTCCCCTCGTACCCCGGATGCAGCACCGTCATCGCCAGTCTGTACAGGTCACCGCTCATCGGCATTTTCCTTCACGATTGTTGATCTGAAGGTAATTTTCTGTCATTGTCGCCCTCGACACAACCACTTCCGAGAGGCCACCCCCCAATGCCCAGCAGAAGGACTCTCCTGAAGGGCTTAGCCCTCGCCGCCGCCGCCTCCGCCGTTCCGCTGCCCGCCTACGCGTCGACGAACGGCCACATCCCGCCGCTGCGCCAGATGCGCGGCATGTGGATCGCCTCCGTGGTCAACATCAACTGGCCCTCGAAGCCGGGACTGACCGCGGACGAGCAGAAGGCCGAATATCTCGCCTGGCTGGACGTGGCCGTGCAGCGCAAGCTCAACTCGGTGTTCGTGCAGATCAGGCCGACCGCCGACGCGTTCTGGCCGTCGCCGTTCGAACCCTGGTCACAGTATCTGACCGGGACGCAGGGGCAGGACCCCGGCTACGACCCGCTCGGGTTCGCCGTGGAGGAGACCCACAAGCGCGGCCTGGCCTTCCACGCGTGGTTCAACCCCTACCGCGTCTCGATGCAGGACGACCCGGCCAAGCTGCACCCCGACCACCCCGGGCGCAAGCACCCCGACTGGATCCTGCCGTTCGGCGGCAAGCTCTACTACAACCCCGGCATGCCGGAAGTGCGGAAGTTCTGTCAGGACGCCATGATGGACGCGGTCACCCGCTACGACATCGACGGCCTCCACTTCGACGACTACTTCTACCCGACCAACACCACGGGCTTCGACGACAGCGCCGCGTTCGCCGAGCACGGCGCCGGCTTCCCCGACCTGGCCTCCTGGCGGCGCAACAACGTCGACCTCATGGTCCAGGAGATGCAGCAGCGGGTGCTGGAGTCCAAGCCGGAGATCGCGTGGGGCATCAGCCCGTCCGGCATCTGGCGCAACAAGGCCAGCGACCCGCTCGGCTCCGACACCAACGGCGGCCAGTCGTACGACAACCTGCACGCCGACACCCGCGGCTGGGTCAAGAAGGGCTGGCTCGACTACATCGCCCCGCAGCTCTACTGGTACATCGGGCAGCCGCCGGCCGACTACTCCAAGCTCGTCCCCTGGTGGTCCGACGTCGCCGCGGGCACGAAGACGCAGCTGTGGATCGGCCAGGCCGCCTACAAGGCCGGCGACCCCGCCCAGGCGGCGGAGTGGCAGGCGCCGGACGAGTTGTCCAGGCACCTGACCCTCAACAGGGACCACCCCGAGATCGGCGGCGACATCTGGTACAACGCCAACGACGTCAAGGTCGACAGGATCGCCTCCATCTCGACCGCGGTCGACGACCACTACCGGCGGCCCGCGTTGGCGCCCGTGCTGCCCAGGCTCGCCAAGGGGGAGCCGCCGCGCCGGCCGGTGCTGGCGTACGCGCTGCGCCGCCACGGCGGGGTCGAGGTGCGGGCGGTGGCGACCGGCCGGGACGAGCCGTTCCTGTTCGCCGTCTTCCGCTTCGACAGGAACGCGCGGTCCGGCGACTTCGCTGACGCGCGCCACCTGGTGGCCGTCGTGCCCGGCGACCGGCAGGTGCGCTGGACCGACCCCGACGGCGGACGCGGCGACCACTACTACGTGGTGGCGGTCGACCGCGCCAACAGGACGAGTAAGCCCAGCAACGGCTTCCGGGTGATCTGAGCCGGTTCGCGGGCGTGCTGCGCCCGTACGTGTCGCCGGCCGGTCATCCGGCCGGCGATCACCCGGCACGCCCCGCCCGAGTGCATGCCCCCGCCACCGCTCGTGAAGGTTCCGATGCCGCCGGAACCCCTCGCCGTGGCCCCGGTCGCGATCCGGTCTACGCAGGTGGCCTTTCAGGCACCTAAGAAGCCCTCCGCCCAGCGGGCGACGGCTGCTCGGTGGCTCCCGACGACCTCTGTGGCGGCACCACGGGGGTCGGGCGTACCAGTCCGAGCGCGACGACCTCGTTGGCCAGCCGTGTGCGCCGGTTGGTGCCCTCGGGAATCCTGAACTTCTGGTAGAGCCGCAGCAAATGCTGCTTGACCGCGGCCTCGGTCACGACCAGGTCGTCGGCGATCTCGCGTGCGGTCGCCGGGGCGACGAACGCCTCGTCCGACAGCGCCGGCCTGCAGAGCGAGGTCAGCACGTCGACCTCGCGCCTGGTCAGCTCGGGCGCGGCCGCCCTGCGCAGCTCGACCTCAGGGGTGAAGTCCTCACGGGGGACTCCACCGATGCGACCCCGGGCCGCGCCGAAGGAGACGACGTCGCCGTCGTCAAGGACCCTCCGGGCGATCGGCCTGCCGTTCACCCGCGTGCCGTTCCTGGACAGCCCCAGGTCGACGACATACAGGTAGGGTCCTCGTCTGACGAACTCGGCATGGAGTCGAGACACGCTGGGGTCGGTGAGCCGGATGTCCACACCCCGGCCCCTCCCCACCGTCGTGATCTCGGGGCGCAAGGGGACCACCTCGCCGGTGTCCTCGATGCGTATGAACGGCCCCTCCACTGGCGGTTCCTCCCCTGGGTTGACGCAGCGTATGAACGGCACGCCTACTCCTGGGCACGGCAGTTCCTCCCCAGGTAGCCCGCCGTAACTATTACTACAGCTCCGGCTTACCCAAACGAGGGGATGCGGAATCTCCTTTGCTGAAAGGAGAATCCGACGTGAAATTGGTCTGGACCTTTGAAGCCGGTTTTGCCTGCTCACGGGTAGACTCCGAGGGAAGATAAGCGGAGGAAACACCCATGGCGGACAAGCCCACGAAAGGTCTGGCCGATGTCGTCGCCGCGTCCACAGCGCTGAGCGACATCGACGGAAAGGCCGGCCGGCTCTTCTACCGTGGATACGACATCCACGACCTGGCCGGCCGTGCGACGTTCGAGGAGACCGCACACTTGCTGCAGCGCGGCAAGCTGCCCGACAGGGCCGAGCTCGACGCGTACGGCGCCGAGCTGGCGCGCGGCAGGGAGCTCGGTGCCCTGGTCTCGGCGAACATCGCCGAAATCGCCGAGAAACAGAAACCCATGGAGGCGCTGCGCTCGCTGGTCTCGCTGTCGGGCGCCGACGACCCGGACAAGGACTCCATCACCCCGGACGCCAACCTGCGCAAGGCCGCCCGGCTGACCGCGCAGCAACCCCTCCTGGTCGCCCGCTTCCACGCCGCCCGCGGCGGCGGGAGCGTTCCCGACCCCGACTCCTCGCTGAGCATCGCCGCGAACTTCCTGCTCCAGGTGACCGGTCGCACTCCCGACCCCCGTGAGGTCGAGATCTTCGACGAGTGCCTGGTGCTGCACGCCGACCACACCATGAACGCCTCCACGTTCGCCGCCCGCGTGTGCGCCGCGACGCTGTCGGACATGCACTCCGCCATCGTCGCCGCCATCGGCACCCTCAAGGGCCCGCTGCACGGCGGGGCGAACGAGCAGGTCATGAAGACCCTGGAGTCGCTGACGCCCGGCAGCGTGGCCCAGGCCGTACGCGACAAGCTCGCGGCCGGCGAGAAGATCATGGGCTTCGGCCACCGCGTCTACAAGACCGAGGACCCGCGCGCCACCCACCTGCGCAGGATGTCCGCCGAACTGGCCGGGGCGTCCGGGGACGACACCTACTACCGGATGTCCAAGGAGATGGAGGAGGTCGTCTTCGAGACGAAGGGCCTCTATCCGAACGTCGACTTCTACGCCGCGTCCGTCTACCACTACCTGGGCATCCCGACCGACCTGTTCACGCCGGTCTTCTCCATCAGCCGCATGTCCGGCTGGACCGCCCACGTCATCGAGCAGCACGCCGACAACCGGCTCATCCGCCCGGACAGCGAGTACATCGGGGAGACGGACCAGAAGTGGAAGCCGGTCGACGAGCGATGAGCCGGGTGAATGCGACCGTCAGCACGAGCGATGAGCCGGGCGAATGCGACCGTCAGCACGAGCGATGAGCCGGGCCGGGGAGAATGGGACCATCAACAGGTGCGATGACTGATGTGACTGTGAGCGGATGCGTTGAGCCAGGGGACTGAACGCGAGAGCTGGGGACCGTACCCGCTGATCCTGGTGGGTGCGGTCGTCGGCGTGCTCGTGACCTACTTCGTGAACCTGCGCTGGGGCGGGTTCACCATGGGCGCCGTCATCATGGTCGCCGCCGCCCTCCGCTTCGCCGGATACGGCGGGCAACTGTCCGTGCGGAGCAGGCGGACCGATGTCGTCACGCTGTCGGTCTTCGGCTTCGTGCTGGTGCTGACCTCACTGCTGCTTTACAACAACGAGCTGAAGGCGCTGATCCTGTCCCTTTTAGCCCGGTGACTTGACGGTCCGATAGCCTCAACGCATCACATCATTGAAGGGGAACCATTCGCATGCCCAAGATCAAGGTGGAGGGTCCCGTCGTCGAGCTTGACGGCGACGAGATGACCCGGATCATCTGGCAGTTCATCAAGGACCAGTTGATCCTTCCCTACCTCGATGTCGATCTGAAGTACTACGACCTCGGCATCGAGCATCGGGACGCGACGGACGACCAGGTCACCATCGACGCCGCCAACGCCATCAAGCAGCACGGCGTCGGCGTGAAGTGCGCCACCATCACCCCGGACGAGGCGCGGGTCGAGGAGTTCGGCCTCAAGAAGATGTGGAAGTCCCCCAACGGGACCATCCGCAACATCCTCGGCGGCGTCATCTTCCGCGAGCCGATCATCATGTCCAACGTGCCGCGGCTCGTCCCGGGCTGGACCAAGCCGATCGTCGTCGGCCGTCACGCCTTCGGTGACCAGTATCGCGCCACCGATCTGAAGGTCCCCGGCGAGGGCACGCTCACCCTGACGTTCACGCCGAAGGACGGCTCCGAGCCGATCGAGCTCGACGTGTACGACTTCCCCGGCAGCGGCATCGCGATGGCGATGTACAACCTGGACGAGTCGATCCGCGACTTCGCCCGCGCGTCGATGCGTTACGGCCTGTCCCGCAACTACCCGGTCTACCTCTCGACGAAGAACACGATCCTCAAGGCGTACGACGGCCGCTTCAAGGACATCTTCGCCGAGGTCTACGAGTCGGAGTTCAAGGCCGACTTCGAGAAGGCCGGCCTCACCTACGAGCACCGCCTCATCGACGACATGGTCGCGGCGGCGCTGAAGTGGGAGGGCGGCTACGTCTGGGCGGCGAAGAACTACGACGGCGACGTGCAGTCCGACACCGTGGCGCAGGGCTTCGGCTCGCTCGGCCTGATGACCTCGGTGCTGATGACCCCTGACGGCCGCACCGTCGAGGCGGAGGCCGCGCACGGCACGGTGACCCGCCACTACCGCCAGCACCAGCAGGGCAAGCCGACCTCCACCAACCCGATCGCCTCGATCTTCGCGTGGACGCGCGGCCTGGCCCACCGGGGCAAGCTCGACGGCACCCCCGCCGTGATCGACTTCGCCGACAAGCTGGAGCAGGTCTGCGTCGAGACCGTCGAGGGCGGCCAGATGACCAAGGACCTCGCGCTCCTGGTCGGCGGCGACGCCCAGTGGCTGACCACCCAGGACTTCCTGGCGGCGCTGGACGAGAACCTCAAGAAGAAGATGTCCGCCTAGTCGAATACGGCCTCTATCCGCGGTTTCGCTGCGTGATAGAGGCCGTTTCGCATGTTTGTGAGCCGTCACGGCTCCGGATCGGGTGCGGACACGGCGGCGTCCCGAGCAGCCGATGACGTGCTGGTCGAGAAGAGCTTCGACGCCTCCTCAACACCCGAGAGCCGCTGGACGAAGCCGCGGCCGCGGCAATCGCGCGCGCCGGGGTGGCCGACCGCCCGCGGTGACCGGCGGGGAGCAGGTGATCAACTCAACGTGCCGGGCGCTCGGTCGGCGAGGCCGCTGCGGTCGGGCAGGGTGCCGGCGACATCGCGCGTGGGGTCCGCTGAGCGGGCCGTACGGCGAGCCGCGCCGCGACCGCCAGCACGGCGACCGCGCCGATCGTCAGGCCCGTGCCCGCCCAGACCGGCGAGGTGAAGCCGAGGCCCGCGCCGATCGTCAGCCCGCCCAGCCAGGCGCCGAGCGCGTTGCCCACGTTGAAGGCGGCGATGTTGCTGCCCGAGGCCAGCGTTTCGGCGCGCCCCGCGTAGTGCATGATCCGCATCTGCAGGCCCGGCACGGTAGCGAAGCCGAACGCCCCCATCAGCAGCAGTGAGACGAGGGTCATCGCCTGGCTTCGCGCGGTGAGCGCGAACACGGCGAGCACGACCGCGAGTGCGGTGAACACCACCGCGAGAGTGCCGTCGGCGGTCCATCGGTCGGCGGCCTTGCCGCCGGCCAGGTTCCCCACGAACAGGCCGCAGCCGAACAGGATGAGGAGCCACGGCACGGTTGTGGCGGCGAAGCCGCTCACCTCGGTGAGGGTGAAGGCGATGTAGGCGAAGGCGCCGAACATGCCACCGAAGCCGAGAACCGTCAGAAGCAGTGAGAACCACACCTGCGGGTGCGCGAACGCGGCGATCTCGGCCCGTAGTCCGTCCGAGCGCGTCGCGACGGACCGGCCCGCCGTACGTCCGGGCACCAGCAGTGCCACCCCGCCCAGCGCGACCACCCGGATGAGGGTGATCACCCAGAACGTGGCCCGCCAGCCGAACTGCTGGCCGACGAAGGTGCCGAGCGGCACTCCGAGCACGTTGGCCGTGGTCAGTCCGGTGAACATCGTCGCGATGGCGCCCGCGCGCCGGTCGGGCGCCACCAGTCCGGCGGCCACGACCGAGCCCACCCCGAAGAACGCGCCGTGCGGCAGGGCGGCGACGATCCTTCCCGCGAGCATGGCGCCGTAGCCGGGGGCGAGCGCGGAGATCATGTTGCCCGCGATGAAGATCACCATCAGGCCGAGGAGCACGTGCTTGCGGTTGATCCTGGTCATGGCTGCGGTGAGCCCGATGCCGCCCACCGCGACGCTGAGCGCGTAGCCGGAGATGAGCCATCCGGCGACCGGCTCCGTGACCCCAAGGTCCGTCGCGACCTCGGGCAGCAGTCCCGTGATCACGAACTCGGTGAGTCCGATCCCGAAACCTCCGATAGCGAGAGCGAGCAGGCCTAGAGGCATGACTCATCCATCCTTGGTTGTGCAGGCTAAAAGAGCGCGTATGCAACTAACTGCGCGAGCAGCAACATACTTGCAGGCGCGGTATATTTCAAAGCGGGCAATCTTGGCAGGAGGACGGACCGTGGGCATCTCTGACGACGCCGTGCAGATCCGCGCTCGAGGCTGGCGCACCCTGGCCGCGCTCCACGGCATGATCGACACCGCTCTGGAGAAGGCTCTTCAGTCCAGCCTCCGGCTCTCCGTGGTGGAGTACACCGTCCTCGACGCGCTGTCCCGCCAGGACGGCTGGCACATGCGCATGCGGCAACTCGCCCGCGCCGCCGCACTGTCGAGCAGCGCCACCACCCGCCTCGTCACCCGCCTGGAGGATCGTGGGCTGCTGACGCGAGTCCTGTGCCAGGACGACCGGCGCGGCATCTACACCGAGCTCACCGACCAGGGCTGGACCCTCCTCCTCCAGGCCCGCCCCATTCACGACGAAACCCTCGCCGCCACCCTCGCCCAGGCCGGGCAACTCCCCGAACTCGCTCCCTTGGTCACTGCGCTCCACGACGTGGCTGCCTCCGCGTGACCTCCCGCCTCCCCGGGCGGACGGGGAGGCGCCGCGCGGGCTGGTGGCGCGGCTTGCACGTTTCCCCGCGATCTGCGGACCATCTCTTGACGGTGGGGCGCGCGTGGCATAGTGGATCACTTGGGTAGGAGCCTCCCTGTAGGTACACACACCGCTACCTACCGTTACGGTCGTTCGTGTCTCGGGGGGTTCGGATGCGACTGGGAATTATGGGCGGGCTGGGACTGATCGCCGCGGTCGCGATGGTGTCCGGTTGTGACTCGCCGCCCGACACCGCCAGGCTGGCGGACAGCAAGGCCGACGCCGCCACCAAGGTCAAGGTCAGTAAGGCGGCCAAGGCCAAGGCCGCGGCCGCCGTGAAGGCGAACGAGCTGGGGCAGATCCCGGTGCTGATGTTCCACCGGGTCATCCCCAAGCCGACCACGACGGACGACCGGACGCCGAAGCAGTTCCGCGCGGACCTGGAGCGGCTGGCCAAGGAGGGGTACGTGCCGATCACGGCCGCCGAGATGGTGTCCGGCAAGATCGACATTCCGGCCGGCAAGCACCCCGTGGTCCTGACCTTCGACGACTCCTCACCGTCGCAGCTCACCCTGAACCAGATGGGCGTGCCGCAGAAGGACACCGCCGTCGAGATCCTGCTCGACGTGGCCGCCAAGAACCCGGGCTTCCGCCCGGCCGCCACCTTCTACGTGACCCGCGACATGTTCGGCAAGAGCACCCCCGAGGAGCAGGCGCAGATGCTGCTCTGGCTGAAGAACCACAATTTCGAGATCGGCAACCACACCCGCGACCACCTCAACCTGCGCGGGCTCTCGCACGAGAAGGTCGAGGAGCAGATCGGCTCGATCGCCAAGCAGGTCGGCACGTTGTCCTCGGTCAAGCCGACCACGATCTCCCTGCCGTACGGCAACCAGCCGCGCAAGAAGCAGTGGGCCATGCGGGGCAAGCACTTCAAGCACCAGGGGGCGTTCCTGGCCGGCTACACGCCCGCCCAAGCGCCGTTCAGCAAGTCGTTCGACCCGGCGGGCATCCCGCGGATCAAGGTCATGGAGAAGAAGGGCGACTGCAAGCAGTTCTGCTCGCACGCGTGGCTCGACTGGCTCAAGAACAACCCGGACATGCGCTACACCTCGGACGGGGACCCGCGGACGGTCGCGTACCCGAAGTACAAGGCGCCGTACCTGCGGAAGTCGTTCCTCACGTTGAGCCTGCCGTACTGACGGCCGGGGCCGGCCGGCGCGACGTCACCCCGATCGCGTGGTGAAGGCGATGCCGGCCGCCCGCAGCCGGTCGATGAGCGGCCGGCCCATGGCCGAGGCGGTCGTGAGCTGGCCGGCGAGGTCGGGCACGTCGTCGAAGGCCAGGCAGAGCGCCGACTCGGCGAGCATCTTGGCGGTCTCGTCGTAGCCGGGGTCGCCGCCCGCGACCTCCGTGACGACCCGCTCGCCGCCGCCCTCGCCCAGGAACGTGACCTTGAACCAGCTCTTCGCGCGCTGCTCGGGCGAAGGACCCTCGCCGGGTTTCACCCGGCTCTGGAGCCAGCCGCGTACGGCGGGGACCTGGGAGAGCATCGCGAACGCCCCCGCGCCCGCCGCGACCGCCAGCGCGGCCGGGAGGGTCTTGACGGCGATGTGCTGGCGGTAGGCGAAGTCGGGGCCGTAGCGGTCGAGGAGGCGGGCCGAGCGGCTGACGATGCGCGGGTCGACGGTGGGCATCGGGAGCGCCCAGCCGCCCACGTAACGCAGTCCGCCCGCCCTGGCGCTCACCCTGCGGCCGAGGGGCCCGGTCTCGGCGGCGCGGCGCCGGGCGCCGGCCTCGGCGGCCTGCCTGGCCCGTCCGACGATGGACATCGCGCTGGTCAGCGTGCCGCTGGAGAAGCGCGCGTTGGCCCGCAGGAAGGCGCTGACCGTCAGCGGGACGTCCTTGGGCAGCTGGGAGACGGTGTAGAGGGTGCCGAGATCGAAAACGATCGAGTCGAAGCCGCAGGCGTGCACGATCTTGGCTCCGCTGCTGACGGCCCGGTCGTGGTGGCGGACGTAGACCCGGTCCACGAACTCCGGCTCGCCCGTGAGGTCGAGGTAGTGGGTGCCGGCGTCGGCGCACGCGGCGACGAGCGGGTCGCCGTACGTGATGTAGGGGCCGACCGTGGTGGCCAGGACGCGCGTCCGGCGGGCCAGCTCGGCCAGCGAGCCGGCGTCCGTGGCGTCGGCGAGCAGGATGGGTACGTCGAGCCCGAGACGCTCCAGCTTGGCCCGGTCGCGCCCCGCCAGCGCCCACCGCGTGCCGGGGCCGGCGGCGCGGGCGAGATAGGCGGCGGTGAGGGCGCCGGTGAACCCGCTCGCACCGAAAAGTACGATGTCGTAGGGACGGTCCATGATCAGCGGCTCCTGGTGATCGTCTGCTGCACATTCGACCGTGCCCATGGCCACGCCGGCGAACCCCCAAGGTCTCGAAGGCTTAACAAATCCCTGGGAAGTGGCTGGGCGTCGTAAAGTTTGCGTCGTTGGGGTCAAGCACACGTGGGGATGACGAATGCCGCGAATCGCACCGTTGGTGGCCGGCGATCCCGACCACCTGGGGTCGTTCCGGCTGTCCGGACGGGTCGGAGAAGGCGGTCAGGGCATCGTCTACCTCGGCGTCAACGACGAGGGGGAGCGTGCGGCCATCAAGTTGCTGCACGTGAAGTTCAGCGGCGACACCATCGCCCGGTCGCGATTCGCCAGGGAGCTGAAGGCCGCGCAGCGGGTGGCGTCGTTCTGCACGGCCAGGGTGATCGAGGCCGACCTCGACGGTGACACCCCGTACATCGCCAGCGAGTACATCGAGGGCAAGGCGCTGCGTGACCTCGTCGAGACCGACGGGCCGCTCACCGGCACGGCGCTCGACCGCCTCGCCATCGGCACCGCCACCGCGCTCACCGCCATCCACCACGCCTCGATCATCCACCGCGACTTCAAGCCCGACAACGTGCTGATCGCCGCCGACGGGCCGCGCGTGGTCGACTTCGGCATCGCCCGGATCATCGACTCCACCGGCACGATCACCAGCCGGGCCATCGGCACGCCCGCCTACATGGCGCCCGAGCAGATCGCGGGCGACGACATCGGCCCCTACACCGACGTGTTCTCGTGGGGGGCGACCATCGCCTTCGCGGCGACGGGAGAGACGGTCTTCGAGGGCAAGTCGATCGCGGTGGTGCTCAACCGGATCCTCAACCACGAGGTCGACGTCGACATGATGCCGGAGCCGCTGCGGAGCGTGGTGAGCTCGGCGCTGGCCAAGTCGCCGGCCGAGCGGCCCTCGGCCGACCAGATCCTGCTGCGGCTGCTCGGGCAGTCGTCCACGGCGGGGGCGTCGACGGCCGTGCTCACCAAGGGCGTGCAGCTGGCGGGCGACGACACGACGCCGTTCATCCGGGTGTCGGCGGGGTCGATCACCGACCACCCCAGCCGGCGGGCCTCCGCCGTACCGACCCACGGGCCGGCCCACGGCACGGGCCAGGGGCCGTTCCACGGCACGGGCCATCAGACCGGTTCCGGTCACCACGCCGGCACGGCCTGGCCCGCGGTGGGGCACGCCGCGACGGGGACGGAAACGGGCGCCGGCACGGGCACGGGCACAGGGACAGGGAACGCCGCGACGGGGCCTCAGAGCGCGGCAGGGCAGGAGACGGCGCCTCCGGGCGAGTCCGGGCCGCCCACGGGCGAGACGGGGCCGTCTGAGGGCGGCGGGACGCCGTACCCGGCGAAGAAGCTCGCCACTCGCGGCCGGCGCCGGTGGGCGAAGGCAGGGGTCGCGGCGGCCGCCGCGCTCGCCCTCGTCGCGGCCGCCGCGGTGGCGGCGACGATGAACGGCTGGCTGTCGTTGCCCTTCGGCGGCACGGCGGAGCAGACGGTCGATCCCTCCCGCCCGAGCGTGGTGGACAAGGTGGCCGGCACCGGGCGGATCGTGATCGGCGTGCGGGGCGACCTGCCCGGCGTCGGCCTGCGCAACGGCGACGGTTTCGACGGTTTCGACGTCGACATCGCCAGAGAGCTCGCCGCGGAGCTCGGCGCGAAAGAGACGAAGTTCGTCCAGGTCAGCAGGGGCGACAGGGCCGACGCGCTGGAGAAGGGCCAGGTCGACCTCGTCGTCGCCGCGTACTCCATCGACAAGGGCAGAACACAGTTCGCCGGCCCCTACTACCTGGCGCACCGCGACCTGCTGGTGCGCGCGGACAGCGACCACGACACGATCGCCGATCTCAAGGGCGAGAAGGTCTGCGCCCCGAGCAGTTCTTCCCTCAGCGAGGTGCAGGAGAAGGTGACGGTCGAGCCGGTGGCGGCCAGCGACTACGCCGCCTGCATGGACCTGCTCAGAAGCGGCAAGGTCGCCGCGGTGCCGGGGGAGGACGTGGTCCTGGCCGGTTTCGCGCAGCGCGAGAGCATGCGCTACAAGATCCTCGGCGCCAAGCTCAACAACGAGCGTTACGCGGTCGGCATCAGGAACGGCGACGTGAAGACCTGCAAGGCGGTCAAGGCCGTCATCGCCGACCTCTACGCCAGGGGTGTCGTCAAGCGGCTCCTGACCAGCAGGTTCGGTAGGGTCGATTTCGAAATGGAGCTGAAGGTACCCGCGATGGAAACCTGTTGATGACGTGCGGGTAACATCCCGAAGGTCAACGAATCGTCCTGCGAGTTAGGGGAAGGCCATGGCGTCGTCAGCCACTGCGCCCGTCAAGGTGACCGTCACCGGAGCAGCCGGCCAGATCGGCTACGCGCTGCTGTTCCGCATCGCGTCGGGGCAACTGCTCGGCGCCGACGTCCCGGTCAGGCTGAGCCTGCTGGAGATCCCGGCGGCGGTGAAGGCGGCCGAGGGCACCGCGATGGAGCTCGACGACTGCGCGTTCCCGCTGCTGTCCGGCATCGAGATCACCGACGACCCCGACGTCGCCTTCGCGGGCGCCAACGTCGCCCTGCTGGTGGGCGCCATGCCGCGTAAGGCCGGCATGGAGCGCGGCGACCTGCTCGGCGCCAACGGCGGCATCTTCGGCCCTCAGGGCAAGGCGATCAACGACCACGCCGCCGACGACATCAGGGTCCTGGTCGTGGGCAACCCGGCCAACACCAACGCGCTCATCGCCCAGCGCAACGCGCCCGACGTGCCCGCAGACCGCTTCACGGCGATGACCAGGCTCGACCACAACCGCGCGCTGTCGCAGCTGGCCGCCAAGCTTCAGGTGCCGGTCACCGAGATCAAGAAGATGACGATCTGGGGCAACCACTCCGCCACCCAATACCCTGACCTGTTCCACGCCGAGGTGGGCGGCAAGGTCGCGGCCGAGCAGGTCGACGGCGACTGGCTGCGTGACACGTTCATCCCGACGGTGGCCAAGCGCGGCGCCGCGATCATCGAGGCGCGCGGCGCGTCCTCGGCCGCCTCGGCGGCCAACGCCGCGATCGACCACGTCCACGACTGGGTTAACGGCAGCGAGTGGACGTCGGCGGCCGTGGTCTCCGACGGCTCCTACGGCGTGCCCGAAGGGCTCATCTCGTCGTTCCCCGTGCGCGCGGCCGGCGGCGCGTTCGAGATCATCCAGGGTCTCGAGATCGACGCGTTCTCCCGGGAGCGCATCGACGCCAGCGTGCGCGAGCTGGAGGAGGAGCGCGACGCGGTGACGTCGCTGGGCCTCATCTGAGCGGCAGGCACCGCCCGAACGCGAAACGCGCGCCCTCGTCGTCACGGGGGCGCGTTCGCGTTCGTGGGCCCGCCCGGCTAGGGGCAGGCCGCGGTGGGCACAACGGGTGCGGCGGGCACGGACTGGATCGACGGCACGGGCAGGATCGCCGGTGTGGGCTGCAGTGCCGGCGCCGGCTGCGACGTCGCGAACAACACGCCGGCGGCGGCCATCAGGCTGCCCGCCACGACGAGGGCACCGTAGAGCAGCTTCGTGACCCTTGGTGAAAAGCTCCTCACGTTTCGATATCCCAGCACATATCTCGCCTTCATATCAGGTGTTTGGCGAAAGCGCTCTCCAGGCATCGGAGACGATGTCGCCCAACGCCGCCCGCTCGGCCTTCCAGCCCAGCTCGCGCTGGATCTTCGCGGACGAGGCGACCAGCACGGCCGGGTCGCCGGGCCGGCGGTCGCCCACGACGACGGGGATCTCGTGGCCGGTGACCTCGCGGCAGACCGAGATCACCTCCTGGACGCTGAAGCCGGTGCCGCTGCCCAGGTTGTAGATCTTGTGCTCGCCCGGCGTGATCGCCCCGAGCGCCAGCAGGTGCGCCCTGGCCAGGTCGAACACGTGGATGTAGTCGCGCACGCAGGTGCCGTCGGGCGTCGGGTAGTCGGAGCCGAACACGCTCACGGAGTCGCGCTCGCCGGTCGCGACCTTCAGGACGTTGGGGATGAGGTGGGTCTCGACCGTGTGCCGCTCGCGGTAGCGGCCGTGGGCGCCGGCCACGTTGAAGTAGCGCAGGCTCACCGCGCTGAGCCCGCGCACCTGCGCGAACGCGGTCAGCGCGGTGTCGACGGCCAGCTTGGAGGCGCCGTAGGGGTTGGTGGGGCGCGTCGGGTCGCTCTCCTGGATGGGGGAGCGTTCGGGCTCGCCGTACGTGGCCGCGGTCGAGGAGAACACGATCCTGGCCACGCCCTTGTCCCGCATGGCGTCGAGCAGGGCCAGCGTGCCGCCGAGGTTGTTGGCCCAGTAGAGTCCGGGCTTGGCCACCGACTCGCCGACCAGCGACTTGGCCGCGAAGTGCAGCACCGCGTCGGCGCCGTCGAGCGCGTCGTGCGCGTGGGCGATGTCCGCCCGCACGAATCGGGCGCCCTCGGGCACGGCGTCCTCGTGCCCTGTCGACAGGTCGTCGAGTACGGTCACCTCGTGGCCCGCCTCGACGAGCTGCGCCGCGACGACGCTGCCGACGTATCCGGCACCACCCGTGACCAGCAGCCTCATGTTCACTCCTGTTCAAATATGTTTGATTTTGTACGGCTTGCCGTTCAGCATACGCGGGAAAGCGGCCGAGTACGCTGCCAACCACCATGTTTGACACCGTCGTGGCCAACATCGCCCTGGTTCTGCTGTTCATTCTGATCGGCGGCTTCTTCGCCGCCGCCGAGATAGCGATGGTGTCCCTGAGGGACAGCCAGGTACGCCAGATGTCGCAGCGGGGCCGCAGAGGCGAGCGTGTGGCCAAGCTGGCCCGCGACCCCAACCGTTTCCTGTCCGCCGTGCAGATCGGCGTGACGGTGGCCACCATGTTGTCGGCCGCGTTCGGCGCCGACCGGCTGGCCGCCCAGCTCGTGCCCGTGCTCGAAGGGTGGCGGGTGCCCGAGGCCGTTGCCCCCGTCATGGCGCTCGTGCTGGTGACGCTGGCCATCTCGTACGTGTCGCTCGTGCTGGGGGAGCTGGCCCCCAAGCGGCTGGCGCTGCAGCGGGCCGAGGGCCTGTCGTTGTACGTGGCGCCCTTCCTCGACCGGCTCGCCGCCCTGTCGCGCCCGATCATCTGGGCGCTGTCCAAGTCCACCGACGTCGTGGTCCGGCTGCTCGGAGGCAACCCGAAGGCCGACAGGGAGGAGGTCACGACCGAGGAGCTGCGCGAGATGGTGGTCGGCCACACCGACCTGACCGCCGACGAGCGCAAGCTGATCGCGGAGGTGTTCGCCGCGGGCAAGCGGCAGCTCAGGGAGGTGATGCTGCCGCGTACGGAGGTGGAGTTCATGGAGGCGGACACGCCGCTGGACGACGCCGCCCGCCTGGCCGCCACGCTCCCGCACTCGCGCTTCCCCGTCTACCGCGAGTCGTACGACGAGGTGGTCGGGTTCGTGCACGTGCGTGACCTGCTCGACCCCGAGCTGGCCGGGCGGAGCGAGCCGATCAGCGCGGTCGTGCCGATCAGGGCGGCGAAGTTCGTGCCCGCGTCCAAGCGGCTGCTCACCACGCTCAACGAGATGCGCGCGGAGGGCCAGCACCTGGCCATCGTGGTGGACGAGTACGGCGGCACGGCGGGCATCGTCACCCTGGAGGACCTCGTCGAGGAGCTGATCGGCGACATCAGGGACGAGTACGACGTGGAGGAGGACGTCGTGGTCCTGCCCGCGGGCGAGATCGAGATCGACGGCCTGACGAACCTGAACGACTTCGCCACCGAGACCGGCATCCGGCTGCCGGACGGGCCCTACGAGACGCTGGCCGGGTTTGTCATGGCCATGCTGGGGCACGTGCCCGTCGTCGGGGAGAAGGTGGAGGTGCTGGGCTTCGAGATGAGCGTCACCGAGCTCGACGGCCGCCGTATCGCCAGGGTACGCGTGAAACGCCGTCCGGTCGTCGAGTCGCCGCCCGACCAGGATTCCTGACACAATTGCCTGCTATGGCCAGACCTCGTGTACTCTCCGGCATCCAGCCCACAGCGGACTCCTTCCACCTGGGCAACTACCTGGGTGCGGTCCGCCAGTGGGTCACCTTGCAGGAGACCCACGACGCGTTCTACTGCGTGGTCGATCTCCACGCGATCACCGTGCCGACCGAGCCCGACGCGCTGCGCCGACGCAGCCGCGTGGCGGCCGCGCAGCTCTTCGCCGCCGGCCTCGATCCCGAGCGGTCGACCGTCTTCGTGCAGTCGCACGTGCGCGAGCACAGCGAGCTCGCCTGGATCCTCAACTGCCTCACCGGGATGGGCGAGGCGGCCAGGATGACGCAGTTCAAGGACAAGTCCGCCAAGTTCGGGGAGAGCGCCGCCAGCGTCGGCCTGTTCACCTACCCGATCCTGCAGGCGGCCGACATCCTGCTCTACCAGGCCGACCGCGTGCCGGTGGGCGCCGACCAGAAGCAGCATCTCGAGCTCACCCGTGACCTGGGCGGGCGCTTCAACCACCGGTTCGGCGCGACGTTCCGGCTTCCGGAGCCGTACATCCTGAAGGAGGTCGAGAAGATCACCGACCTGCAGGACCCGACGGCGAAGATGTCCAAGTCGTCCTCCAGCCCCGCCGGCATCCTCGATGTCCTGGAGCAGCCGGGCCCGCTGCGCAAGAAGGTCATGCGCGCGGTGACCGACACCGGCTCCGAGGTGCTGTTCGACGAGGAGAACAAACCGGGCATCAGCAACCTGCTGCGCATCCAGTCAGCGCTGACCGGCACGTCCATCCCCGACCTGGTGGCCCGCTACGAAGGGCAGGGCTACGGCACGTTCAAGAAGGACGTGGCCGAGGCGGTCGTCGAGGCGTTCTCGCCGATCAGGGAGCGCACGGAGAAGCTGCTGTCCGACGAGAAGGAGCTCGACCGGATGCTCGCGATCGGCGCCGAGCGCGCGTCGGCGGTGGCCAGGGAGACGATGGCCCAGGTCCGCGACCGGGTCGGCTTCCTGCCCACGACGTAGCGGCCGCCGCGGGTGCGACGGGCGCTCAGACGTCGTCGCGCAGGACGGGGCAGGTCATGCAGCGCGCGCCCCCGCGGCCCTTGCCCAGCTCGAAACCGTCGATCTCGATGACCTCGACGCCGTGCTCGCGCAGCTTGCGGTTGGTGAACTGGTTCTTGCGGTAGCCCACCACGACCCCGGGCGACAGGGCGAAGAAGTTGTTGCCCGAGTCCCACTGCTCGCGGGCCCGCTGGTGGTCGTCGCCGCCGGTGGGGATGACGTCCAGGCGGCGCACGCCCAGCGACTCCTCAAGCGCGTTCACGAAGCCGGTGTCGCGGCGCACGTCGAGGGTGCCCGGCTTGTCGCCGGGCCGCAGCGAGTAGGTGGTCGCCGCTTCGAGGAACGGCGGGTACGCCGTGGCCTTGTCGACGTCGAGCAGCGTGAAGACGGTGTCCAGGTGCATGTACGACCGGCTCTTCGGCACGTGGACGGCGATGACCCGCTCGGCGACCTCCGCCGCGAACAACGACAGCGCCAGGTGCTCGACGGTGCGCGTGGTGGTGCGCTGGCTGATGCCGACGGCGACCGTCCTGTTGCCGATGGGCATCATGTCGCCGCCCTCCATCGCCGCCGTGCCGTAGTCCTTCTCGTTGAAACGCCGGTCGTCACCCGCGAACGGATACCAGAAGCCGAAGTCGCGCCCCGCGAACATCGGGTGGTGGTGGTAGATCGTGGACTGGTTCATCGTCTCCAGCAGCCGGACGGGGAAGAACATCGGGTTCAGCGCGACGCCGCCGTACAACCAGGCCGAGGGGTCGCGCTGGTAGAGCGAGTTGGGCAGCGGCGGCAGGATGAACTCCCCGCTCTCGCCCGCCGTGGCGACCAGCGAGGAGTGCTCCAGGGCGGCCGTCCCGAACTCCTCCTTGGTCAGGCCGCCGATCAGGGCCGCGGCGAGCCGGTCGCCGCTCCACCCGGCCAGGGTCTCCCTGACGGTGTCGACGAGGACCGGGCCCACCGTCAGGTGGGTGACGGTCTCCTCGATGGCGTGCCACTTGGCCTCGAAACCCGTGTCGAGGGCCTCGGCCAGCAGCTGCTGGTGGTAATGGACCTCGATGCCGCGCTCGCGCATCAGGGCCACGAACGCGTCGTGCTCCCGCTGCGCCTGCTCGACCCAGAGGATGTCGTCGAACAGCAGCTGGTCGCTGTTGGCCGGGGTGAGCCGCCTGAGGCTGAGCTCCGGCCGGTGCACGATGACCTTGCGCAGCGTGCCCACCTCGGAGTGGACGCCGAACCGCTGATCGTTCATGGTGATCTCCTCGGACGGTGATCAGCGAACCCGCCCGACCCCGCGCGAACGCCGGGCCGGGCTCCCGAACATCCCCGTCCGCGTCACCGGCCAACCGCGTCGCGCGGGGCCTTGGAGATTTCCTGCCTCCCCCATGGGAGGCCGCGCGAGGTCAGCCGCGCCGCACGACCCGGTGCACCCGCAGCAGCGCCCGCAGGGCGGCCAGGCTTGGCCGGGTGAACCGGGTCTCGCCGCGGACGGCCGTCCAGCCGGAGGGTCCGCGGTCGAAATCCCAGCCGGGAAACTCGCGCGTCGCCTCCTGAAGCAGTCTTTCCATGACGAGATGGGCACTTGGCGCTGTGGTCATGAACGCAGAGTGGCACCAGGACGCCGCACGGTGACGAACTGAGGCGAAGGATCTCCCAGTTCGCATGGACCGAACTCAGAGTTCGCTCCTCAGATCAGGATGCCGTGCCGCTCGGCCAGGAAGCGGACCTCCGGCGCCCACGAGGGCCGCGCCCGCCGTGCCAGAGCCCGGACCATCTCTCTCAGCAGCGGCTTGTGGTCGAGCTCCTCGGGGCTCTCCCGCTCGAGGCGCAGCAGGTGGAGCAGGCTGGCGGCGTCGTCGCCGAGGTCCTCGCAGGCGCGGGCCACGTGGCCGAGGTGGGTGGTCCGCCGCTCGATGGACGGCGTGCGGCGCAGGTCGATGTCGTCGGCGATGCGCAGCACGGCGTCGGGGCGGCCGGCGTCGTTCTCGACGCTGGCCATGTGGATGGCGACGTTGGTGGGTCCGAAGAAGGCCAGGTCGTAGCCGTCCGAGTGCTCGTGCACCCGCTCCGCGAGCTGCGTGGCGGGACCGCGCAGCCGTTCCCTGGCCTCGTCGTCGTCGCCCGAGCGGGCGGCGCCGACGGCGGCGAGCAGGTGCAGCGCGCCGAGCGCCTTCCTGTGGCGCTCGTCTCCGCCGGCGACGTGGGGTTCGAGCACTTCGAGGCCCCGCCGGGCGACGTCGTACGCGATCTGGTGCATGTCGTCGGACAACATCGACTGCCCCAGGCTCCAGTACGCCCACGCTCTCATCAGCGGATCGGCCGACTCCTCGGCGAAGCGCATGGCCCGGTCGGCGGCGAGGTGGGCGAGGTCCACCCGGCCCAGATGTTTGAGCACGCCCCTGGCCAGCAGGTACGCGTCGGTCGCGACGCCGTGGGAGGCGGGGGTGCGTTCGAGCGCGAGGTTCTCGGCGTCGGAGATGAGCGAGGGCAGGGCCGCCATCAGGATCGAGTAGCGGCGGGCCGAGGTGAACCAGGCGTTGCGGGCCGCCGCCACGCGTTCGGTGAGCTGCTCGGCGTCGGGCGGCTCGAGGTCGGGGGTCAGCGTGCGGCAGGTGAACAGCGCGCGTTCGATGTCGCGGATCTGCGGGCGGCTCGGCTCGTGGGAGTCGCGCGGCGTCTCTCCTAAGAGGACCGTGGTGCGTACGCCGAGCACCTTGGCGATCTCCCGCAGGAGGGGGAGTGACGGGGTGCGTTTGCCGTGTTCGATCAGCTCGATGTGCCTGGCGGTGCAGCCGGCCTGGGTCGCCAGCGCGGTGGTGCTCATGCCCCTTCGTTCGCGCTGGAGCCTGACCATCTGCCCGGTGCTGATTTCGGCCATGGGCGTGGCGCCTCCTGGGTCGGTCCTAACTGCACAGGCTAGGGCCCACGAAGATCGCCTGTACTGGATTCCGCCCTGCTCAGGGGAGGTGATGGCGGCACGCTCGTGAAAGGGTGATCGGCAGGGGAATGGGAGTGGGATGGCGAGTCTGGCGGAGCGGTTCGAGCCGGTGAAGGCCTGGGGCCGGCGCACGGTGGACGACTGGCGGGTCCGCCGGCCGTCGATCGACCACCTCATCATGACGGTGCAGCGTTACCGGCTGCAGTCGGGCGACCGGCTGGCCGGCGCGGTCACCTACTTCGCCTTCCTGTCCTTCTTCCCGCTCCTCTCGCTGTCGTACGCGGTGCTCGGGTTCGCGGTGGCGACCAGCGAAGCCACCCGCGACGCGCTGCAGCGGGCGATCGCCGAGCGGTTGCCCGGTCTCGCCCCCCACCTCGACCTCGAGGGCATCGCCCAGGCCAGGGAAACCGCCGGGATCATCGGCCTGCTCGGTCTCCTCTACGCCGGGCTCGGCGCTCTCGACGCGCTGCGCGAGGCGTTGCGCGAGATGTCGATGACGACCGCGCCGCCGCTCGGCTTCGTCGCCGGCAAGCTGCGCGACCTCGCCTCGCTCGTCATCGTCGGGGCGACGATGATCCTGTCCGTGCTGGTGGCCGGGTTCGCCACCACGGCCACGGACAAGGTGCTGCACGCGCTCTTCGGCGGCTCGTCCATGCTGGTGACGCTCGGGCTCAGGATCGCCGGAGTGGTGGCGAGCGTGGGCGCCGACTGGCTGCTGTTCGTGATCCTGCTCGGGTGGGTGGCCAAGGCCGGGCTGCCGTTCCGGGCGATCGCCAAGGGCGCGCTGCTCGGCGCCCTCGTGTTCGGGGTGCTCAAGCAGGCGGCGACCCTGCTGCTCGGGCACACGCTGAGCAACCCCGTCTACGGCGCGTTCGCGGTCATCGTCGGCCTGCTGGTCTGGATCAACATCTCGGCCAGGCTCGTGCTCTTCGTCGCCGCGTGGACGTCGACGGCGGGGTTCAGCCCGCCGCCGTCTCCGTCGCCGGTGCCCGCGCCGGGGACGTCGTCAGAGCCGTGACCTGCCGCGCTTGCGGCGGATCCCGTACGCGAGCCAGATCAGGCCGAACAGCAGCCCGCCGCCGATCACGAGCGCACCCACGGTCTTGGTGGAGTCGGTCTGCTTCGAGGCGGCCCTGTCCAGCAGCGCCGGCTGGGCGGCGGGCGTGACGGACGTGGAGGCATCCGGCTTGGGCGCGGCGGCCCGCGGGTCGGGGAGCGGGTCGACGAGCTTCCCGACCGGTGCCGCCTTGCCGCGCACCGAGAAGCCCCAGTCGAGCAGCTTGGCGACCTCGTCCCAGAAGAAGCCCTCGTGCCGCATGATGCTCACCACGATCGTGTGGCCGCCACGGGTGGCCGCGCCGACGAAGCTGGCCCTCGCCTTCGAGGTCCAGCCGTTCTTGACGCCGATCATGCCCTTGTACCGCCAGAGCAGCTTGTTGTGGTTGCTGATCTGGTAGTGCTTGCCCTTGGGCGCGGGGAAGTTCGCGGTCTTCGTGCTGATGTAGCGCTTGAAGTCGGGATTGGCCAGTCCGGCGCGGGCGATCAGCGCCAGGTCGTAGGCCGAGCTGCTCTGCCCCGGCTTGTCCAGGCCGCTGGGCGTCTTGGCCACCGTGTCGTTCGCCTGCAGCCGCTTGGCCTCGGCGTTCATGTCACGCATGGTCTTGTCCAGGCCGCCGTTCGTCTCGGCCAGGGCCATGGCGGCGTCGTTGCCCGACGACATCATCAGGCCCTTGAACAGGTCCTCGACCTTGTACTTCGCCTTGACGGACAGGCCGACCGCGCTGCCCTCCTGGTTGCAGGCGTTGCGGCTCGGCCGGATCTCGCGGTTCTTGTCGAGCTTGGGGATGAGCGTGAGCGCGGTCAGCGCCTTGAGTGTGCTGGCCGGCAGGTAACGCCCATGGGCGTCCTTCGCCGCGAGCACGTTCCCCGTGGTGACGTCCGCGATGACGTACGACGTAGCCTTGCTCTTGGGAGGCTTCTTGACGCCGTCGGGCGACACCAGGCCACGGCGGCCCAGCGCCTCGCCGCCGACCGGTGTCGTCGGTGCGGCGTAGGCGGTCCCGCCGGTGAGCGAGACTGAGGCGATGAATGCCGCAATTGGCATGATTTTCGTCCACATGGCGGTCTCAGCGTAGCTCCGTGTGAATGCCCATGTGGCGACACATCCCCCGGAGATCCAGCTTCGATACTAGAGAGATGGGCATGTCGCGAAAGATCGCCGGATTCCTCATCATCCTCGGCGGATTCATGATCTTCGAGTGGATCAACCTGGGGTTTAACTTGGCCGACGGCCATCCGACCAGCTTCTACGTGGTGCACGGCATCCTCGTCGTGGTGAACGTCGTGCTCGCCGTCATCCTGGCGGTCATCGGCTGGCGCGGGCTGCGTGGCACGGGCGGTGGTTCCGTCACGGGCCGCAGTAGAGACGCCGGGTGAGCGCGTGCAGCTCGTCGGCCTCCTCCCGCGAGTTCCCGATCGAGGTGAAGCCCAGCTTGCCGTGCTCGGGCACGGCGCCGAGCAGATGGAAGACGTTCCCGGTGCGCCGCTCGGGGTCGAACCCGACCCCGAGCCGCTCGGCGGTCCTGACGATCTCGCCGGGAGTGCGCCCGCGCAGGCAGACCGAAGCGCAATTGTCGGTCGCGGTGTAGAACTTCGGCTGACTTCCGGCCATGAGGAGACCGGTGGCCGCATCGTACGTGGCCCCGGTCGTGAGCATGGCGGCGCCGAACGGATGCGTGGTGCCGCCGATCCGCAGGTTGATCTCGCACAGCAGCGCCGCGTACCCGGCGTCGGCCTTGAGCGCGAAGAAGTCCATCCCGAACACGCCCACCACGCCCCGCTCGGCCAGCGTACGGGCGATCCCGCCGGCCGACGCGCCCACCTCGGAGCGGTACTCGTCCGCCGCCGGGAACGTGCAGCCCTGGTAGACCTGGCCGCTGTCGCCGCCGAGGATCTGGTCGTGCGTGGCCAGCACGCGCGCGTCCCCGCCCGGCGTGATGCAGGCCAGCGCGCTCGGGTAGTAGAGCGGCCGGTGCTCGATGTACTCCTCGACCACCGCGCCGCGCTCCTGGATCTTGGCGGTGTAGCTGGCCCAGGTCTCTCCCGCCGCGGAGAAGCGGGTCAGCGACCGGTCGGCCTTGTCGACGATCACGTTGCCGAGCCCGGAGTAACCGTCGTTCAGCTTGACGATCACCCGCTCGCCCGGCACCGCCTCCATCGCCTCCTCGATCTCGACCTCGGTCCGCAGGTCGCCGAAGCCGCGCGGCATCGGCACGCCCGCCTCGTGTCCCACCTCGCGGGCGCCGCTCTTGGAGCCGTAATAGGAAAGGGACGTGGCCGGACCGTAGAGGGGCACGTTGAGTGACGAGGCGAGCTCCTCCTCCAGCTCGCTCAGGACGAACGGCACCAGCCAGGCGTCGCCGTCGATCGCCGATCGCAGTTGCTCCATCACGTCGGGACGGGAGAGCAGGCTCCTGGTCAACGGCTGAGACCAGGGGTCGTCGAGGGTGATCAGCGTGAGGCGCTTGGCGGCGTCGTCAGGGTCGGGGAGGAAACTGAAGTAATAGTCGATGATGTCGGGATCGATGGGGGCGGAGGAGAGATAGATCACCTTGACCCCGGGCTCCCGCAGCGTGAGCAGCAGGAAGAGCAGGCGCTCCTCGTACGACCTGACTCCCGTGATGCGGCGGAGCTCGTCCTGCGGAAGCGAGAGCGAGGGCACGACCACCAGGGTCCCCTCGACCGGCTCGAAGATGCTCAACCCAGCATACTTCGCCCCGAACGGGATATTAGTGATCATATAGCGAGTGAAGCACGCATTCTTCCCAGAGGCAGCCATCGTCGAAGTGTGATGACCATGACGGAAGGTGACAGGATTCGGAATCGCTGACCACGTTTGGAACTGGCGACAACGGGTCACCATCTACTGATCCCTTGTGACTATTTCGGGATCACGCAACCCCTGACGCTGTGTGACCCACCCCAGGTTACGGGCATGCCATCGGCTAACTTTTGGTGTATCTGTCGCCGGGAAGCCGCGCGGGGACGATAAAGTCGAAGCATCGCCATCGGGCTCACGGCCGACCGCTGTGCTCCCGGGCCGCGGCGGCACTCGCGACCGACGAACGCAAGCCCGTACTGACGATCTCGCGCACCTGACACCAGTGGGTGTGTTCTTGCGTCGCCGAGCGGTCGCCCGATCCGGGCGCCCCGCGGGGATGGACGAGTTTTCACAGCGCATCAGCCGCGTTGCCCGAGACGTTCGGGGCAGTGCGGCATTGGGACGGGACGGTGACATATGCGGGGACGTGAGCTTCGGGGAGAACTCGACGCGTTCCTGGCGGAGAGCGAGCAGGATCTCGTGGCGTTCCGCCGCGACCTCCACATGCACCCTGAACTGGCTTTCGCCGAATACCGCACGACACAGCGCATCGCCGAACGGCTCACGGCCGCCGGCCTGGCCCCTTCGGTGCTGCCCCGCGGCACCGGCCTGATCTGCGACGTGGGCAGCGGCGACGGCCCGACCATCGCGCTGCGCGCCGACATCGACGCGCTGCCGCTGCAGGACGAGAAGGACGTCTCCTACCACTCGACCGTGGCCGGGGTCTGCCACGCCTGCGGCCACGACGTGCACACGACGATCCTGCTCGGCACCTCGCTCTTCCTCGCCCAGCAGGCCGCCGCCGGCCTGCTGCCCGGCCGCGTACGCCTGATCTTCCAGCCCGCCGAGGAGCTGCCGGGCGGCGCGCTCGAGGTCATGGCCCACGGCGGCATCAGCGGCGTCGACCGCATCTTCGGCCTCCACTGCGACCCCCGCGTCGACGTCGGCCAGCTCGGGCTCAGGAACGGCCCGATCACCTCCGCCTGCGACAAGCTGGCCATCAGGGTCTCGGGCCCCGGCGGCCACACCGCCCGCCCCCACCTGACCGCCGACCTCGTCTTCGCGCTGGCCAAGATCCTCACCGAGCTGCCCGCCGCGCTGTCGCGCCGCGTCGACCCGCGCTCGTCCCTCAGCCTGGTCTGGGGCAAGGTCGAGGCCGGCTCGGCCGCCAACGCGATCCCCGACGACGGCGTCGCCGAGGGCACGGTCCGCTGCCTCGACGAGAACGCCTGGCACGCCGCCCCCGACCTGATCAAGTCGCTGCTGGAGTCGGTGGCCGGCGCCTACGGCGTCGAGGCCACGATGGACTACACGCGCGGCGTGCCGCCGGTGGTCAACGACGAGGTCAGCGTCGAGATGCTGACCGAGGCCGCCGAGCGCGCGCTGGGCGCGGGCGCGGTCGTCCCGACGCAGCAGTCGCTCGGCGGCGAGGACTTCGCCTGGTATCTCGAGTCGATCCCCGGCGCGTTCGCCCGCCTCGGCACGCGCTCGCCCGACGGCTTCACCTACGACATCCACCAGGGCACGTTCGACGTCGACGAGAAGGCGATCTCGATGGGCGTGCGGGTGATGGCCACCACCGCGCTGACCGCGCTGTGGGAGGTCGGCCCGCTCGACTCGATCACCTCCGCCCTGGCGTGACGGCCCGCCGCGCGCGCGGCGGGCCTCCCCATCACATCAGCCGGCCCCACACCACGGGCAGCCGCAGGGACGAGTGCCCCGGCGCGACCGTGATCCTGGTGCCCGGCGGATAGCGCAGGGTGTAGTCGACGTCGGTCGACATGATCACCAGGCCCAGCCGGTGTCCCTTCTTGAACACGTAGTCGGTCGGCTGGAAGTCCCAGGTGAAGCCATATTCCTTGCCGGGCCGCAGCGGCTCGGTCCGGTCCGGGCGGTGCCGGTTGCGCACGTCCAGCCAGCCCCGGGTGACGATCTTGTAGGGGGTCACGGCGGTGCCGAGCCTCCTCAGCGTCGTGCAGCCGGAGTCGTCGGGGACGCTCTCGCCATAGCAGTAGCTCTGGCCGGTCGAGACGAGGGTGCCGTTCGGGCGCTCGTCCGTGCCGTAGTCCACCAGCAACGCCGTCAGGTACGGCGACGCACCGTCCTTCAGCGAGGCCCGCACCGAGATCGTGGGCGTGCCGGAGATGCGCACGTCGGTGGGGAGCGTGCCGGTCGTGTACGCCAGCCGGTTCGGATCGGACCCCGAGGCCTCCACGAGCTGCTCGGCCGTCCTGGACTTCTGGTCGGTGAACGACTCCTTGCGCGACAGCGGGCGCGGCAGCAGGCTCAGCTTCGCGCCCGAGCCCAGCCAGAGCGGCACCGTGGCCGTCCCCGGCAGCGGCCACGAGGCGTGCTGGGCCCACTGGCCGGCCGCGCTCTCCACGTCCGCCTGCGGCTCGCGCATGATGCCGGAGTCGATGCCGTGCAGCCAGTGGTCGAACCAGCCGTGCAGCTGCCGCAGCCACTCGGCGGTACGCAGGTTGAAGGGGCTCATGTGGGTGCCCTGGTGCAGCCAGATCTTGCGCGGCACGTCCCGCCTGGCCAGGGCGTACCACCACTGCGCGAACTGCTTGGTCTTGACGTTCCAGTCGTTGAGCCCGTGCACCAGGAAGACGCTCGCCCTGACCTTGCCGACGTCGTTCATGTAGTTGCGGGCGTCCCAGAGCGGGCTGTAGTCGCCGGTGATCCGGTCCTGCTCGGCGGTGAGCCGGTCCATCAGCCCACCGCAGACCTCCTGGCCGTTCTCCCTGGTCAGCACGTATTTCGCGAGCACGTCCAGGTCCTCGCCCTGGAATCCGCCCGGCGCCAGGACGCCGCCGTTGGCGCGGTAGTAGTCGTACCAGCTGGAGATCGCGGCGATCGGGACGATCGTCTCCAGTCCTTTGACCCCGGTCGCGGCGACCGCGTTCGGCAGCGTGCCGTTGTACGAGACGCCGATCATGCCGACCTTGCCCGTGGACCACGTGGCCTCGACGGGCTCGCCGCCGGCGTCGAAGCCCTTGGCGCGGCCGTTCAGCCAGTCGATCGCGGCCTTGGGGCCGGCCGTCTCGTTGCGGTCTCCGGAGGTCGGGCAGCCGGTGGCGCGTCCGCTGCCGAGGTTCTCCACCAGGGCGATGGCGTAGCCGCGGGGGACGAAGTAGTTGTCGTAGTAGCCGTCGAAGGGCTGGGGCACCGTCTTGGCCGCGTCGGCGCGCAGGCCGGGCAGCGGGTTGCCGTTCTCGTCGACGTCCACGGGGTGGTTGGAGACGTCGTTGCCGCCGGCGTAGTAGGGGCTGGCCTCCATGATCACGGGGACTTTGAGGCCCTCGTCGGTCTCCTTGGGCCGCAGGATGTCCACGGCGACGCGGTCCGGCTTGCCGTCGTTGTCGCTGTCGGTCCCCTCGACCTCGACGTACACGGTCTGCGCGATGGCGTCCGCCCTGGAGAAGATCGGCTGCGTGGCGCTGCCCTCGATCTTGATGGCGGGGGTGTCGGCTGTGGCGGGCGGGATGCCGGTCAAGGTCGCGACGAGTAACGCGACCAGGGGCACGGACAGGACCTTGCAAGGATGCATACGGTGCTCCGGTAGGAATTTTCCGCCGTCGCTGGGAATGTCCGCCATGATCTGCTCGGGGGCAAGGGCGATCGAGACCCAAACTTTGAGCAGAACTTTTCCCGAGCCTGACGCCCGCTTCAGGTCACGGACGCGCTTGATGTCGATAACGGAGCGGTTGCGACACCGTGTGCTGGTTTGGTCTGCCCTGGTCAACCAACTATCTTCCGTGCAGGTGCCGTACGCTCCTTGGCGCGCGCGACGAACTCGCAGCGGAGGAAGACGGCGGGGAAATGGAAGGAGTCGCCTTGCTCGGCAAGCGATTCAGCAGGATGGCGGTCGGCACGGTGGCCGGCGTCATGCTCATGGCAGCGGCCGCCTGCGGCGGCGACACTGGTGGGGGCACCACCGCGAGCGAGGCGCCGGCCGGCGAGTCCGAGGGCGCGCTCAAGGTCGGTCTCGCCTTCGACATCGGCGGGCGCGGCGACAAGTCGTTCAACGACGCGGCGTACGCGGGCCTGGAGAAGGCCAAGACGGAGCTCGGCGCCGAGATCAAGGAGCTGAGCCCGGCCTCCGACGGCTCCAACCGCGGCGACCTGCTGCGCCAGCTGGCCGACGCCGGCTACAACCCCATCATCGGAGTCGGCTTCGCCTACGGCGAGGACATCAAGAAGACCGCGGAGGAATACCCCGACATCCAGTTCGCGGTCGTCGACTCCGCCTCCAACGCGCCCAACGTGACCGGCCTGCTGTTCGCCGAGGAGCAGGGCTCCTACCTGGCGGGTGTCGCCGCCGCGACCAAGGCGGAAAGCGGCCACGTCGGCTTCGTCGGCGGCGTCGAGAACGACCTGATCAAGAAATTCGAGGCGGGCTTCGAGGCCGGTGTGAAGTCGGTCAAGTCGGACGCCAAGATCGACGTGAAGTATCTGACCCCTGACGGTGACTTCTCCGGGTTCAAGGCCCCCGACAAGGGCAAGGTCGCGGCCGAGAAGATGTTCCAGGACGGCGCCGACATCGTCTACCACGCCGCCGGCGACTCCGGCCTCGGCGTGTTCCAGGCGGCCGCCGCGGCCAAGAAGAAGGCCATCGGCGTCGACTCCGACCAGCGCCAGACGGTCAAGGAGAGCGACCTGCAGTCGGTCATCATGACCTCGATGCTCAAGCGCGTCGACGTCGGCGTGTTCGAGTTCGTCAAGGCCTTCCAGGGCGGCGCCAAGGGCGGCTCCAACATCACCTACGACCTCAAGGTCGACGGCGTCGGTCTGGCCACCACGGGCGGCGAGATCGACGACATCAAGGACAAGCTCGACGCGGCCAAGAAGGACATCGTCGAGGGCAAGATCACGGTCCCGGCCAAGCCGTAATCAGGCACATGACCACGCGAGGGCCCGGAGTCCGCAACTTCGGGCCTTCGCCCATGCCGCCCTGCCGCTAGGAGAGGCGAAGTGAGCCAGCACCGACCGACGACCTGGGAGCGGTGAGCACATGAGCTCGGACACCCTCGACACGGCGAGACCCGCCGTCGAGCTCGAGGGCATCACCAAGCGCTTCCCCGGCGTCGTCGCCAACCATGACATCCACATCTCCGTCCGGCAGGGCACGGTGCACGCGATCGTCGGGGAGAACGGCGCCGGCAAGTCGACGTTGATGAAGATCCTCTACGGAATGCAGAAGCCGGACGAGGGGACGATCAAGGTCGGCGGCCAGGACGTCAGCTTCCGCTCGCCGAGCGACGCCATCGACGCCGGCATCGGCATGGTCCACCAGCACTTCATGCTGGCCGACAACTTCACCGTGCTGGAGAACATCATCCTCGGCGCCGAGCCGACGAAGGCCGGCAGGCTCGACGTCGGCGCGGCCACGAAGCGCATCACCGAGCTGGCCGCCACCCACGGCCTGCGCGTCGATCCCGGCAGGCTGGTGGAGGACCTCGGCGTCGGCGACCGCCAGCGCGTGGAGATCCTCAAGGTCCTCTACCGCGGCGCCCGCATCCTCATCCTCGACGAGCCGACCGCCGTGCTCGTCCCGCAGGAGGTCGACGAGCTCTTCCAGAACCTGCGCGAGCTCACGGCCGAAGGCCTGACGGTCATCTTCATCTCCCACAAGCTCGACGAGGTGCTCGACATCGCCGACGAGATCACCGTGATCCGGCGCGGCACCACCGTCGCGAGCGTCGATCCCCACGAGGTGACCGCCCGGCAGCTCGCCGAGCTGATGGTGGGAAGCGAGCTGCCCACGCCCGAGACGCGCGAGTCCACGGTGACCGACACGGTGATGCTGAAGGTGTCGCACCTCACCATGGAGGCCGACGGCCACCGCGCCGTGCCCAAGGGCATGCCGGTCGAGCGCTACGTCGACCTGCTGCGCGAGGAGGGCCGCCGGCTGCTGCTCGACGACGTGTCCTTCGAGATCCACAAGGGCGAGATCCTCGGCCTGGCCGGCGTCGAAGGCAACGGCCAGAGCGAGCTGATCGAGGCGATCATGGGCATCCGCCCGGCGCACGGCGGCATCGCGCTGGGCGAGCAGGACCTCAGCGGCTGGTCCACGCTGAGACGCCGGGAGGCCGGCATCGGCTACATCCCGGAAGACCGCCACCGCCAGGGCCTGCTGCTGGAGGCGTCGCTGTGGGAGAACCGCGTGCTCGGCCACCAGACCAGGAAACCCGCGCGCAGCGGCATCTGGATCAACCGGGGAGCCGCCAAGGCCGACACCTGGCGCATCGTCGAGGGCTACGACGTACGCACGCCCGGCGTCGACACGCTGGCCCTGGCGCTGTCCGGCGGCAACCAGCAGAAGCTGATCGTGGGCCGCGAGATGAGCGGCGAGCCCCTGTTCCTCATCGCCGCCCACCCCACCCGGGGCGTGGACGTCGGCGCTCAGGCCGCGATCTGGGACCACCTGCGCGAGGCCAGGGCGGCCGGGCTGGCCGTGCTGCTCATCTCCGCCGACCTCGACGAGCTGATCGGCCTGTCCGACTGCATCCAGGTGATCTACCGCGGCCGCCTCGTGGCCGCGCTCGACCCGTCCGACATCACGCCCGAGCGGCTGGGCGGCTACATGACCGGCGCCATCGCCGGCACTGAGGAGTCGTGATGCCCGCGGGGCTCAACCGGGCGCTGTTCACCGTCGCCGGCGCCGCCGTCGCCATCGTCCTGGCGATCGCGATCTGCAGTGTCGCCATCGTCGCCGCGGGCGCCGACCCGCTCGCCGCGTTCGCCGCCTTCTTCGACTTCGGCGCGAGCGCCCGGTCGCAGTCGAACGGCATCGCGGCCTTCCTCAACCGCGCGGTGCCGCTGTTCATCGCCGGTCTTGCGGTGGCCGTGGGCTTCCGCATGAACCTCTTCAACATCGGCGTGGAGGGCCAGTACCGCCTGGCGGCCATCTGCGCGGCCTACGTGGGCTCGACGTTCACGGCGCCCAAGCCGATCCAGATCGCGGTGATCATCCTGGTCGCCGCGGTCGTCGGCGGCCTCTACGCGCTGATCCCCGCGGTCATGAAGGTGACCAGGGGCGTGAACGAGGTCATCTCCACGATCATGCTGAACTACATCGCGCTCAGCCTGACCTCCTACCTCGTACGCGGCCCGTTCACGGGGCAGCGGGCCGAGGGCGAGCTCACCACGACGACGCCGGACCTCCCCGAGTCGGCCATGTTCCCCAACCTGAACTTCTTCTTCGACTGGTTCGGCATGCTCCCGCCCACCCGCGGCGGCGGCGTGTGGGGATTCCTGCTCGTGGCGGTCGTGCTCGGCCTGGTGGTCTGGGTGGTGCTGGAGCGCACCCGGTTCGGCTTCGACGTCAAGGCCAGCGGGCTCAACGGCCCGGCGGCGCTCGCCTCCGGCGTCAACCCCAGGACGATGGTGATCGCGGCGATGGTGATGTCCGGCGCGATCGCCGGGCTCATCGGCCTGCCCGAGATCCTCGGCGACCGGGGCGCCTTCAACTCCAACTTCACCCCCGGGCTCGGCTTCCTCGGCATCGCGGTGGCGCTGCTCGGCAGGAACAAGCCCGTGGGCATCGCGATCGCCGCGCTGCTGTTCGCGTTCCTCGACCGGGCGCAGGGCGCGCTGCAGATCGCGGACGTGCCGCCGTCCGTCATCACGATCATGCAGGGCGTGATCGTGCTGTTGGTCGTCGTGGCCAACGAGGTGACCAACCGCCTCGCGCTCAGAGTCGAAGAACGCCGGGCCGCCCGGCAGCTCGGCGGGAACTCTCCGGTTGAGGTGGGAGCATGACCAGGGTCGGGAAATACCACGTGGCGCTCCTCGGCGTCGCCGTGCTCCTCCTGCTGCTGTCGCTGGTCCGGGTCGTGTCGGGCTACACCGACATCACCTCGTCCGGCACGTTCGCATCCGCGCTGCTGTTCGCGGTGCCGATCGGCCTGGCCGGCCTCGGCGGGTTGTGGGCCGAGCGGGCCGGCGTGGTCAACATCGGCCTCGAGGGCATGATGGTGCTCGGCACCTGGTTCGCCGGCTGGGCCGGATACCAGTGGGGCGCCGTGGCCGCGCTGGTCGCGGGCCTGCTCGGCGGCGCGCTCGGCGGGCTGCTGCACGCGATCGCCACCGTGTCGTTCGGCGTCGACCACATCATCAGCGGCGTCGCGATCAACCTGCTCGGCCCCGGCGTCACCCGCTTCCTGTCGGAGGTGCTCTACAAGGAGGGCACCCAGGCGGCGGACGCGGGCGCCGGCATCACCACCTCGCCCGCGATCACCTTGCCGCCGCGGGTCAGCCTGCCGGTGCTGTCGGACGGGCCCGACCTGCTCGGGAAGCTGGAGAGCACCCACTGGTTCCTGCTGTCCGACCTCGCCGGCATCCTGCGCGGGCTCACCCACAACGTCAACGTGCTGGCGGTCCTGGCCGTCCTCCTGCTGCCGCTGACGTTCTTCGTGCTCTGGCGCACGGCCTTCGGCCTGCGGCTGCGCTCGGCGGGCGAGAACCCGTGGGCGGCCGAGTCGCTCGGCGTGAACGTCTACTTGATCAAGTACGTCGCCGTCGTCATCTCGGGCGCGTTCGCCGGGCTCGGCGGCGTGTTCCTCGTCTTCGTCTCCACGAAATACGTGGAGGGGCAGACGCTGGGCCGCGGCTTCATCGGCCTGGCCGCCATGATCTTCGGCAACTGGCGTCCCGGCGGGCTCGCCGGCGGCGCCGCGCTGTTCGGCTACGCCGACGGCCTGCAGCTGCGCAGCTCCGGGGCGGTCACCTCGTTCTTCCTGTTCGGCGCGGTGTTGCTGCTGATCTACCTCGGCCAGCAGGTACGCCGCCAGCTGGCGTCGGGCGAACCGGCCGAGATGGTGACCAGAGGCGCCAAGGAGTACACGATGATGGCCGCCGCCGCCGCGGGTATGGTCGTGCTGTTCTGGCTCTGGCTGACCGTCGACCAGCTGCCGAACGAGTTCGTCTACATCACGCCGCACGTGCTCACGCTGATCGTGCTGCTGGTCGCCTCGCAGCGGCTGCGCATGCCCAAGGCCGACGGCGTGAGCTATCGCAGGGGGGATCAACATTGAGCATCGACTGGGAGACCCTGCGCGCCAGGGCCGCCGAGGCCATGCGCAACGCGTACGCGCCCTACTCCAAGTTCCCCGTGGGGGCGGCGGCGCTGGTCGACGACGGCCGGGTGGTCACCGGCTGCAACGTCGAGAACGCCTCCTACGGCGTCGGCCTGTGCGCCGAGTGCGGCCTGGTGTCGGCGCTGCACCAGTCGGGCGGCGGCCGGCTGGTGGCCTTCACCTGCGTCGACGGCCACGGCGAGCTGCTGATGCCGTGCGGGCGCTGCCGCCAGCTCCTCTACGAGTTCGGCGGTGACGACCTGCTGGTCGAGACCGTGGACGGGCCGAAGCCGATGCGTGAGATCCTGCCGTACGCGTTCGGCCCGCAGGACCTCAGCCGGAGCTCGTGATGGACGCGATCGAGGTCATCCGCGCCAAGCGCGACGGCGGCCAGCTGACCACCGCCCAGATCGACTGGGTGATCGACGCCTACACCGGCGGCGGCGTGGCCGACGAGCAGATGTCCGCGCTGGCCATGGCGATCCTGCTGAACGGAATGGACCGGCGCGAGATCGCCGCCTGGACCCAGGCGATGATCCGTTCGGGCGAGCGTATGGACTGGTCCGCGCTCGACCGCCCCACCGCCGACAAACACTCGACCGGCGGGGTCGGCGACAAGATCACGCTGCCGCTGGCGCCGCTCGTGGCGGCGTGCGGGGCGTACGTGCCGCAGCTGTCCGGCCGCGGCCTCGGCCACACCGGCGGCACGCTCGACAAGCTCGAGTCGATCCCCGGCTGGCGCGCCTCGCTCTCCAACGACGAGATGCTGCACGTCCTGCGCGAGGCCGGGGCGGTCGTCTGCGCCGCCGGTTCGGGCCTCGCGCCCGCCGACAAGAAGCTGTACGCCCTGCGCGACGTCACCGGCACCGTGGAGTCCATCCCGCTGATCGCCTCCTCGATCATGTCGAAGAAGATCGCCGAGGGCACCGGCTCGCTCGTCCTCGACGTGAAGGTCGGCTCGGGGGCGTTCATGAAGACCCCGGGGACGGCGAGGGAACTGGCCGAGACCATGGTCGCGCTCGGCACGGACGCGGGCGTGCGCACGGTCGCGCTGCTGACGGCCATGGACCGGCCGCTCGGGCGGGCCGTGGGCAACGCCCTGGAGGTCGAGGAGGCCGTCGAGGTCCTGGCCGGCGGAGGGCCCGCCGACGTGGTGGAGCTGACCGTACGCCTGGCGCGGGAGATGCTGGCCGCCGCCGGGGTGTCCGGCAAGGACCCGGCGAAGGCGCTGGCCGACGGCTCGGCGATGGACTCCTGGCGCCGCATGATCGCCGCCCAGGGCGGTGACCCCGGAGCCCCGCTGCCCAGGGCGGCCGAGACCACCACGGTGCGGGCGCCGGCGTCGGGCGTGCTGACCCGGCTCGACGCGTACGCCGTCGGGCTGGCCGCCTGGCGGCTCGGCGCTGGCCGGGCGCGCAAGGAGGACCCGGTCTCCGCGGGGGCGGGCATCACGCTGCACGCCAAGCCCGGTGACCCGGTGCGCGAGGGGCAGCCGCTGCTGACCCTCCACGCCGACGAGACGGCCCGCTTCGAGCGGGCGCTGGAGGCGCTGGGCGGCGGCTACGCGGTGGGCCCCGCGGACGTGGCACGGCCGCCACTGATCATCGAACGCGTCACCGCCCCGTGACAACGACCCCGCTCGGGGCGGGGGCGCCGGCGAAGATCTGGAGCAGGACGGCGCGCTGCGTGGGGAGGGCCTCGGCGTGCCGGGCCCGTCCCGCGTCGGTGATGGACACGTAGACGCCCCGCCGGTCGGCGTCGCACACGCCGCGCGAGACCAGCTCACCCTTCTCCAGCCGCGCCACCACCCGTGACAGGGCGCTCTGGCTCAGGTGGACCTCGTCGCAGAGCTCCTGGATGCGCAGCTTCCTGTCGTGGTGGACGATCCGGTCGAGCACCTCGAACTCGCTGGGACCCAGGCCGTGCCGGTCGCCCAGCTCGCGCTCCAGGGCGCACATGGCCTTGGCGTGCTTGGCCAGGACGTAGTGCCAGGTGCCGACCACGAACTCCTCGTCCATGTCGCGGAGGGTACCACCTCGGTGAATGCAATTGCATACGTTCTTCCAGGACGGTTGGCTCGCCCGGCTCCGTCCCGGACGTGTCCGGGCCGGTACGGCGGGCGCCATGCACCGGACGGCCCGGCCATGGGCCCTTTCACGATGCCGTTCGCACGTTTCGCCCGGCCACAGGCCCCGCGCGATGCGGGACCGTTTGCGTGTTTCGCCCGGCTGCCGGCCCGAAGGAGCGGCGCGATCTGCGGAAACGCGGCTTGCGGCGAGGCGGGGCGGGGCATCTACCGGGCATGCGCTCGCCATCCCCGCCCGGCCGCCGGTCGTCGCGCTCGCGCGCCCTGGCCTCGCTGGCCTGTCTCGCCGCGCTCACCGCCTGTGGCCCGGCCCAGCAGGCCGCCCTGCCCGGATCGCCCGGACCGACCAGGTCATCCGCCACGGCCCGCGACACTCCCGGCCGCAACGTCCCGACGAGCACCGCCGAGGTGGACGTCCGGCGCGACGGCATCGAGCCCGCCATCGTGACGGGCGTGCGGTACGCCGGGCACAGGACGTACGACCGCGTGGTCATCGACCTCGACGGCGAGATACCCGGCTACAACGTGCGATGGGTGGACGAGTTCGTGGAGGACGGCTCCGGCCGGCCGATCGACATCCGCGGCGGCGCGTACCTCCTCGTCACGCTCTTCCCCTCCCAGGCCCACGACGAGGACGGCACGCCCACGTGGGAGGGCGGCCCGATCTACCACGCCAAACTGCGCAACCTCGCCGACGTCGTCAGGACCGGCGACTTCGAGGGCCGCGTCGGCATCGGTCTGGTGCTGGACAGGCGGGCCGCGTTCCAGATCCAGGAGCAGGGCGCACCCAGCCGCCTGATCGTCGACGTGGCCCATTAACCTCCCTGCGGGGACACCCCGCACACCCCGAAACAATGGAAGAGGCTAGCCTGGGCTGGTGGTGAGAAAGATCGAGGGCGGTCCCGCCCGCATTCCGGTGCCCGGTGGCAAGATCATTGACGAGCACGTGGGCCGGGTCAGCAGCGGCGACGAGACGATCTCCATCGCCCGCATGGTCGCGCCGGCCGGCTGGGAGGAGCCCGCCCAGACGCCGTCGTTCGCCGAGTACACCGTGGTCCTGCGCGGCACGGTGATCGTGGAGCACGCGGAGGGCACGACCGAGGTCGAGGCGGGGCAGTCGGTGGTGACCTCGCCGGGGGAGAAGGTCAGATACAGCGCCGGTCCCGAAGGGGCCGAGTACATCGCCGTGTGCCTGCCCGCGTTCAGCCCGGAGTCGGCCGGCCGCGACTGAGCCGTAACCCGGAAAACCGGGCGGTGCTCATATCATGGCGAGATGAGCCCCACGCTTGACCAGATCCGGCGGGCTCCCAAGGTGTTGCTGCACGATCACCTCGACGGCGGGCTCCGCGCCGAGACGATCGTCGAGCTGGCCCGGGAGACCGACTACGGCCGGCTGCCCACCCACGACCCCGACAACCTGCGCCAGTGGTTCGAGGAGGCATCCGACTCGGGCTCGCTCGAGCGCTACCTCGAGACGTTCGACCACACGGTCGGGGTCATGCAGACGCGCGAGTCCCTGGTGCGCGTCGCCTCCGAGTGCGCCCAGGACCTGGCCGCCGACGGGGTGGTCTACGCCGAAGTGCGCTTCGCGCCGGAGCAGCACACCTCCAGAGGGCTGAGCCTCGACCAGGTGGTCGAGGCCGTGCTCGAGGGGTTCAGGCAGGGGTCGGAAGGGCGTGGCATCCACGTCGGCACGCTGCTGACGGCCATGCGGCACCAGGCACGCTCCAGGGAGATCGCCGAGCTCTCCGTGCGCTACCGCGACGTGGGCGTCGTCGGCTTCGACATCGCGGGCGCCGAGGCGGGCTACCCGCCCACGCGGCACCTCGACGCGTTCGAATACCTGCAGCGGGAGAACGCCCACTTCACCATCCACGCGGGCGAGGCGTTCGGGCTGCCGTCGATCTGGCAGGCCATCCAGTGGTGCGGCGCCGACCGGCTCGGCCACGGCGTGCGCATCATCGACGACATCACCGTGGCCGGCGACGAGCCCGCCAAGCTGGGGCGCCTTGCCGCCTACGTGCGCGACAAGCGCATCCCGCTGGAGATGTGCCCGACCTCCAACCTGCAGACCGGCGCCGCCGCGTCGATCGCCGAGCACCCCATCGGGCTGCTGCGGCGGCTGCACTTCCGGGTCACGGTCAACACCGACAACCGGCTGATGAGCTCGACGAGCGTGTCGCGGGAGTTCCACAAGCTGGTCGAGGCGTTCGGCTACGGCTGGGACGACCTGCAGTGGTTCACGGTCAACGCGATGAAGTCGGCGTTCATCCCGTTCGACGAGCGGCTGGCGTTGATCAACGGCGTGATCAAGCCCGGGTTCGCGCAGATCAAGTGGCAGTCGTGAAAGAGTCCTACCGTTCCAAGACCGCGTTCGCGCTGGCGTGGGTGTGGCTGGCCTTCGTCGCGTTCAACGTGTGGGACCTCATCGCCCACTACACCGGCAAGTCGTCGCTGGTGGCGCTGGCCGTGCTGGGGGCGCTGACGGCGCTGGTCTACTCCATCGCGCTCAGGCCCGCCACCGTGTTCACGCAGGAGGGCCTGGTGGGGCGCAACCCGTTCCGCACGACGTTCCTGCCGTGGGCCTCCATCGACGACGTCACGGTCTCTCACTCCATCAACGTCCACCACGGCGACGAGCGGGTGCTGCGGTTGTGGACGCCGATGAGCAGCGCCAGAGAGCGGGCCAAGGCGCAGCGGCGCGGCGCCCCCAGGCGGCAACGCGGGCGTTTCACGACCGAGCCGACGCTCTCCAGGTCGGAGCAGGCGGCGGTCGAGGCGTTCGCGGGCAAGACCCACGCCGACTGGGTGGGCGACCAGATCCGCGAGCGCGCCGAGGCGGCCAGGCGCCGCGACGAGCAGGCGGCGCCGCCCCGGGTCACCTGGTCCTACGACTCCATCGCCGTGCTGGTGGCCGCGATCGCCCTGGTGGTCGCCGCGATCGTCGTCGCCTGACCACCACCGCGATGGCCGCCGGCCCGTCAGGAGCTCCGTGGCCGTTCCTCAGCCGGGAGAGTCCTGGCCAGGCCGGCGCCGGCGGTCGATGAACCTCGTCATGCCCGCCTGGGCGATGCCCGCCTCCTCCACGAGCCTGGCCGCCTCCGCCTCCGCCTCGAAGGCCCGCTCGACCTCGTGTGCCGGCGGCCGCAGCAGCCCGAGGTGCACGGCGGTGGCCGTGCCGGGCGCGGTCCAGTGGTGCACTCGGGCGATCGCCGTGTCGAGCAGCGCCTCCGGGGCGACGATCTCGTCCAGCAGGCCCGCGGCCAGGGCGTCCTGCGCGCTCATGCGGGTCGAGTCGAGTACCAGCCGCAGCGCCCGCGCGCCCGCCAGGCGGGGAAGCAGGTAGCTCGCGGCGTTCGAGATCGACAGGCCGATGTGGTTCTCGGGGAGGAAATACTCGGCCGACGGGGTGCCGATGCGCGTGTCGAAGCAGAGCGTCCACTCGGCGGCCCCGCCGACGGCCAGGCCGTTGACCGCCGCCACGACCGGCACGCGCGTCTCCAGCACGGCCCTGGTCATGTCGTGGAACGACGCCACCTCGTCGACCAGCGAACGGCCGGCGGCCTGGTGGATGTCCTCCCCGGCGGAGAACGCCCGGCCCGTGCCGGTGACCACGATGCCCCTGGCGCCCTTGCCGTCGCCGTGGTCGCGTACGGCCGCCGCGAGGTCCCCGCGCATGCCGGTGGTGAGGGCGTTGAGCTTGGCGGGTCGGGCGAGGGTGATCAGCGCCACCTCGTCGCGTTCGGTCACTTCGATCATGGTCTCTCCTTGCCGACGGGGATGGCGGGAGCGGCGCGCTGGTCGCGTTCGGGATGGAGCAGGTGGCGTTTCTCGATACGGGCCGACGGGGTGAGCGTGAACGACTCGACGAACTCCACGTACGCCGGGATCTTGAAGCGGGCCAGCCGGCCGCTGGCGTGCTCGATGACGTCCATGGCGGTACGCGCGTCGGGGGCGTGACCGGGGCGGAGCTGGAGGAACGCCTTGGGCAGCTCGCCCCACAGGTCGTCGGGGACGGGCACCAGGGCCGCCTGCAGGACCGCCGGGTGCTGGGCGAGCACGCGTTCGACCTCGGCGCAGGAGATGTTCTCGCCGCCCCTGCGCACCATGTCCTTCAGCCGCCCGGCGTGGTGGAGGTAGCCGTGGCCGTCGCGGACGCCCAGGTCGCCCGTGTGGTACCAGCCGCCTCTGAAGGCGTGCGCGGTCGCGTCGGGGTGGTTCCAGTAGCCCTTCATCATGGGCACGCCCCTGACCAGGATCTCGCCGTTGCCGTCGAGCTCGACCTCCTTGCCCGGGGGCGCGACGCCCATGGCGCCGGTGCCGACGGTGTCGTCCGCGTCGACGGCTGCCACCAGGTCGGGGCCGCTCTCCGTGGAGCCGTAGAGCTCGCGCCATGGCGCGCCCCAGCGCTGCTCGAACGTGCGGTGCAGCTCGGGCGGGATGCCCGAGCAGAGCACGAGCCGCATGCGGTTGTCGCGGTCACGCGGGTGGGGCGGCTGCTTGTGCAGCAGCAGGGGCATGGTGCCGAGCACGTACGTGAGCGTCGCGCCGTGCTCCCTGGCCGAGTTCCAGAAGCCGGAGGCGGAGAAGCGGGGGAGCACCACGAGGGGGATGCCGCCGGCGAGGCAGAGCACGGTGACCCATTGGGGGTCCATGTACGAGTACGCCTGGGTGATGATCATGACGTCGTCGTCGCGGAGGCGTGCCTGGTCGGCGACGATCTGGGCGGTCCTGAGCCAGTAGTCGTGGGTGAGCATGCAGGCTTTGGGGAAGCCCGTGGTGCCCGACGTGTACTGAAAATTGGCAACATCGTCGGCTTCGACGGGGACCTGCGGGCTCCGGTCGCCCGCCTGCCGGATCAGGGTCCGCGGGTCGTGGCACGGACCCGGGTTGATCGCGGCCAGGCCGTCCGTGGTCAGTGTCAGCACCGCGCCCGAGTCGTCGAGGACGTGAGCCAGGTCGGCCGCCTGGTAGCGCACGTTCACCGGGACGGCGATCGCCCCGGCCTTCAGGACCGCGAGCCAGCTCAGCGGCCATTCGGGCACGTTGTCCAGCATGATCGCCACTCGGTCGCCCCGGCGCACGCCCTGGTCGGTCAGGGCGGCGGCCAGGCGGTCCGACCGTGCGTCCGCGGCGTCGAAGGTCAGCGAGGTGTCGGGGAAGCGGAGGAACTCGCGCGTGCCGTACGTTCTAGCGGCGTGCCTCATCAGGTCGGGGATCGTTGTGTGCATCCGGCGGCTCCCACGGAAAGTCGGGCAGCAGGGAGAAGTCAGGACTTGTCGTGACCTGGACGGGGGCGCGTACGGCGGCCAGGCCGATCGTGACGAACTCGGCGCACACCTGCTCCAGCGTGGAGTCCCCGTCGGGGCGGTACCACTCGCTGGTGCCGGTGCACATCGACATCAGGGCGAGGCGGGTCAGCTTCTGGTCGGCGACGCGGAAGGCGCCCCCGGCGACGCCGTCGGCCAGCGTGCGCTTCCAGTGGGCCTCGTACGCGTCGCGCAGGGCGATGATCTCGTCGTGGGCGGCCGAGCCCGGCGTCAGGGAGCGCAACTCGCCGTCCATGACGCGGGTGGTCAGGGGGTTGAGGGCGTGGACGGCGGTGAGCGAGCCGATCAGCAGGGCCAGCCGATCGGCCGGGCCGCCGGCCGTGGCCAGCATGCCTTCCGTGGCGTCGTTCAGGCCCTGCTGGGCGACGCGCATGAGGTCGGCGAGCAGGGCCTCCTTGCTCGCCACGTGGTGATAGATCCCGGCGTTGGTCATGTTGACGGCCCGGCCGAGGTCCCTGATGCTCGTCGCGGCGTAGCCCTGCCGGGCGAACAGCAGCACCGCGGCCGTCCTGATCCGCTCGTGCGCATCGGTGTCAGGGTCCGTGAGGTTGACGATCATGGCTCCTACCGAACGTTCGGTCGCCTCGCAAACTACCCCAACTCCCGAAAAATCGCCATAGTTGACTCTGACACCGTGTGAGGCCCTAGACCGGAGACGTCATGTTCACCATCGGAGAGTTCGCCAGGCTGGGGCTGGTGTCCGTACGCATGTTGCGGCACTACGACGCGATCGGGCTGCTGCGCCCCGCGCACGTGGACCAGGTCAACGGCTACCGCTCCTACCAGGCCGCGCAACTGTCCCGGCTCAACCGCATCGTCGCGATCAAGGACCTCGGCTTCACGCTGGAGCAGGTCAGGGCCATCCTCGACGAGAAGGTCAGCACGGAGGAGCTGCACGGCATGGTACGCATGCGCCGCGCCCAGCTCGAAGCCCGGATCAGCGCCGACCTGGCGAGGTTGCGCAGCGTCGAGGCACGCCTGCGGACGATCGAAACGGAGGGCCACATGGAGAGTGCGGAGGTCGTGCTGAAGCGCGTCGCCCCGGTCAGGGTCGCCGAGCTCAGCGCCAGAGCGGCCAGCTACGAAGGAGAGGACATCGGCCCGGTCATCCAGCCCCTCTTCGCCGAGCTCTGCCGCCGCGTGGAGGAGGCCGCGGTCAAGGTCGTGGGCCCGGGGGTCGCCTACTACGAGGAGGAGGACGACGGCTCGATCATGGTCCACGCCTGCCTGCCGGTGTCCGTGGCGCCCGGCGACCACGACCTCCAGGTGACCGACCTGCCCGCCATCGAGACGGCGGCCACGATCATCCACCACGGGTCGATGGAGGAGGTGGGGAAGACGTTCCAGACCCTGGCCCACTGGATCGAGGAGCACGGCTACCGTTCGCTCGCCCTGGCCAGGGAGGTCTCCCTGCACTGCCCGGATAACCTGGACGAATGGGTGACCGAGCTCCAGATCGCGGTGGTTCCGGCCGGATGACAGCCGTCGAGGAGGAGCTCGAACACCACCGGGTGGCGCTGACCGGCTACTGCTACCGCATGCTCGGCTCGGGCTTCGAAGCCGAGGACGCGGTGCAGGAGACGTTCGTCAGAGCCTGGCGGACGTACGACGCCGCTCGGGGCGGGCTGCGCGCGTGGCTGTTCCACCTGGCCACGAACGTCTGCTTCGACATGCTCAGGGGCCCGCAGCGCCGCGCCCGCGCCATGGACCTGGGGCCCGCCGCCACCCCAGGCGACGCCCTGGGCGCGCCGCTCCCGGAGAGCCGCTGGATCCAGCCCGTCCCGGACGTCCGGGTGCTCGACCCGGCCGAGCTCGCCGTCACGCGGGAGACGATCCGGCTGGCGTTCGTGGCGGCACTCCAGCACCTGCCGCCACAGCAGCGCGCCGTGCTCATCCTCCGCGACGTCCTCAGGTGGTCGGCCGCCGAGACGGCCGCCCTGCTGTCCACCACCGTCCCGTCGGTCAACAGCGCGCTCCAGCGCGCCCGCGCCAAGCTCCCCCCGGCCGAGGAGGCCGACGCGACGGTGGACGAGGGCCTGCTCGCCCGCTACGTGTCGGCGTTCGAACGGTACGACGTGGCCGCGCTGGTGTCGCTGCTGCACGAGGACGCGACGTCGTCGATGCCGCCGTTCGCGTGGTGGTTGCGCGGGCGCGAGCACATCCACACGGTCCTGACCGCGGCCGCCGCGAGCGGCCAGGCCCCGTGCGAGGGCTCCCGCCTGCTGCCGGTCAGGGCGAACGGCTCACCGGCCTTCGGCCAGTACCTGAACGGCGAGCCCTTCGCCCTGGTCGTCCTCGACGTCGCCGGTGGCCGCATCGCGGGCGAGACCACCTACCTCGATCCCGGTCTGTTCCCGTTCTTCGGCCTGCCGATGAGTTTCGCGGCGCCGCTCCGTACACGTTGATGAAGGAGGAACAGAACATGCCACAGATCGTCGAATTCTCCGAGCGGCCGTACGTCGGGGTGCGCGGGACCATCACCATGACCACCTTCGGCCTCGTCGCCGATCGGATCGGTGAGATCATCGGCTGGCTCGCCCAACGCGGCCACGCCCCCGCCGGAGCGCCCTTCCTCAGGTACGACGCCATCAACATGCCGCAGGACCGGTTGGTGGTGCAGGCGGGCGTCCCGGTGGCCGGGCCGGTGGCGGGCGAGGGCGACATCCTCGCCGCCACCCTGCCCGCCGGCCGCTACGCCGTCACGTCCCACCACGGACACCCCGACCAGCTCTTCGGCGTCATCGAGGCGCTGCTGAAGTGGGGCGAGGAGCAAGGGCTCGCCTGGGACATGGCGGAGAAGGACGGGACGGAGCACTGGGGCTGCCGGCTGGAGCTCTTCCAGACCGATCCCAGAGTCGAGCCCGACATGCACAACTGGGACACCGACCTGCAGTTCCGCATCGCCTGAGTAGGTCTCATGGTTGAGACCAACACGCGCTGTTGGTCTCAACCCCGGTCTCCAGCGGACCTGATTTCGTGTTGGTCTCATCGCTGAGACCATCCGTGCTCATCGCCAGGCGTCGACCAGGTGCTCAGGGGTGATGTGCGTGACGCCCTCCACCTCGCAGCCGCTGCGGGAGACGGTGTAGAGCGGCGTGGAGGAGTCGGCTCCGGGCATCTTGGACCGGTGCACGATGAGCTCGCTCAGGTCATGATGATCGAACGGGCGGTTCTCCAGCCAATTGACGGACCCGACCATCGTGATCTGCTTCGCGACCGGCTCCCGGTCGGCGCCGACGATGTCGATCTCCGGATCGTTGGTCCTGGTCCAGAAGCCCCCGATCGCTCCCGTCGCCTCGGGCAGACCGTCCATACGGCGAAGCGACTCGCGGATCAAGGGCTCGACGGCGACTCCGCGCCAGGCCGTCCATGAACGTTCTATCTGTTTCAGCACGAGGTCGCCGCGGGCACGATCGATCTGCGGCAGGCCGGGTTCGATGAAGGACAGCCAGAAACGCAGGTGCGTGTCCGCGATGTGGTAGCGGCGTTCTTTCGACGGGCGCACGGAAAGCGGAACCTCCGCCGTGACCATGCGCTTCTCCTGCAGGATCTGCAGACCGCGCTGGACCGACGACCCGGGCACTCCTCCGGAAGCCTTGGAGAGCGACGAGTAGGTGCGTTGTCCGGATCCGATGGCCCTCAGCAGGGTTCTCGGCTGTGCTTCGGGTGGGAACTCCGCCGCCATGGCTCGCACGCCGCTCACGGTCAGAGCCGAGGTCGGGTCCGGGACGACGGTGCGCAGAAAGTCACGGGCCGTGGCCCCGGCCGGCCATTCGTCGAGAATCATGGGCATGCCACCGGTGATCAGGTGTGCGTCGACGGCCTCCGTGGCGGGCAGGTCGAGCTTGTCCGCCACGTCGGCGACGGTGAGCGGATTGACCACCATTTCCGATGCCCGCATATAGAACGGGCGGTCGTACTGGTTGATCGCTTCCATGATGGACATGTCGGAACCGATGAGGATGAGGAGCATCGGGCGGCGCGAGAGATGGCGGTCGAAGACGTACTGCAGCTTCCCTTCGAGATAAGGGTCTTGATGGATCATGTAGGGGAGCTCGTCGATGACGACGATGCTCGGCGCGTCCTGGGGGACGGCCTGTGCCAGCAGCACGAGCAGGCGGTCCCAGGAAGTGGGCGTGACCTGCTCGAAGAGCGACGCCTCAGGCAGGTCTGAGGCGCCCGCGCTTGCGATGAAGTTCTCGAACTGGTCCGCCAGCGGTTGCTGGGCCGCCGTGAAGAAGAGGCTGGGCACGCCGCTCCGGCGGATGAACTCCTCCGCGAGGCGCGACTTCCCCACCCGACGCCTCCCTCGCATGAGGATGGCTCGGCCTGGCCGATCTCCGGTGCCCACCCGGTTGAAGTAGCGGCCGAGAGCGTCGAGTTCCCGCTTGCGTCCGATGAAGTTGTCCATAGCGAAGCCTCCAGGGACGAAGCATCCAGAGATGGTTCAACCATAGCTGGGACAACCATGTTTGGTTGCTTATTTCTCTGAGGGTCGCCCTGGTGGTCCCACGATGAGACCACCAACGTCAGGAAACGGGTTACGGCGCTCCGTCTGGAGGGTCATTGTCCTGGGGGTGCGGTGTGACGGCGGCCCGGATGACCAACGTCGCCACCCGCGCGAGGAACGAAGGGGTGAGCACGGCGCCGGCCGCGCCCTGGCGGGCCGGGCTGGACGCCATCATCCGCGTGGCCCGGCCCGCGCCCAGGCAGGCCGCGGACGCGACGGCCACGGCCGCCCACAGGCTGTAGCCCTGGGGAAGCAGCATGTCGACGAAGATCGGGTAGGTGACCAGCGCGCTCATGAACGCGATCACCCAGGACACGGGCCCGCCGGACGGCTGAACGGGTGCGGGGGCCTGCGGGCGGCGGCTCCTACCGGAACGTGCGGGCGATGTCGCCATCGGTGATCTCCTCTTGTCCGGGAACATCGGTGTTCGGTTCGACTCCAGGTGGGTGCGTCGAAGCGCGGCACGGAATGAGGCCGCTTTTCGGCGCCGGTCTATGAGGGGCTCGTGTTTCTCGTCTCCTGGGCAAACAGGAGAGCGGGAGCTCCTCGTAGTGCGGCAAGCATGGCATGGCTACTCGCGCTCACGCTAGGTGACCGTGCCGGGAATGCGATTCGTGCTTTCGTGGCGGCGTGTGGCTGAGAAAAGTGAAGAGGTCTCCCGTTTGCCCGGGAGACCTCTTCTACCAACGGTTTTCCGGCGCCCACCTGGAGTCAGCGGACAATCATCCGGAATCAGAGGAGGGGACAGGGAGCGCTCGCCTCGACGTGCCTTCCCCTGCCCCTTCTCGGCCTTGCGTCCACGCGATCGGACTCAAGGTCATCGTTGTAATTGTACAGGTGGGAAGGGCCGATGTCCTTGCTTCCGCAGTCCGGCCGAGGGGTGCTTTGCCCGGAATGTGTGGCGTGTGGGGTGGGTTTGCGCGTGAACTGAGAATACTTAATGGCTTCGGGTTGGATGGCGTGTTATGGGGCGGTATGAGGTGACTTTCTGGCCCGCGGTTCAGAGGACGATCTTTAGCTTCGGTGTGGCGAACCATCGGTGGCGGATAGAAATCCCCGGCCTTTACAGAATCGCCTTCCGGTCGCAACTCGATGCATTTGACCGGCGCGGCGGAAACGCATTCATTAGTACGGCGGAAAGACAAGTTCTTTCTGGCGAACCGGCTGATCGGCAGGGGTTACGGGCGGCTTGAGTAAAATTTATGACGTGGGCGTGTCGGGCCGCGCGCGGGCCCCCCGAGTATCACCGTACGTCTCTCTGGAATAACGCAGAGTAACGACCGCTACGAGAGGTCGAGCAGGGCGGCGAGTTCTCTCCGCAGGAGGTCGAGCTCACGGGCCGCCACGGCCCGTGCCTCGGTGACCTCGCCCGCCACCGGCACGACCGCCTCCAGATAGCACTTGAGCTTGGGCTCCGTGCCCGAGGGGCGCACCACCACGCGGGCGTCCCCCTCCAGCGCGTAGCGCAGCCCGTCGGTCGGCGGCAGGCCTCCGTCGCCGCCGGCCAGATCGTCGGCCCGCAACACCGCCCGCCCGCCGAGCGTCGCGGGCGGGGCCGCGCGCAGCCGTGACATGGCGCCGGCGATCAGCGACAGGTCGGACACCCGGATGGAGAGTTGCTCCGTGGCGTGCAGCCCGTAGCGCCGGGCCTGGTCGTCGAGCAGGTCCAGCAGCGTACGCCCGGCACGTTTCGCGTCCGCCGCGATGCCCGCCACCACCAGCGCCGCACCGATGCCGTCCTTGTCACGGACCGGGAGGCCGGCGTCGGTGCCGACGCTGTAGCCGATGGCCTCCTCGTAGCCGAAGACCAGCCCCGGCCCCGCCTTGATGATCCATTTGAAGCCGGTCAGCGTCTCGCCGTAGCGCACGCCGTGCGCCTGCGCGATCTTGCCGAGCAACGTCGAGGAGACGATGGTGGTGGCCACCATCCGGTCGCCGGTGGTGTGCGCGATGACGTGCTCGGCCAGCAGGCCACCGACCTCGTCGCCGGTCAGCATGCGGCAGCCGCCGCCGGGCAGCGGCACCCCCACCGAGCACCGGTCGGCGTCGGGGTCGTTGGCGATGACCAGGTCCGCGCCGACCCTGGCGGCCAGCGCCACGGCCAGATCCATCGCGCCCGGCTCCTCCGGGTTGGGGAAGGGCACCGTCGGGAAGCGGGGATCGGGTTCGCGCTGCTCCTCGACCGCCAGCGGCGACGGGAACCCGGCGGCCAGGAACGCACCCGTCAGCGTGGCGGCTCCCACCCCGTGCAGCGGCGTGTAGGCCACCTTCAGGTCGCGGGCGTCGCCCAGCGGGAGCGACGTCACGGCGGTGACGTAGTCGTCGACGATGCCCTCGCCGAGCTCCGTCAGCGTGCCGGGGCCGTCGATCAGCAGCCGGTCGACGCGGCCGACGGCGTCGATGGCGGCCGAGATCTCACGGTCGACCGGCGGGGCGATCTGGGAGCCGTCGTCCCAGTAGACCTTGTAGCCGCTGTCACGCGGCGGGTTGTGGCTGGCGGTGACCGCCACGCCCGCGTCCGCGCCGAGGCGGCGTACGGCGAAGGCCAGCACGGGCGTGGGCAGCGGGCCGGGCAGGAGCGAGGCGTGCACCCCGGCGCCCGTCAGCACGGCGGCCGTGTCGCGGGCGAACACGTCGGACTTGTGCCGCGCGTCGTAGCCGATCACCACGTGCTTGCCGGGCCCGAGCACCGCGGCCAGGCCGGCGGCCGCGCGCATGACGGTGACGCGGTTCATCCGGTTGGGGCCGGCGCCGAGCTCGCCGCGCAGGCCCGCCGTGCCGAACTCGAGCCTGGCGCCGAAGCGCTCTTCGAGCGCGGCCAGGTCTTCCCCCTCGAGCAGGCGGGAGAGCTCGGCGCGGGTGTCGGGGTCGGGATCCTGGGACAGCCACTCGCGCGCCTGCCGCAGAACGCTCAAAGCCGGTCCACCACCTTGGCCAGCAGCACGCCCATGCGGGCCGCCGTGGCCCGGCCGACCTCCAGGACCTCCTCGTGGTCGAGCGGCTCGCCGGACAGGCCCGCCCCCGGGTTGGTGACCAGGGAGACGCCGAGCACCTCAAGCCCGGCCTCGCGGGCGGCGACGGCCTCCAGCACGGTGGACATGCCGATCATGTCGCCGCCCAGCGTGCGGCACATGCGGATCTCGGCGGGCGTCTCGTACGTGGGCCCGCGGAAGGCGATGTAGACGCCTTCGGCCAGCGTCGGGTCGATCTCGCGGGCCAACTCGCGCAGGCGGCGGGAGTAGACCTCGGTGAGGTCGAGGAACGTGGTGCCGGTGATCGCGTTGGACCCGGTCAGGTTGATGTGGTCGCTGATCAGTACGGGATCGCCGACGTTCTGCGTCTCCGGACGCAGGCCGCCGGCCGCGTTGGTCAGCACGAGCGTGCGGACCCCGGCCGCGGCCGCCGTACGCACGCCGTGCACCACGGCGTCGACCCCGAGCCCTTCGTAGAGGTGCGTACGCCCGAGGAACACCAGCGCGTGCCGCCCCGCGGAGGTGCGGACCACGCGGATCCTGCCTCCGTGGCCCGCCACGGCGGGGGCGCGGAACCCCGGCAGGCCGGTGAACGGGATCTCGCTCACCGTCTCGCCGATCGCGTCGGCGGCGGGCACCCACCCCGACCCCATGACGAGCGCCACGTCGAAGGTGTCGAGGCCGGTGGCGGCACGCAGCGCCGTGGCGGCCTCGGAGGCCAGGGTGTACGGGTCTTCACTCACGTTTCAGTAGTTTAGGAGGAACCGGTCCAGAACCCGCACGCCGAAGTGCAGCGCGTCCACCGGCACCCGCTCGTCCACGCCGTGGAACATCGCCGCGAAGTCCATGTCCGCCGGCAGCCGCAGCGGCACGAAACCGAAGCCGCGCACGCCCAGGTCGGCGAAGAAGGTCTTGTTGTCGGTGCCGCCCGACATGCAGTACGGGATCGCCCGCGCCGCCGGGTCCTCGGCCTTCAGCGCCGCGATCATCGACTCGACCAGCGCGCCGTCGAACGAGGTCTCCAGCGCGATGTCGTGGTGCACGAAGTCGCGCCGCACCTTGGGCCCGAGCAGCGAGTCGACGGTCTTGAAGAACTCCTCCTCGAACCCCGGCAGGAAGCGCCCGTCGACCACGGCCGTGGCCTGGCCGGGGATCACGTTCGACTTGTAGCCGGCGCCGAGCTGGGTGGGGTTGGTGGTGTGCCTCAGCGTCGCCCCGACGAAGCGCACCAGCGGCCCGATCCTGTCCAGGATCGGCTGCGGGTCGTTCTCGTCGAACGGGATGCCGTAGGCGGAGGCGACCTCGGTGAGGAACCGGCGGACCGTGGGCGTGTAGGTGAGCGGCCAGTCGTGTTCGCCGATCCTGGCGACCGCCCTGGCGACCTCGGTGACGGCGTTGTCGTCGTTGAGCATGGAGCCGTGGCCCGCGGTGCCGTCGGCGGTCAGCTTCATCCAGGCCAGGCCCTTCTGGGCGGTCTCGATGAGGTAGAGCCGCAACGACGGGTCGACCTCCAGGGAGTAGCCGCCGACCTCGCTGATCGACTCGGTGACCCCTTCGAAGAGCTCGGGGTGATTGGCCGTGAGGTATTTGGCGCCGTACACGCCGCCGGCCTCCTCGTCGGCCAGCCAGGCGAAGACGATGTCGCGGCGCGGCCTGCGCCCTTCGCGCTTCATCTGGCGCAGCACCGCCAGCATCATCGCGTCCATGTCCTTCATGTCCACCGCGCCGCGGCCCCAGATGTAGCCGTCGCGCACCTCGCCGGCGAACGGGTCGACCGTCCAGTCGGCGGCGTTGGCGGGCACGACGTCCAGGTGCCCGTGCACGAGCAGGGCGGGCAGAGCCGGGTCCTCGCCCTCGACGCGGGTGACGACGTTGCCGCGGCCCGGCTCGCTCTCGACGTACGTGGACTCGATCCCGACCTCGGCCAGCCTGGCCATGACGACCTCGGCCGCGGCGCGCTCGCCGGGCCCGCTGCCGTCCCCGTAGTTGCTGCTGTCGACGCGGATCAGCTCCGCGCAGAGGTCGGCGACTTCGTTCTCGGCAGGTGTCATGGCGTTTTCTCCCAACGGTGATCCAGCGTGAGCAGTCCGGACTTGAGCAGGTGGCCGCGCTTGTGCGCGCGGGTGATGAGGGTGAGGTCGATGTCGGTGATCTCGTCGTGCCGGCCGACGACGCCGGTCAGGAAACGGTAGAGGTCGGCCTCGTGGGCCGCCACCACCTGCACGATGAGGGAGTGGGTGCCCGTGGTGGCGGCGCAGTAACGGACGTTCCGGTGCGCGGCCAGCCGCCGGCCCACCAGGTCGAGCCCGTGCGGGCGGACCTTCAACCAGAGCATGGCCTCGACCTCCAGGCCGAGCAGCGCGGGTTCGACCTCCGCGCGCGGCAGCAGCAGCCGCCGTTCGAGCAGCGAGGTGACGCGCCGGCGCGCGGTCGGCACGGAGATGTCGAGCCGCTCGGCGACCGCGGTGAAGGCGATCCTGCCGTCGTGGGCGAGCAGCTGGGCGATCTCCTCCTCCAGCGGCGACAGGCCGTCCTCGTCGGGCAGGCACTCCGGCGGCGGCGGGGGCCGGAGCTCGGCCACCTCCTGCTCGGTGAGGTAGGGCGCGTGCCATTCCGCGACGGTCCTGAACGTGTGGAGGACGACCTGGGTCTGCGTCTGTACGACGCCGTCGATCTCGCTGATCTGCGCGGAGACGATGTGGTGCAGGTCCTCGCGGGACGGGGAGACGAGCTCGCTGCCGAGGTCGGCGGCGCCGGTCAGCGAGTAGACCGAGCGCGTGTCAGGCCGGTCGGCCAGCGCCTGCGCGACCTTGCCCGCGGTGCCGGGACGCACCTGGACGTGCAGGTGGACGGGGCGGCCGTGCCCGGTGCGCAGGTCGTCGTAGATGGCCGTGACCCGCACGATCCCTTCGGTGATGAGCCGCTGGAGCCGCCGGGCGACGGTGCGTTCGTGCTCGCCCACGGCCCGGCCGAGCTCGCCCCACGAGGCGCGAGGGCTGACTTGCAACGCGGCGACCAGTCGCCGGTCGAGAACATCCACCTACAACCATCTCAATGTCGGGTATGTAAATAAATTCCCAGGTAATTGACTGTTTCGGTCGTCCCATGCACAGTAGGCCATCACCGCACTGTTCAGCAAAGGAGCCATCCGTGGCGACCTCCCCCACCACGCAGTCACCACTCGGCATCCCCAAGAGCCGTGTCCGCCAGCTCACGGCGGCCAGCATCGGCAACGTCGTCGAGTGGTACGACTGGTACGCCTACAGCTTCCTCGCGATCTACTTCTCCAGCCAGATCTTCCCCGAGAGCGCGGGCAACAGCCTGGTCCCGCTGCTGAGCTCGTTCGCGGTGTTCGCCGTCGGGTTCTTCATGCGCCCGCTGGGCGGCCTGCTGGTCGGCGCGTTCGCCGACAGGTACGGCCGCAAGCTCGCGATGACGGGCACGATCGTGCTGATGGGCGTGGGCTCGCTGCTCGTCGGCCTGACCCCCACCTATGAGGCCGTGGGCGTGCTGGCGCCGATCATCCTCGTCGTGGCCAGGCTCATCCAGGGCCTGTCGGTGGGCGGCGAGTTCGCCGCCGCGACCACGTTCCTCGTGGAGTCGGCCCCGCCCGGCCGCCGCGGCCTGTTCTCCAGCTTCCAGTACGTCAGCACCACCATCGGCCAGCTGCTGGCGTCGGGGCTCGCGGCGGTGCTGGCCACCATGCTCATCCAGGCCGACATGGACGCGTGGGGCTGGCGCATCCCGTTCTTCGTGGGCGCCGTGCTCAGCCTCGTGGGCCTGTGGATCCGCAAAGGCGCCGACGAGACCTCGGCCGTGGCGGAGGAGGTCCGGCAGGGCAGGGCCGAACGGCAGAAGATGTTCGAGTTCCTCAGGCTCCACCCGAGGTCGGCCGCCACCATCGTGGGCATCACGATCGCCGGCACCGTCGCCTACTACACGTGGACCACGTTCCTGCCGACGTACGCGCAGATCACCGTGGACTTCGACAAGGCCGACTCGCTCCAGATCGGCACGATCTCGCTGGTCTTCTTCATGGTCCTGCAGCCGCTGCTCGGCATGCTGTCGGACCGGATCGGGCGCAGGCCGATGCTGATCGCCTTCGGGCTCGGGTTCGTCCTGCTGCCCGTGCCGCTGCTGGGCCTGCTGACCGACGCGTACGGCAGCCTGCTGACCGTGCAGCTCATCGGCATGGTCTTCCTGGGAGGCTTCACCTCGATCTCGGCGGCGGTGAACTCGGAGCTCTTCCCGACCAGGGTGCGGGCGGCCGGCGCGGGCTTCCCCTATTCGCTGACCGTGGCGCTCTTCGGCGGCACCGCCCCGCTGATCGGCACCGCGATGCAGGAGATGGGCAACCCCGGCCTCTTCCCGTGGTACATGTCGGGGCTGGCGCTGATCTCGACGCTGGTCTACATCTTCGTGTTGCCGGAGACCAAGGACCAGCCGCTGCGCTAACCGCCGACCGAGGTGCAGGGGCGCTCCCGCAGCTCCTTGACGTAGTCGTCGGGGGCGCCCGCCCGCTCGGCCGCCTCGGCCAGGCTGCCGAGGTAGCGGGCCGAGGGCAGGCCGCCCTCGTAGCCGTCGAGCACGTAGACCCAGGCCACGACCTCGCCATCGAGGGTCTGCACCCGCAGCCGCACCTTGTGGTAGCGCCCGCGGACCGCGCCCTCCCACTGGTCGAGGGAGGTCTCCTCCCACTCGGGCACGTCGTAGAGCACGACGAACACGTGCTCGTCGGGGTCTTCGACGATCGTGGCGACGGCGCCCTCCCAGGCGAGGTCCATCCCGCCGAACGTCAGGCGCCAGCCGGGCAGCCAGCCGACCCCCCAGATGGGGGAGTGGGGGGCACGCATGGCCATCTGCTCCGGGTCCATGTTGGTGCCGTAGGCGGCATAGAGCCTGAGGTCATTGGACTTGCCCGAAGGATTCGAAAGCCACGCCACGATCCACCCCTCTCGCCGGGTGCTGCTTCGTCATCCAGCTACCGCGCCATCCTGCCACGCCACCCGCCGGAGTCGATCCATCCGGATCAGGTGGCGTGGCCCGGTTGCCGCCCGCCCCACCGCGTACGGGACAATGGGATGCGTGACGAGGATCGCGATCATCGGTGGCGGACCAGGCGGCTACGAAGCAGCACTCGTGGCCGCACAGCTAGACGCGCAGGTCACCCTGGTCGAGCAGGACGGTCCTGGCGGAGCATGCGTGCTGACCGACTGCGTGCCGTCCAAGACGCTGATCGCGACCTCGGTCCGCAAGCAGGCCCTGCTCGACGCCCCTTCGCTGGGGGTGTCGTTCTCCGGCGGCCCCGACGGTGACGCGGGCGCGGTCGGCGTCGACCTGCCGCTGGTCAACCAGCGCGTCAAGGAGCTGGCCCAGGCGCAGTCCGCCGACATCGCCACGCGGGTGGAGGCCGAGGGCGTCGAGATCATCAAGGCGCGCGGGCGGCTGGTCGACCCGCAGGTGGTGCGCGCGGGCGACCGTACGATCAGGGCCGACGTCGTGCTCGTGGCCACCGGGGCGACCCCACGCGTGCTGCCGGGCGCCGAGCCCGACGGCGAGCGCATCCTCACCTGGCGCCAGCTCTACGACCTGGAGGAGCTGCCCGAGCACCTGATCGTGATCGGCTCCGGCGTGACGGGCGCCGAGTTCGCCGGCGCCTACCGCTCGCTCGGGGCGGAGGTCACTCTGGTCTCCAGCCGCGACCGGATGATGCCCAACGAGGACGCCGACGGCGCCGAGGTGCTGGAGGAAGTCTACCGGCGGCGCGGCATGAACGTCATGGGCCGCTCGCGCGCCGCCTCCGTCAAGCGCACCCACGACGGCGTGGTGGTGACGCTGGAGGACGGCCGCACGGCCGAGGGCTCGCACGCGCTGATGACCGTCGGCATGGTGCCCAACACCTCGGGCATCGGGCTGGAGGAGGCCGGGGTCCAGCTCGACGAGGGCGGTTTCGTCAAGGTCGACAAGGTTTCCCGCACGTCCGCGCCGGGCGTCTACGCGGCCGGCGACTGCACGGGCGTGCTCATGCTGGCCTCGGTCGCCGCCATGCAGGGGCGCATCGCGGTCTGGCACGCGCTCGGCGAGGCCGTGCAGCCGTTGCGGTTGTCGACCGTGGCCTCCAACATCTTCACCGATCCGGAGATCGCGGCCGTCGGGGTCGCGCAGCGCGCGATCGAGGGCGGCGAGGTCGAGGCCAACGTGGTGAAGCTGCCGCTCGCGACCAACGCGCGGGCCAAGATGCAGGGCTTCAACGACGGGTTCGTCAAGGTGTTCTGCCGCCCGCACACCGCGATCGTGCTGGGCGGCGTGGTGGTGGCGCCGGGTGCGTCCGAGCTGATCCTGGCCGTGTCGGTGGCCGTGCAGCAGCGGCTCACCGTCGACCAGCTCGCGCACACGTTCGCGGTCTACCCCTCGATGTCGGGCTCCATCACCGAGGCCGCCCGCCGCCTCATGCAGCCGGGCGTCGCCATCTAGGCGGCTTTTCTCCGGCAAAGACCCGTTGGTCTGGGCTTGGCCTTACCCGACGGCGAACTGCGGTATGGCTCGTTCGCGGGTGGGGTGCTCCCGTGTGCGGGGTGCACGCGCACCCGCATTCCATCGACACGACCATCGACGGGGGAGCACCATGCCTTACGTAGCCACGCGCGACGGCACGCAGATCTTCTTCTACGACTGGGGCAGCGGCCCGCCGGTCGTCTTCTGTCACGGGTGGCCGCTCAACGCCGACGCCTGGCACGACCAGATGAAGCTGGTGGCCGACAACGGCTTCCGGGCGATCGCGCACGACCGGCGCGGCCACGGCCGCTCCAGCCAGTCGTGGGACGGCTACGACTTCGACACCTTCGCCGACGACTTGAACGACCTCATCACCGCTCTCGACCTCAACGACATCACGCTGGTGGCCCACTCGATGGGCGGCGGCGAGCTGGCCCGTTACGTCGGCAGGCACGGGACGTCCCGCCTGCGCAAGGCGGTGCTGCTGTCGGCGATCCCGCCGCTGATGCTCAAGACGGACGCCAACCCCGAGGGGACGCCGCAGGAGGTGTTCGACGATCTCAAGGCCGGCATCCTCGCCGAGCGCTCGCAGTTCTGGCGTGACAGCGCGGAGGCCTTCTTCAGCGCCAACCGCCCGGGCAACAAGGTGACGCAGGGCAACAAGGACGCCTTCTGGCTGATGGGCATGGCCGAGAACATCCAGGCGGGGGTGCGCTGCGTGGACGCGTTCTCCGCCACCGACTTCACCGAGGACCTCAAGAAGTTCGACATCCCGACCCTGATCGTCCACGGAGACGACGACCAGATCGTGCCGATCGCGGCGGCCGGCGACAAGTCCTCACAGATCATCAAGAACTGCTCGTACAAGGTCTACGAAGGCGGCTCCCACGGCATCGCTCTCGTCCCGGGCCAGAAGGAGCGCTTCAACGGCGACCTGCTGGAGTTCCTGCGCGGCTGACCGGGCCTGCGATCCGCGCCCGGTCGATCAAGCTCTCCGGCATGGAGGCGCCCCCGCGCGCACGGGGTGCCAGGGGCGCTGACCGTTGACGTTTGTTGGTATGGACAGCAAACTAATTCACGAGTTGGCGCAGCCGTTCGAAGGAGCCTCCATGCCCTACCGCCCCCCGCTGGTCGCCCACGAGTACTTCGTGGCGGACCCGCCCGAGCTGCCGGTCCGCACGCGAGGCGAGGGCGGGCTGTCGGCGCTGACCGCCGCCGAGCTGGTCGCGGCCGACGGCGCCGAGGTGATGCTGAAGGCGGTCACCTCGGCGGAGGAGACTCTGGTCGTCCAGGTGGGCGTGGCAGGGGAGGGCGTCATCCGGGTGCGGCTGTCGGAGGACGCGACCGCCAGGCCCCGCTCGGAGAGGGCGATCTCCCTGGTGCGGCCCGGCAGGTATCCGGAGGCCAGGGCCGAGGTGGCGCCGGACGAGCCCATCGTGATCGACGCGGGCTCCCTGCGCGCGGAGATCAGCCTCGCGCCGTGGCACCTGCGCTTCACCGACGCCTCCGGCGCCACGCTGGCCGAGCAGGACCGCGGGCACATCGACATCAGCGGCAGGCTCCGTACGCTGCCGTTCGGCCGCTCCTCGACCGGCGGCACCCCCGTGGCCTATCACGAGAGCTTCGCCGCCGCGCCCGACGAGGTGTTCGCCGGGTTCGGCGAGTCGTTCACCCGGCTGGACAAGCGCGGCCAGCGGCCGGTCATGTGGAACTTCGACGCCTTCGGCGCCGAGTCGCAGCGGGCGTACAAGAACGTCCCCCTCTACCTGTCGAGCAGGGGGTACGCCGTGCTCGTCGACAGCGGGGCGCCCGTGGAGTTCGACGTGTGCCAGTCGACGCACAGCGTCGTGCAGATCCTGGTGCCCGACGACGTGATGGACTACTACGTGATCGCCGGGCCGGGGCCCGCCGACGTGCTGGACCGTTACGACCGGCTGACCTGCCGGCCGGCGCTGCCGCCGAAATGGGCGTTCGGCACCTGGATCTCCTCCGGGTTCCGCGTGGACAGCCAGGAGCGCGTGCTGGCCAGGGGGCGCACGATCAGGGAGCGCGGCATCCCGTGCGACGTGCTGCACCTGGACACGTACTGGCAGGCCGACGGGCACTGGTCGGACCTGCGGTGGGATCCGGTGAACTTCCCCGACCCGGAGGGGATGCTGGCCGAGCTGGACGGGATGGGGTTCAAGGTCTGTCTGTGGATGAACCCGTACGTCTCCCATCTGAGCCCCGCCTTCGAGGAGGCCGCTGCGGCCGGATATTTCCTGAAGAATCGGGAGGGCGAGGTCTACGTCGCCGACTGCTGGCACGGCTCCTTCCCGCCCTGCGGCATCGTCGACTTCACCAGCCCCGCGGCCGTCGAGTGGTTCACCGGCCTGCTGCGCGGGCTGCTGCGCCAGGGTGTCGCGGCATTCAAGACCGACTTCGCCGAGGGCGTGCCCAGCGACGCGGTCGCCGCCAACGGGATGACCGGCACCGACCTGCACAACGTCTACACCCTGCTGTTCAACGACGCGGTCGCCGCCGTCACCCGCGAGGTCCACGGCCACGACCTGGTGTGGGCGCGCTCGTCGTACCTCGGGGGGCAGCGCCACAGCGCCCAGTGGAGCGGCGACACCTACACCAGCTACGCCGCCATGGGCAGCACGATCAGGGGCGGGCTCGCGCACGGCCTGTCGGGCGTGCCGTTCTGGAGCCACGACGCCGGAGGCTTCACCGGCCGCCCGTCCGACGACCTGTACGTGCGCTGGACCCAGTTCGGCGCGCTCTCCCCGCTGCTGCGCCTGCACGGCACCACCACCCGCGAGCCCTGGGAGTTCCCCGACGTCGAGGAGGAGGCGGTGGCGGCGCTGAGGTTGCGCTACCGGCTGATGCCCTACCTCTACTCGGCGGCCGTCGAGGCCGCGCGCACGGGGGCGCCGATGATGCGGGCGTTGTGCGTGGACCATCCGGACGATCCGGTGGCCTGGCAGGCCGACCTGGAATACCTGTTCGGCCGTGACCTCCTGGTCGCCCCCATGACCGCGCCCGATGGCGTCCGGCAGGTCTACCTGCCGCGCGGCACGTGGGTCGACTACTGGACGGGCGACGTGCTGGAGGGCCCCGGCCACGTCCGGGTGCACAAGCCGCTGGACCAGATCCCCCTGTTCGCCCGCCACGGAGCGCTCATCCCGGTCGCCGAGCCGCAGGAGACGATCGGCGTGCCGACGGAGATCACCCTTCTCGCCTTCGGGGGCGTCGACGGGACCGCCGAGATCCACGACACCGACGGCGTGACGGTCGCCGTCGCCACCAGGGACGGCGACGAGCTGCGCGTCTCCGTCACCGGCCCGAAGCGGGTCACCGGCGTCGAGATCGTCCCGGTGCCCGGAGCCCCCGCGCGAACCGTCATCGTGTGACACCCCCTGGAGGGATCATGGTCAAGTTGAGAGGCGCCGCGGCGCTGGCCGCCGTGGTGCTCGCGCTGTCGGCCTGCGGCTCGGGCTCCGGCAGCCCGTCGCCCGCGGACAGCGGCCAGCCACGCGTGCTGAGACTGTGGCACTACGAGTCGGCCGAGAGCGCCATGGGCAAGGCGTGGGCCGAGGCGATCAGGAAGTTCGAGGCGTCCCACCCGAACGTGACCGTCGAGTTCGAGGAGAAGAGCTTCGAGCAGATCCAGAAGACGGCGAGCATGGTGCTCAACTCCGACGAGGCGCCCGACCTCATGGAGTACAACAAGGGCAACGCCACCGCGGGCCTGCTGTCCAAGCAGGGCCTGCTCGCCGACCTGACGGAGGAGACCACCGAACGCGGCTGGGACAAGCTGCTGACCGGTGGGCTGCGGACCACCGCGATGTACGACGACCGCGGCGTGATGGGCTCCGGCCAGTGGTACGGCATCCCCAACTACGGCGAGTTCGTGATGGTCTATTACAACAAGGACCTCTTCGCCAAGCACAAGGTCGAAGTGCCGGCGACGTTCGAGGAGTTCACGGCCGCGCTCGACGCGTTCGTCAAGGCAGGCGTGACGCCCGTCGCGAACGCCGGCGCCGAATACCCGGCCCAGCAGATCCTCTACCAGCTCGCGCTCACCAAGGCGCAGAAGCCGTGGCTGGCGGCGTTCCAGTCGTACCAGGGCAAGGTCGACTTCCACGGGCCCGAGTTCACCTACGGCGCCGACACGTTCGCCGACTGGGTGAAGAAGGGCTACATCGCCAAGAACTCCTCCGGGCTCAAGGCCGAGGACATGGGCGTGGCGTTCATGAACGGCGAGTTCCCCATCATGATCAGCGGCAGCTGGTGGTACGGCCGCCTCGCCTCGGAGATCAAGGACTTCGCGTGGGGCCACTTCCTCTTCCCCGGCGCCACCATGTCGCCCGGTTCGAGCGGAAACCTGTGGGTCGTGCCGGAGAAGTCGGAGAACAAGGACCTGGCCTACGACTTCATCGACATCACCATGAGCAAGGAGATCCAGAACCTGCTCGGCAACTCCGGCGGCGTGCCCGTGGCCGCGGACCCGGCCGCCATCACCGACGAGAAGAGCAAGGAGCTCATCGAGTCCTTCAACAAGCTGACCGCCGCCGACGGCCTGGCCTTCTACCCCGACTGGCCCGCGCCCGGCTACTACGACGTGCTGGTGGCCGGCGTCCAGAACCTCATGACCGGCAGCAAGACCACCTCCGAGGTGCTGGACGAGATCGCCGGGCCGTACGAGGACAACCTCGCCGACCTTGGTTTCTAGATGAGGGAGCGCACGAGGGGATACTGGCTCTACCTGGTCCCCAGCCTGCTGCTGTTCCTCGCCGTCATCGTCGTGCCGTTCCTGATGAACGTGGGCGCGAGCTTCACCCGCTGGTCGGGGGTGGGCATGCCGCGGTGGATCGGCCTCGACAACTACACCAGGCTGCTCGGCGACGAGCGGTTCTGGGAGTCGTTCCAGCACAACGTGGGGCTGATCGTGGCGATGGCCGTCGTCCCGACCGCGATCGGCCTCGTGCTGGCGGCCGCGCTGTTCGACTACATCGGCCGGCGTTTCGGCACGCGGACGGCCTCGGCGCTGCGGGCGACGTACTACCTGCCGCAGGTGCTGCCGGTGGCCATCGCCGGCGTGGTGTGGGGCTGGATGTTGCACCCGTCGTACGGCGCGGTCAACCAGATCTTCGGACTGGAGCTCGACTGGCTCGGCGATCCCGACCTGGCCCTGGCCACCGTCATGGCGGTCATGGTCTGGTTCCAGCTCGGCTATCCGGTGGTGATCTTCATGGCCGGGTTGCAGCGCGTGGACCCGTCCTACCACGAGGCGGCCGAGATCGACGGGGCCTCGTGGTGGCGCAGGTTCTGGCACGTCACGGTCCCGCAGATCCGGCCGGAGATCTTCGTGGTGCTGCTGACGTGCACGATCGCCGCGCTCAAGGTGTTCGGGCCGATCTTCGTGCTGACCCGCGGCGGGCCCGGCAACGCCACCATGGTCCCGTCGTACTTCTCCTACCTGAACTTCTTCCAGAAGAGCAACGTCGGGTACGGCTCCGCGATCGCCACGGTGCTGGCCCTGATCATCGTCGTGGTGACGTTCCTCTTCCTGCGCGTGCAGGAGCGTGAGCCGTGAGGGGCCCGGGGCGCTGGGCGGTGTTGTTCGCGCTCGTCGTGCTGGCCGTGGTGATGATCTTCCCGTTCGTCATCGTGGCGGTGAACGCGGTCAAGTCGCCGGCGGAGTACAGCTCGCAGGGGCCGCTGAGCCTGCCCGACGGGCTCTACCTCCAGGGCATCGTGGACTTCTGGAACCGGGTGGAGTTCGGCACCAAGCTCTGGAACAGCTTCGTCATCAGCGCGTCGGTGTCGGTGCTGGCCGTCGTGCTGTCGGTGCTCAACGCGTACGCGCTGGGCATCGGCAGGGTGCGGGGCCGGCTGTGGATCCTCGTGCTCTTCCTGGTGGCCAACACGCTGCCGCAGGAGTCGCTGGCCTACCCGCTCTACTACCTGGCCAAGGCGGCGGGCCTGTACGACACCCGGCTGTCGGTCATCATCGTCATGACGGCGATCCAGGCGGCGTTCGGCACCTACCTGCTGAGCGCGGTGCTGGGCCGGTTCCCGAAGGAGATCCTGGAGGCGGCGGCGATCGACGGCGCCGGCCGGCTGCGGGCGCTGGTGCGGATCGTGGTGCCGATCAGCCGGCCCACGCTCAGCGTGCTGCTGATCTTCTTCTTCATCTGGACCTGGAACGAGTTCTTCCTGCCGCTGATCCTGCTGATCTCGAACGACACCCAGACGGTGCCCGTCGCGCTGGGTGTCCTGCAGGGCGAGCGCTACATGGACGCGACGATGTCCAGCGCCTCGGCCCTGCTCGGCGTCGTCCCGGCGATCGCCTTCTTCCTGATCTTCCAGCGCACGCTGACCCGAGGTGTGACGGTCGGCGCCATCAAGTGACGGAGACCCCCCATGCGAATCCCGTTAGTGGCCGCCCTCGCCGTGGCGGCCTCGATGCTCGCCGTTCCGCCCGGCCAGGCGGCCGGCCATCCGTTCCAGGACCCCGGCCTGCCGCTGGAGCAACGGGTCGAGGACCTGCTCGGCCGGCTCACTCTGCGGGAGAAGCTCGGCCTGCTGCACCAGTCGCAGCCGGCGATCCCGCGGCTCGGCATCGGCTATCACAAGAACGGCACGGAGGCGCTGCACGGCGTCGCCTGGTCCAACCACCGCGACGACGGCTGGAACCAGAAGTTCGCCGCCGGGACGGTCTTCCCACAGGCGGTCGGGCTGGCCAGCACCTGGGATCCGGAGCTGGTCAGAAGGGTCGGCTCGGCGGTCGGTGACGAGGTGGCGGTGGTGGTGGTCGGCAGCCACCCGTTCGTGGCGGGGCGCGAGTTTCCGCGACCGCGACGGCCTGCGGCTCGGCGAGGGGCAGCGGCGGCTGATCGAGGCCGTGCGCGGGGCCAACCCGAGGATGGTCGTCGTGCTGGAGAGCGGCTATCCCGTCATCGTCGACGCGCCGACCCTGCTGTGGACCACGCACGCCGGCTCGGAGACCGGCCATGCCGTCGCCGACGTGCTGTTCTGCGACGTCAACCCGGCCGGCCGGCTCACCCAGACCTGGCCGGCGTCGGACGACCTGCCGGACCTCCTGGACTATGACCTGATCAAGACCGGCATGACGTACCTCTACGGCAGGGACAGGCCGCTCTACGCCTTCGGGCACGGGCTGAGCTACACGTCGTTCGGTTACCGGGGCCTCAAGGTGCGCGGCGACCAGGTGAGCGTCGAGGCCGCCAACACCGGGGACGTCGGGGGCGACGAGGTGGTCCAGCTCTACACCCACCAGCGCCGCTCCCGCTTCGCGCAGCCGGTCAAGCGTTGCGCGGCTTCCAGCGGGTCACGCTGGACCCGGGGGAGTCGCGGACGGTGACCTTCACGCTGAAGCGGTCGGACCTGGCCGTCTGGGACCACACCCGCTCCAGGTGGGCCGTGGAGGAGGCCGCCCACGACGTCCTCGTCGGCTCCGCGTCCGACCGGATCCGCGGGCGCGCGACCCTGCGCGTGCGGGGCGAGACCATTCCCGTGCGCGACCTGGCGAGGACCACGCGGGCGATGGACTTCGACGACTACCGGGGCGTGACGTTCGCGGACGAGACGAAGGCGGCCGGCGAGGCCGTGGCGGGTTCGGAGGGCGGCTGGATCTCCTTCACCCGCGCGGCGTACGGCTCCCGGTTCACCGCCGGGGTCGCGTCGGTGAGCGGCGGGGCCGTCGAGGTGCGGTCGGGCTCGCCGAAGGGCCGGTTGCTCGCGACCGCGCAGGTGCCCGCCACGGGCGGGATCTACCAGTGGGGTACGGCGAGCGCCTCGCTCAGGGCGGGCAAGGGCGACCTCTACCTCGTGTTCAGTCTCATCTAGCGATGAACCCCGGGCGTTGACGCCTGGGAGGAATCGCTTCACTGACCTGGGCTTGCGTCCGGACGTCAGTCCGGACGCTTCTGGTTCTCGATGTACTCTTTGATGATCGACAGGGGCGCTCCCCCACAGGAGGCGGCGAAGTAGGACGGCGACCAGAAATGGCCGCCCCACAGATACTTGCGGATATGGGCCGGGTATTCCTTGCGTAGCAGGCGGGCCGAGACGCCCTTGAGGCTGTTGACCAGAGTGGACAGGGCGACCTTGGGCGGATAGTGGACCAGGAGATGAACATGGTCGTGCTCGCCGTTGAACTCCACCAGCCTCGCGCCGAAACTGTCGCACACCTCGATCATGATGTCTTCGCAGCGGCGCAGGATCTCGTCGGTGAACACCTTACGCCGATACTTCGGTGTGAAGACCAAATGGGCGTGCAAGCTGTAGACCACGCTGCGCCCCCGCCGGATATCAGGATTCGGTTCCCATCGCGGTGACATGGACCTAATGATAGTGTGTTCGACTATGCGGCTGGTGGTGCAGGTGAAGCTGCTGCCGACACCCGAACAGGCGGCGGCCCTGGAAACCACACTGCACGCCGCCAACCGGGCCGCGAACCTGGTCGCCCGTACCGCTTTCGAGCAACGCTGCTTCCGCAACTTCGACCTGCGCAAGCACACCTACGAGCAGGTCAGAGCCAGCTTTGGGCTGGCCGCGCAGGCCGCCCAGCATGTGATCAAAAAGGTCTGCGACACCTACCGCACGCTGCACGCCAACCTGGCCGCCGGAAACCTGGGCAAGCCTGGATCGAAGCGGCGCGTCCAGGCGGAAAGCAAACCGATCGTCTTCCGCCCTCTTGCGGCCCACCCGTATGACGACCGGTGTCTATCGTGGCAGTACCAGGCGCGGACGGTGTCGATCTGGACGACCGCCGGGCGGCTGCGCGGCATCGCCTTCACCGGCTCAGCCGACCAGCTGGCGCTGCTGGCCGCGCAACGCAAGGGCGAATCGGATCTGGTGTGGCGCGATGGCATGTGGTTCCTGCACGCCACGGTCGAACTACCGGAAAAGCCGGTGACGGCACCGGATGGGTTCCTCGGGGTGGATCTGGGGATCGCCAACATCGCCACCACCTGTGATGGGATCCGCCACAGCGGCAAGGGCCTGAACGCGGTCCGGCACCGCAATCGTGAGCTGCGCCGACGGCTGCAGGCCAAAGCCACCAAGTCGGCCAAACGGCTGCTGAAGCGGCGTCGCCGCAAGGAGGCCCGCTTCGCCGCGAACGTCAATCATGTGATCGCCAAGCAGATCGTGACCGAGGCAGAACGCACCGGCCGCGGCATCGCCCTGGAAGATCTGGGCGGTATCCGCGACCGGGTACGGCTTCGCAAGCCCCAGCGGGTCACCCTGCACTCATGGAGCTTCCACCAGCTGGGCGGCTTCATCGCCTACAAGGCGGCCAGGGCCGGGGTCGCGGTGATCTTTGTCGACCCTGCCTACACCTCCCAGGAGTGTTCGGCCTGCGGGCATGTGGACAAGGCCAACCGGCCCGACCAGGCCACCTTCTCCTGTACGTCGTGCGGCTTCGCTGAGCATGCCGACGTCAACGCAGCCGGTGTCGTCTCCTCACGGGGCGAGATCGGCTGGGCAGTGAGTCACGCTGCCTGACGCGGACCGACCCGTCGAAGCCATCGACGGCAACGAGCTGCAAGCTCGGTCGTTTAGTTTACGACCGAGAAGCTGACGGGTGACCTGCGGATCAGGGACTTCGCGTTCACCGGTTAGGCGACCGTCTTGTTGGATAGCGCTATTATCCATTCTGTGGGATAGTGGTGCTATCCAAAGGAGGACGCATATGACTGTGATCGTGTTGCTGGTCGCCACGCTGGCGTTCCGGCTGCTGGGAGCACTGGGGGTGCGGCGCTTCGCCACGTGGCGGGTCAGTGCGGCCCACGGCCTGGCCGTCATGCTGGTCATGACCGCCAGCGCGCACTTCGTGCCGGCCGGAGTGACCGTCATGCCGAACCACGCCGACCTGCTGGCCATGGTGCCGCCGTTCGTGCCGTTCCCCGCGCTGATGGTCTACCTGACCGGCGTGCTGGAGCTGGCCGGGGCCGCCGGCCTCGTGCTGGCCGGCACCCGCGAGGCCGCGGGGGTTTGCCTGGCGCTGCTCTTCGTGGCCATGCTGCCGGCCAACGTCCACGCGGCCCTCGCCGACGTGCCGTTCGCCGGCGGGGAGGCCTCGCCGTTGTGGCAGCGGATCCCGGAGCAGGTGCTCTACATCGGGATCGCGCTCTGGGCCGCGCAGCGCCCGGCGGTTCTGCGCAGGCTCGCCGCTCGGCCGCGGGCGGGCGGCGTACAGCCGGTGACCAGGGGTGCCGGGCGGCTTTAATTCGTTGTCTATCCAAACTATTGACCATCGGCTCGGGCGTGTGTGAGCCTTCTGGTGAGCTCATGCGCGAAGGCGCGGCGACGGTCAGGGTCCTGCACTCTGCTCGTGCATGGCGGGTCATCTGAAGCCCTCGGGGCGCCTGCCGGCGTGCCCGGAAAGGAAGAGCCGCGCATGCGAAGAAGACTGTTCGTCATGCTCGCGACCGCCGCCGTCCTGCTCGTGGCGGCGGTCGTGCGGATGTCACCGGTGTCGGCCGTCGCCTCCGATCCGTACGCGTACAAGAACGTCAGGATCGACGGCGGCGGCTTCGTCCCCGGCATCATCTTCAACCCGTCGGAGCGGAACCTCATCTACGCCCGCACCGACATCGGCGGGGCCTACCGCTGGAACCAGTCCACCAGGTCGTGGACCCCCTTGCTCGACTGGGTGGGCTGGGACAAGTGGGGCTACAACGGCGTGATCAGCCTGGCCACCGACCCCGTCGACACCGACCGCGTGTACGCCGCCGTCGGCATGTACACCAACAGCTGGGATCCCAACAACGGAGCCATCCTGCGCTCGGCCGACAGGGGCGACAGCTGGCAGGTCACGCCGCTGCCGTTCAAGCTCGGCGGCAACATGCCCGGCCGCGGCATGGGCGAGGCGCTGTCCGTCGACCCCAACGACAACAGCGTGCTCTACTTCGGCGCCCCCAACGGCAACGGGTTGTGGCGCAGCACCGACCACGGCGCGACCTGGTCGGAGGTGACGAGCTTCCCCAACCCCGGCAACTACGCCCAGGATCCGAACGACCCCAACGGCTACCTCAGCCACGAGCCCGGCGTGCTCTGGGTGACCTACGACCCGCGCTCGTCAGCCGAGGGCAGCGCCACCAGGACCATCTACGTCGGCGTCGCCGACAAGGACAACAGCGTCTACCGCACCACGGACGCGGGCGCCACCTGGCAGCGCGTGGCCGGCCAGCCCACCGGCTACCTGCCGCACAAGGGCGTGCTCGACACGGAGAACGGCTACCTGTACATCGCCACGAGCGACACCGGCGGGCCGTACGACGGGGCCAAGGGCGACGTGTGGCGGTACGCCACCGAGACGGGCGCCTGGACGCAGATCAGCCCCATCCCGTCCTCCAGCGAGGACGACTACTTCGGCTACAGCGGGCTCACCATCGACCGGCAGAACCCGTCCACGATCATGGTGGCCACCCAGATCTCCTGGTGGCCGGACGTGATCTTCTTCCGGTCCACGGACTCCGGCGCCACCTGGACGCGCGTGTGGGACTGGTCGTCGTACCCGAACCGCACCTTCCGCTACACGATGGACATCTCGGAGAACCCGTGGCTGACGTTCGGCGGTAACCCGCAGCCCCCCGAGACCGCGCCGAAGCTCGGCTGGATGACCGAGTCGCTGGAGATCGACCCGTTCGACTCCGACAGGATGATGTACGGCACCGGCGCCACCATCTACGGCACCGAGAACCTCACCCGCTGGGACACCGGCGGGCAGTTCACCATCGAACCCGTGGCCAGGGGCCTGGAGGAGACGGCCGTCCTCGACCTCATCAGCCCGCCGAGCGGCGCGCCCCTGATCAGCGGTCTCGGCGACATCGCCGGCTTCCGCCACACCGACCTCGACGCCGTGCCGCCGATGATGTTCACCTCGCCGACGTTCACCTCCACCACCAGCCTCGACTACGCCGAGCGGAACCCGTCGGTCATGGTGCGGGCCGGCAACTTCACCGACGCCGACCGGCCGAACGACAGCCACGTGGCCTTCTCCACGGACGGCGGCGCCAACTGGTTCCAGGGCACCGAGCCGGGCGGCGTCAACGAGGGCGGCACGGTCGCTGCGGCGGCCGACGGCTCCCGCTTCGTCTGGGCGCCCAAGGGCGTGGCGCCGGTCTACTCGGTCGGCTACGGCAACTCCTGGCAGTCCGCCTCAGGCCTGCCCACGGACGCCGTCGTCGAGTCCGACCGGGTCGACCCGATGACGTTCTACGGCCTGAGCGGCGGCCGCCTCTACCGCAGCACCGACGGCGGCGCCACGTTCGCCGCCACCGCCGCGACCGGCCTGCCGGCCGGCGGCAAGTTCAAGGCGGTGCCCGGCCGCCAGGGCGACCTGTGGCTGGCCGGCGACGGCGGCCTGTGGCACTCCACGGACGGCGGGGCGTCCTTCTCCAAGGTGCCCGGCATCACCAGGTCGGTGAACGTCGGCTTCGGCAAGGCCGCGCCCGGCGGGACGTACATGGCGGTCTTCGCCGTGGCCACCCTCGACGGCGTCACCGGCCTGTACCGCTCGGACGACGCCGGAGCGAGCTGGCTCAGGATCAACGACGACGAGCACCAGTGGGGCAACATGGGCGAGGCCCTCACCGGCGACCCGCGCGTCTACGGCCGCGTCTACCTCGGGACCAACGGCCGCGGCATCATCTACGGCGACCGCACGGGCCCGCCCGTCACCGTCACCCCGACCGTCACGCCCACGGTCACGCCCACGGTGACGCCGACCGTCACGCCCACGGCGAGCGGGGGCTGCACGGCCACGTACAAGGCGGGCAACCAGTGGCCGGGCGGCTTCCAGGCGGAGGTGGCGGTCAAGAACACCGGCGCGTCCGCGATCAACGGCTGGACGGTCACCTGGACGTGGGCGGGTGACGAGAAGATCACCCAGCTCTGGAACGGCACCGTCACCCAGACGGGCGCCGGCGTGAGCGTCGGGAACGCCGGCTACAACGGCAACCTCTCCCCGAACGGGACCGCGTCGTTCGGCTTCAACGGCAGCTCCGGCGCCACCCACACCCCACCCGCCACCCTCACCTGCACGCCGGCGTGACCCGCGAGGCGCCCGCTCCCCGCGGAGGGGCGGGCGCCTCGCCGGCCGTCCGGGCCGTCAGAGCCAGGGGCCGGGATGGCGCATGGCCGAGACGGTGCCGCGGATGATGCTCTCCTTGAACGCGGCGGAGGCACGGCCGGTGAGCACGACGTCCAGCGGGCTGTCGTCGGCGCGGGTCACCTGGGTGACGCCGTCGCGGCGGCCCAGGCTGACGTTGCGCCAGACGTGGCGGAACCTGGCCGGCCCCGGCTCCCGCCCGGCCACCAGGCCGGCCACGGCGTCGCCCGTGCACAGGCCCATGGGCAGCCCGGTCTGGCACGACATCCGCGACCGCTCGCCGGGCGGCGCCGCAGCGTCGCCGACGCCGAACACCTCGGGATGCGACACCGAGCGCAGCGACCGGTCGACGACCATGCGGCCCTCCCCGTCGGTGCGCAGCCCCGACGCGGCGGCCAGCGGGGAGACGCGGAACCCGCCCGCCCACACCACCGTCCTTGCGGGCACCTCGTCGCCGCCCTCCAGCAGGACGCCGTCGGGGCCGACCTTGGCGACGGGTTCGTGCTCGCGGACCGCGACGCCCAGGCGGGCGAAGGCCCGATGGACGTGGCGGCGGGCCCGTACGGACAGGCCCGGCGCGACGGGGCCGGCGCAGAGCAGCTCGACCCGCAGCTCCGGGCGGGTCTCGGCGAGCTCCGCCGCCGTCTCGATCCCGGTGAGCCCGCCACCCACCACGGTCACCGCTCCCGGCCCTGCCAGCCGTGCCCGCAGCCGTACGGCGTCGCCCTCCGTCGCGATCGGGCACGCGTGCTCGCGCACCCCTGGCACGGTGTCCAGGTCGGCGGCGCTGCCGAGGGCGTAGACCAGCACGTCGTAGCTCAGCGTGTACGGCGACCCGTCCAGCTGGACCGTCCGCGCCCGAAGGTCGAGGCCCGTCACCTGGGCCACCACCAGCTCGACGCCGGTGCCGTCGAGCAGGCCGGCCAGCGGCAGGTCGGGCAGCCGCTGCCCGGCCGCGAGCTGGTGCAGCCGCACCCGCTCGACGAACCGGTCGGCCGCGTTGACCAGCGTCACCCGTACGCCCGTCGAGCGCAGGCGGCGGGCGGCGCGCTTGGCCGCCCCCAGCCCGGCGTATCCGGCTCCCAGCACCACGATGTGGTTCGTCATGGTTCCTCCGATCGAGTCCCCACCTGAACCGGCGAGCCGGGCCGTTCGTGACACCGCTGGCCTGTGACGGTGCTCACATGAGCTGCGTGGCGGCGAAGGCGAGCTTGGCCGGGCTCACGATGGTCCTGACCGCGGAGACCCGCCCGTCCGCGACCTCCACGGCGAAGACCGCGAGCAGGCCGCCGCCGGCGTCACGCACGACCACGGCGGGCTCGGCGTTGACGTCCACGATGTCCCACGCGATCCCGGCCGCCTCCGGCCGGTCGGCGAGCCCGCGCAGGTAACGCAGCACCCTCGCCCGCCCGTACACAGGGCGGCGGGCGGCGGTCGCGGTGCCGCCGCCGTCGGCCCAGGCCACCACGTCGTCGGCGAGCAGCTGCTCCAGCGCCGCCACGTCGCCGCCGAGCGTCGCCCGCAGGAACCCCCGCACGATCCGGCGATGGTGCTCGCGGTCGCTCTCGAACCGTTTGCGCGGCTCGCCGACGTGCGCCCTGGCCCGGCGGTGCAGCTGGCGGGAGTGCTCCTCGGTGATGCCGAGGATGCCGGCGACCTCGGCGTGGGCGTACCCGAACGCCTCCCTCAGCACGAACACCGCCCGCTCCACCGGCGTCAGCCGCTCCAGCAGGATGAGCACGCCCAGCGACACCGACTCGCGCTGCTCGACGGTCTCCAGCGGACCGAGGGCCCCGTCGCCGGTCAGCACCGGCTCGGGCAGCCAGGGCCCCGCGTAGCTCTCCCGCCGCCGCCGAGCCGAGGTGAGCTGGCTCAGGCACAGGTTGGTGACCACCCTGGTCAGCCAGGCCGCCGGCACCTCGACCGGCCCGGCCTGGCTCCAGCGCATGTACGCCTCCTGGACCATGTCCTCGGCCTCGGCGGCCGAGCCGAGCAGGCGGTAGGCCAGCGCGAACAGCCGCGGCCGCTGCTCCTCGAACACGGCCACGGGCGCCGGGCGCCGCTCCTCCGCGCCGGGAACCTCCACGCACCCGATGCTAGGACGTCGCCCGGTCGCCGTCCCGAGCGGGAGAGCCGGTGGGGCCGGTCGTCAGGCGGTGCGGTAGCGCACGGTCTCGGCGTCGGCGCTCCACCGCCGCAGCCCCGCCTTCTCCAGCACGCGGATGGAGGCGGGGTTGGACAGCTCGGCGGTGGCGTGGACGGCGTGCACCTCCGGCGCGGTCAGCGCGTGCGTGACGAGGGCCCGGGTGGCCTCCGGCGCGTAACCGCGGCCGCGCCGGGAGGGCACGACGCCGTACCCGATCTCGATGGCGCCTTCGGCGGGCGGCCAGAACAGGCCGATGGAGCCGACCACCCGGCCGCTCTCGCGTTCGACGATCACGCGATGGCCGTGGTCGCCGAGCAGTTCGGGTTGTCCGTCGAGGATGCCGGCGATCACGCGGTCGCCCTCGGCGGGGAAGTCGTCCGCCCAGTGCTCGAGCCGCTCGCCGCCGAGGACGGCGGCGATCTCGCCGGTGGCCCATGGGCGCAGCACGAGCCGGTCAGTGGTCAGAATGGTGTTGGAAGACACGCGACACTCCTGGTCGTCGGTGGGACGACCGGGCCGCGGGCGCTACGCTCGCGCGACCCGGTCAAGGGCATGCTGACGAAGGCCGTGGCGGGCCATATTCATCAACCTCCCCGTCCGGGTGCCGACCGTTCGCGAGCCAGGTTACCCGGTGTGGCGGATCAAGTTGTCGGCGGGGGTTGACCTGAACTTTGGTTGAGGTAGCAGAGTGGAGGGACCGAAAGAAAGGGAGCAGTGCCATGCCGAAGGACACAGTGGTCATTTACGAGGAGACCGGCGCCGACCCGGAAACCGACGTGCTGGTGATCCGGAACGCGAGCGGACGCACCCGCGTACGCGCTGTCGGGGACCCCGCCCAGATGGCGGAGCTGGTGACCGGTCTGGTGGCGGAGGGAGTGGACCAGGTCGAGCTCTGCGGCGGCTTCGGCGCCCTCTGGCACGCGGAGGCCGTCAGAGCCTCCGGCGGGAGGGTGCCGGTGGGGGCGATCTACTACGGGTTCGAGTCGCTGGCCGGCGTGGCGTCCTTCAAGGCCAGGTACGAGGCCGGAGAGGCGTTGTCCGAGGCGTTCATCATCGTGCACGAAGGGGCGGACCCCGAGGCCGACCGGGTCGTGTTCGCCAAGGACGGCGGCGGCAGCACCACCGTGGTCGGGGTGCCGGACACCGCGGCCGCCGCAGAACTGGCCGGGAAGATGGCGGCCGACCTGCAGCTGATCGAGCTCTTCGGAACGCCGGGGCCGTACGCGGCCGAGCCGGTCATCCGCGCCGTGGACCCCGACGCGCTCCCCGTAGGCGTCATCGCCCACCGCCGCTGACAGGACGCGGGCTCAGGTGCTGGCGCGGACGGCGAGTAGCGGGGTGAGCAGGGTGGAGTCGGGCACCGCGCGGCCCTCCAGCTTGTCCATGACCAGGCGGACGGCCTCTCTGCCCACCTCCTCCGCCGGGATCAGCACCGAGGTCAGCGGCGGGCTGGCGCGCTCGGCCACGTCGTCGGGGCAGATCGCCACCACGGCCACGTCGTGCGGCACCCGCCGGTCCAGCTGGCGCAGCGCGGCGAGCACGTGCCCGACCGCGGCCTCGTTGTGCACGACCAGCCCCGACAGACCGGGCTGGTCGAGGAGCAGGTCGCGGACGGTCTCGTACACCTCGTCGAACGTCTCCTCGCAGGCCAGCGCCACCCCCTTGAGCCCGTGGGCGTCCACCGCCTCCACGAACCCCTCCCGGGTGCGCCGGGCGAAGCCGGTGCCCCGCTCGTAGACCACGGACGGCGCCCCCAGCAGGGCGATCTCGTCGTGGCCGCGCTCGGCCAGGTGCTCGACGCAGCGCGCCCCGGCCGCGGCGAAGTCGAGGTCCACGCACGTCAGCCCGGCGGGTTCGGCGGGAAAACCGATGAGCACGCTCGGCTCGGCCAGCTCGCGCAGCAGCGGCACCCGGCGGTCGTCCAGCTCGACGTCCATGAGGACGAGCGCGTCCACCAGCGCGCTGGCCGCCACCCGCCGGATGCCGGCCGTGCCCTCGTCGGCGGTCAGCAGCAGCACGTCGTGGTCGAAGCGGCGGGCGGCGGTGACGACCGCGCTGGCGAAGCGCATGAGGACGGGCACGTGCATGCCGGCCCGCAGCGGCAGCACCAGCGCGATCACGTTGGAGCGCCTGCTGGCCAGGGCGCGGGCGCCGGCGTTCGGGTGGTAGCCGAGGGCGTTGATGCTGTCGAGCACCCGCCGCCTGGTGTCGGCCGAGATCGTCCGCTTGCCGCTGAGCACGTAGGAGACCGTGCTGACGGCCACGCCCGCGTGCTTGGCGACCTCGGAGATCGTGACCGCGCGCCCGCTCAAGCCCCGGCTCCGAAGTCGAGCCGGGACAGCCGCACCCCGTCGTTCTCGAACACGACATAAAGATCGTGCACGCCGTCCGCGTCCGCAAGGGGAGCCGTGACGGCGTGGTAGGTGTAGCGGCCGGTCCGCGGCACGGGAAGCGTGGCCAGGGCGGAGCCGTAGAGCGGGTCGTCGCGGCGGATGGTGATCATGCCGCCTTCCGCGCTGCCCGCCGTCGCCACGCAGGACACGCTGTCGGTCAGATCGACCTGCCGGAACAGGATCCAGGCGCCCTCCGCGTCGGACCGCACGGCGTCGCCGTCCTCCTTCGTCTCGTCCACGAACGTGATCGCGTCGTACTCGTCGTGGCAGGCCGCGCGCAGCGGCCCCGACTGGGGCGGGATGGTCTCGCCCTCGACCTCGAAGGGGGCGCTCAGGCGCAGGTCGGTGGCGCTGCGGCCGACCATGAGCCGGTGCGGCGCGTGCTCCACGACGAACCTGCTCCTGGTCACGTCCCAGAAGGCCAGCTCGGAGACGGGCAGCGCCAGGCCGACCGTACGGCTCTCGCCGGGCGCGAGGTGCGCCTTCTCGAAGCCGCGCAGGCGGCGCAGCGGCTGCTTGACGCGGGAGCGCTGCTGGTGGGTGTAGAACTGCACGACCTCGACGCCGGGCCGCGTGCCCGTGTTGGTGACCGTGACCTCGGCGCGCAGCACGTCACCGTCGAGGCGCACGCGCAGGTCGGCGTAGCCGAACGTGGTGTAGCTGAGGCCGTGGCCGAACGGGTGCAGCGGCACCCCGCGGAAATACTGGTAGGTGGCGTCGGAGGCGATGATGTCGTAGTCGAGCAGGTCGGGCAGCTCCTGCTCCGAGCGGTACCACGTCTGGGTGAGGCGGCCCTCCGGGTCGGCGTCGCCGAAGAGCACGTCGGCCAGGGCGTGTCCGTACTCCTGGCCGCCGTGGGCCGACCACACCACGGCGGGCACGTCCCCGTCGGTCCAGGTGAGCGGGTAGCCGCTGGTGATGACCATGACGGTGCGGGGGTTCGCCGCGCGCACGGCCCGCACCACGGCGTCCTGGGCGGGGGCGAGCGCCAGCGTCATGCGGTCCTCGGTCTCCCTGCCGTTGACGAGGGGATGGTCGCCGACCACGACGACGGCGACGTCCGCGCCCGCGGCGAGCCTCGCGGCCTCCTCCGCGCCGCTCCTGACGACGTCCATGGCCAGCCAGACGGCCTGGTCGGCGTCGTCGACCAGGCGCAGCACGCCGTCGGCTCCCGCGCCGACGTAGCAGCCGGTCGAGATGTGGCGCAGGGCGAGGGTGCCGCGCGGGCGCTCCTCCATGCGGAACGTCTGGCGCACCTCCCACCCGTTCGGCCCCGGCTGGTCGTTGACCAGCGTCTGGCCGTCCACCGACACGAACCGCCCGGTCGCCACGGCCCGCAGCGCGTAGGCTCCGCCACCCCAGTCGAACAGGTCGAACCGGCCCGCGTCCACCACCATCGGCACCCCCGTCGGCGCCACCGTCGGCGCGCCGCCCACGCTGAGCGGCCCGCCGGCGGGGTCGGCGGCGACGGGCCCGGCCTCGGCGGTCAGCGTCACCCGGTCCACGGCCTCGCAGAACACCGTCCGGCAGCGCTCGGCCAGCCCGGCGCGCGCGGTGACGGCGTAGGGCAGGGTGCCGCTGTACCAGTCCTCCATGAGCGCGTCGCCGAGTTGGCCGATCACCGCGACCGTGCCGGTCCCGTCCAGCGGGAGCAGGCCGTCGTTGCGCAGCAACACGAACGAGCGCCGCGCCGCCTCCCTGGCCAGCGCCTGGTGCCCGGGGCAGTTGACCACGTTGTCGGTGATGCCGTCGTACGGCGTCGCGGGGTCGAACTCGCCGAGCCGGAACCGGATGGACAGCGCGTGGCGTGCGGCGCCGTCGACGTCCTCCTCCGTGAGCAGGCCGAGCCGCAGCGCCTCGCGCAGGTGCCCGAGCGTGGCTTCCGCGCGGTCGTCGTCCTGGGTGAAGCTGTCGATCCCGGCCTTGACCGCGTGCGCGTACGCCTCGGGCGGCGTGTCGTGGTAGCCCTGCAGCGCGGTGAGGTTGCCCGGCGCGTACGCGTCGCTGACCACCAGCAGGTCGCCGGGCGCCCAGGCGCGCAGCACCTGCCCGATCAGCGGGCTGAGATGCGCGGGACGCCCGTTGACCAGGTTGTACGACGGCATGACGGCCACCGCGGCGCCCTGCTCGATGGCGGGCCTGAAGGCGGGCAGCTCGTACTCGCGCAGCACCCGGGGCGGCAGGCTGCTGGAGGTGGTGCAGCGGTCGGTCTCGTTGTTGTAGGCGAGGAAGTGCTTGAGGGTGGGGGCGGTCTTCAGCGTTTCGGGAGCGCTCCCACGCAGCCCGAGCGCGAACGCCGTGGCCGTGACGCCGGTCAGCCACGGGTCCTCGGAGTAGCCCTCCTCGTTCCGCCCCCACCGGGGGTCGCGCAGCGGGTTGACCACGGGGGCCCACACGTTGAGCCCCGCGCCGGCCGGATCCTTGTGGTGGAAGGCCAGCACCTCGTCGCCGACGGCCTCGCCCACCCTGCGGACGAGGTCGAGGTCCCAGGTCGAGGCCAGCCCGACGGCCTGGGGGAACACGGTGGCCGGGCCGAGCCAGGCCAGGCCGTGCAGCGCCTCGGTGCCGGTGCGGAACGCCCCGACGCCCAGCCGTTCGACCGGGGCCTGGTACTGGTGGAGCAGGCCCGTCTTCTCCTCGAGGGTGAGCCTGCGCATCAGGTCGTCGATCCTGGCGGAGAGGGGGAGCGCTGGGTCGCGGAAGGGTTGGTGCATGGTCATCCCTCGGAGAGTGTCGAAGCGCTTCGACGACCGGCCTGGCGAAGTTACGCGGACATTTCGGTGGGTTGACTGAAGGGTGCACGTCCCGGTGACCAAGGTCAAGGGATTCGCGACAATCCTCCGGGCAATCTTCCCGAATCGATGGAGTCGAGCACCCGCGCCGCGCCCCCGAGCGCCGCCGCGTCGTGACCCAGCGTCGAGGCCACGACCTGGCATCCGCCGCCCTCGACCGCGATGACGCGCTCGCCCATCTCGCCGTGCACCGCCGGCAGCAGCCAGGGCGCCAGCGGCACGTAGTAACCTCCCAGAACCACCACCTCGGAGTTGAGGAGGTTCGCCAGGATGGACACGCCCTTGCCGAGGTTCCTGCCCACCGCGTCGAGCGTGGCCAGGGTGCCGGGGTCGCCGGCGCGGGCGAGCCGCACCGCCTCCTCGATCTCCATCTGCACCTCGGCGGGAGACACGTCCTTGCGCAGCACGGCGCCGATGCCCGCCATGACCTCCAGGCAACCGCGCCGCCCGCAGGGGCACGCGGGACCGTCGGGATCGAGTTGCACGTGGCCGATCTCGCCGCTGTAGCCGAGGCGCCCCCTGCGCAGCCGACCGTCGAGGATGATGCCCGCCCCCACGCCGATCTCGCCGGTGAGATAGACCAGGTCGGAGGCTCCGGCATGCGCGCCGAAGCGCTGCTCGGCCAGCGCCGCGAGGTTGGCGTCGTTGTCGACCTGGATGGGAAAGCCGGGGTCGCGCAGCACCTTGGCCAGGTCGCCGCCGATGTCGGCGTCACGCCAGCCCAGGTTGGGCGCGATGCGGACGGTGCCCTGCACGTCGACCAGGCCCGGCACGGCCACGGCCAGGCCCAGCACCTGGCGTTCCTCCTTGGTCATGCGGCCGACCACGCGCCTGATGATCGCTCCGACGCCGGCCATGCCCTGGATGACCGAGCCGCCTCCGGCGAACCCGCGCCGCCATGTCAGCAGCCGCTCGCCCGCCAGGCCGGTGGCCACGGCCGACACGTGGTCGACGTTGATCTCGACGCCGATGGCGGCGTACGGGGAGCCGTCGAGCACGAGCATCGTGGCCGGCCTGCCGACCCGGTTCTCCGTCAGGCCCGTCTCGCGTACGAGCCGCCGGTCGATGAGGTCGGCGACGAGGCTCGACACCGTCGCCTTGTTCAACCCGGTGGAGGCCGCGATGTCGGCCCGCGAGCACGGCGCGTGCTCGCGGACGAAGCGCAGCACGACCGCGAGGTTGGTGGCGCGCACGTCGGCGAAGTCGGCCGGCTGCGGGCCGGTCGTAGAAGTGATCAATATCAGCCCCGTTCCCAGATGACCCCAGCATGCCGCATCGCGGGCTCCCTTCCCTAACGAGGAACCCGCTCGCGGGAGGCGCCGCCGCGTAGCACGTTTCCCATCAGTGCCAACCTGTGACCGTCCCGATCCTTGTGGCCTATGCTGACAGTCTACTAATTTGTTTGGCTGAAATACCAACTAATTATGAGGCCCATCCCTCACTCGGAGAAGGGAGCGAGCCATGCCAACCACCACAACGCGCCGCGGGTTTCTCGGCCTGGTCGGAGCGAGTGTTCTGGTAGCGGGCTGCGCCGAGAAGAAAGCGACCTCCAAAGGCACCGCCGTGGCGGCCGACAAGCTCAAGAGCCTGGTGCCGACCCGCGTCCCGTTCGAGATCCCCGGGCTCAAGCCCGACCTGCCCGGCAGCGAGTTCGTCGCGCCCGGCTTCCTGACCCGCCCCGCCACCATGGTCCAGGCCGTCACCACCAAGCCGCTGACCAGCGGCAAGGAGGTGACCGCGATGACGCCGCTCTGGGGCACGGTGCCGCCCGGCCTGGGCGACAACTCCTACTACGACGCCGTCAACGAACGCCTCGGCGGGACCGTGCGCTTCAACATCTCCGACGGCAACACCTACGGGCAGAAGGTCAGCACCCTGCTGGCCAGTGGCGACGTGCCGGAGATGATCCAGATCCCGGGCTGGGAGATCATCACGATCGCGCGGTTCACGGAAGCGGCCAACAAGCTCTTCGCCGACCTGTCCCCCTACCTGGCCGGCGACAAGGCCAAGGAGTTCCCGCTGCTGGCCAACTACGACACGGCGGCCTGGCAGTACGGCGTCTTCGGCGGCATCCTGCAGGGCATCCCCTGGCAGAACGAGCCCTTCCCGTTCGCCACCTTCGTGCGCCAGGACATCCTGGAGGAGCTGGGCCTGGAGCAGCCCAGGAGCGGCGACGACCTGGTCACGCTCGGCAAGGCCATCACCGACGCCAAGAAGAAGCGCTGGGCGTTCGGCGGCGGCATGGAGCAGGAGATGCAGCGGGCCTTCGGCGCGCCGCGCGAGTGGCGCAAGAAGAGCGACGGCACGCTCGAGTACAAGTACGAGACCGCCGAGTTCGCCGCGTCGGTCGAGTTCATGGTCAAGCTCTTCGAGGCCGGCTACGTGCACCCCGACATCGTCGCGAACAAGGACGCCGACAACAAAGGCATCTTCGGCAGCGGGCAGATGATCATCTATCGCGACGGGCCAGGTGCCTGGCACGAGAGCCTCGGCCGGTTCCTGCCCGACAACCCCACGTTCGACATGCAGGCCGTCGACCCCTACCCGGCCAAGCCCGGCGGCAAGGCGATCATGTGGCGCAACGAGCCGGCCGGCATGTTCTGCTTCATCAGGAAGGGCCTCGGCGACGCCCGCACCCGCGAGCTGCTCGCGCTGGCCAACTGGTGCTCGGGGCCGTTCGGCACGCAGGAGTACGAGCTGGTCAACAACGGCGTCGAGGGCGAGCACTACGACGTCGAGGACGGCAAGGTCAAGCAGACCGCGCTCGGGCGCAAGGAGATCGCGCCCACGTACATGTTCCTGTCGGGCCGCCCGCCGGCCAACTCCATGAGCCAGTACGACGGCCTGGTCCAGGCCCAGCACGACTGGCAGACGAAGGCCGCCGCGATCCTCGACAACGACCCGTTCGTGGGGATCCGGGTGGAGACCCCCTCCAAGATGGCGGGCCTGGCGACGCCCACCGAGGACAAGATGAACGAGGTCTTCCGCGGCAAGCGGCCGCTCTCCGAATGGCCCAAGATCGTCAAGGAGTGGCAGGACCAGGGTGGCAACGAGGCGCGCGAGTTCTACATGAAGGTCGCCCGCGAGAACGGCAGGCTGTGACATTCGTGGGCGCTAAGGACCTCCCATGGGGGCCATGACGGCCAAGCGGCCCGTCCGGCGCGGCGCCCGGCGACCGGGGCACGCCGCACCGCCGCACCGGCTGTCCTGGCGGGCCAAGGCGCGCAGGGACTGGCCGCTGCTGGTGATGAACCTGCCGATGTTGCTGGTCGTCCTGGCCTTCTGGTGGATCCCCGCGCTCGGCAACGTCATCGCGTTCCAGGACTACAACCCCTACACCGGCGGCATCACCGGCAGCCCGATCATCGGCTTCACCAACTTCGCGCTGCTCTTCCAGGACCCGCAGTTCCTGCGCGCCATCCTGAACACCCTGTCGATCACCGCCTTCCAGCTCGTCTTCTACTTCCCTGTGCCGATCATGCTGGCGCTGCTGCTCAACAGCATCGTCTCGGCCCGGCTGAGGGCGTTCGTGCAGGGCGTGGTCTACATGCCGTACTTCTTCTCCTGGGTGCTGGTCGTCGCCATCTTCCAGCAGATGTTCGGCGGCGCCGGGCTGCTGGCGCAGATCCTGCGGGACAACGGGCGCGAGGCCGTCGACTGGATGACCGACTCCGACACGTTCATCCTGCTCATCACCTCGCAGACGATCTGGAAGGACGCCGGCTGGGGCGCGATCATCTTCCTGGCCGCGCTCAGCACCATCGACCCCAACCTGTACGAGGCCGCCGCCGTGGACGGCGCCCGCCGGTGGCGGCGCATGTGGCACATCACCCTGCCAGGACTGCGGCCGGTCATCGTGCTGCTGCTCATCCTGCGGCTGGGCGACGCGCTCAACGTCGGATTCGAGCAGTTCATGCTGCAGCGCAGCGCCGTCGGCAGCGAGGCGTCCGAAGTGTTCGACACGTTCGTCTACTGGTCGGGCCTGCGCACCGGCGACCTCGGGTACGGCGCCGCGGCCGGGCTGTTCAAGGGCCTGGTGGGCCTGCTGCTCATCCTGGCGGCCAACCGGGTGGCGCACGCGCTCGGCGAGCGAGGAGTGTATTCACGATCATGACAGTGCTGACGTCCAGACGCCGCAGGGGCGCGCCCGCCAGGCTGGCGCCCTGGGAGGAGCGGCCCTCGCCGGCCGCCCGGCTCGGCAAGGGCACGCTGGTGACCCTGATCGTCCTGGCCGTGCTCGGCCCGCTCTACACGATCGTGCTGACCAGCCTCAGCTCGTCGGCCACCGTCAACCGGGTCGGCGGGCTCGTGCTGGTGCCCGACGGCATCACGTTCGAGGCGTACCGGCAGATCTTCTCCGACACCGTGGTCAGCAGGGCCGTGCTCGTCAGCACCTTCGTGACCGTCGCCGGCACGCTGATCAGCACCGGGGTGAGCGTGCTGGGGGCGTACTCGCTCTCGCGGCCCGGCTCGTTCCTGCACCGGCCGTTGCTGTTCAGCGTGCTGCTGATGTTCGTGTTCTTCCCCGGCATCATCCCCGTCTACCTGATGGTGAGCGGGCTCGGGCTGAAGGACAGCTACTGGTCGCTGATCCTGCCGACGGCCGTCTCGGCGTTCAACGTGGTGGTGCTCCGCTCGTTCTTCATGAACATCCCCGGCGAGATCCTCGACAGCGCGCGCATCGACGGGGCGGGCGAGTTCCGCATCCTGTGGCGGATCGTCCTGCCCATGTCCAGGGCGGTCACGGCGGTCGTCGCGATGTTCTACGCGGTCGGCTACTGGAACGCCTGGTTCAACGCGATGCTCTACATCGACGACACCCGCAAGTGGCCGCTCGCGCTCATCCTGCGGCAGTACGTCGTCGACTCCAACCCGCTGCCCAGCGCCACGGCGGGGGTGACGGGCGACGCACCGCCGACACTGGCGATCAAGATGGCCATCGTGGTGATCGCCGTGGTGCCCGCCCTGATCATCTACCCGCTGGTGCAGCGCCACTTCACCAAGGGCGTCATCGTGGGGGCCATCAAGGGCTGAGCCAGGGGTAGCACCCCGTTCATGCACACCATCGTGAAGAGCCTGGTCGCGGGCGCCGCCGGGACCAGCGCGCTCGGCGCGCTCACCGGCTACGTGACCGGCGCGGGGGCGGCCCTCTGCTACGGGCTGCTCTCGTCGCGGCGCCGGCCCTCCTGGACGGCCGGGGTGGGCGCGCTCACGGCACTCGCCATGGCCGGCTCCAACGTGCCGATGACGGTGCTGGGCGTCACCGACCCGCGCGAATGGCCGGCGTCGTCCTGGATCTCGGACGTCGTCCCGCACCTCGCGTACGGGATCGCCGCCTACGTGGCGTACGAGCTGCTGTCCTGACCCGCCGTCTCCGCGGTGATGGCCCAGCGCTCGTGGTCCCTCCACGCCCCGTCGATGAACTGGAACTTCGGCGAGAACCCCTCGCGCTCGAACCCCAGACGCCTGATCAGCCGCAGGGAGGGCGCGTTCGACGGCTGGATGTTCGCCTCCAGCCGGTGCAACTCCATCTCGCCGAACGCGTACCCGACGAGCAGGCCCAGACCCTCCGTCATGTAGCCGCGGCCGGTCGTGGACGCGTAGGCGGAGTAGCCGATCGTCCCGGACTGGTGGGTGCCCCGGACGATGTTGTTGATGTTGACCCGCCCGACGATCGCGCCGGTGTCCCGCAGGCAGATCAGAAACCCCTCGTGCGCCGGCAGGTCGAAACGGGCGACGTAGGACTCGAAGGAATCGTACGACGCGGTGACCGGGCGGCCGGGCATCCAGGGGGCGAGCATGTCCGCGCTCTCCCGGTGCAGCGCGGCGAGCTCATCGAAGTCCTGCAGGCCGATGAAACGGAGAGCCACGCGCGGGCCCCGGACAAGATAGATCACACCGGACATTCTGCATGCGAGTTCAGCTCTGCTCGCGGGTGCAGCCCGGCCAGATGTCGCACGTCCCTTGTGCCTGCGGGTTCAACCCGGCCACGCCTCGCACCGCCACGACCGCCCGTCCCACTCCACGAGGAACGGCACCGCGTGTGGCAGCGGCGCCCCCCACACCCGCGCGCCCAGCCCGCACAGGGCGTTGAGCCCGGCCGTCAGGCTCGCGACATGGCCCACCACGGCCACCGTCCCGCCGGGGTGGCCCGCGGCGATCGACGTGAGGGCGGCGACGGTCCGCGCCGTGACCGCGTGCCCGTCCTCGCCGTCGCCCGCCGCCGCGTCCAGGTCGCCGTCCACGATCCACGAACGCAGCGTCTCGAGCACGCGCACGCGGACCGCCGGGTCGGCGGAGCCCTCCAGCCGGCCGGCGTGCATCTCGGTCAGGCCCTCCAGGGGCACGACGCCGTCGAGGCCGAGCGCGTGCCCGATGATCCCGGCGGTCTGCCGGGCGCGGACCGCGGTGCTGGCGTACACGTGCGTGATGCCCTCGCCGGCCAGCCGTCGCGCCGCCTCCGCCGCCTGCTCGTGTCCCCTCGGCGTCAGGCGGGCGTGGGGGAGGGCGCCGGCGGCTCGGGCGGTCACGTTCTCCGACTCCGCGTGGCGCATGCAGAGCAGGCGCACGTGATCGCTCATGGCCGGGAGCCTAACCGAACGTCGCGCCGGGTCCCGCGGGGTGCGTCACGGGCCGTCCTGGTCGAGGCGGTGGACGAGGGTGGTGAGGGACTCCTCCGGCGTCCGGCCGGCCGTGTCGAGAACGATGCGCTCCCGGTGCCACGGCTCGTACTCGCGCTCCACCACCTCCTGCCACTCGGGCAGCCGCAGGTCGGAGATGTCGACCGCGCGGGAGATCACGCGGTCGCGGTGCTCGGCGTGGTCGGAGCAGACCACCTCCACCTCGGCGACCGGTACGCCCGCCGCGACCCCGACCGCGCGCCAGGCGTCACGGGTGACGAGGAGCGGGTTGACCGACTCCGCGATCAAGGTCAGCCCCTGGCCGAGATGCTCCTCGGCCAGGGCGTAGCCGACGAAGTAGCCGACGGGCCCGAGCGGCGGGCGGGCCAGGCCCGAGCGCACGATCGCCTGCTCGATCGTGTCGATACGCAGGTGAACCGCGCCCATGCGACGGGCCAGGAGGCGGGCGAGCGTCGTCTTCCCGGTCGCGGGCAGGCCGCCCATGACGATGAGCATGCCCCTCATGCTGCCCGACGGGACCACTCTTCACGCCGCCGCCCGCACGCCTGCCCACGGCCTCCGCGCCCATGCGCTGGGGTCACCGCCGGCGTCCGAGTGTCCGGCGGCCGCGGAGCAGGGCGTCCGCGCCGGGTGTCGGGCGGTCGCGGGTTCTGCGGGAAAAGCGGAGCGCTCCCCCGCGGGAGCCCGTGTGCCGGGCCTCGCGGGGGAGCGCTCCTCCTGCCGAACTAGAACTGTCGGTGGTGTGGCGTCACCAGTCGCCGCCGCCGAAATCTCCGCCGCCGAAGTCGCCGCCGCCACCGAAGTCGCCCCAGCCGCCGCCGGCGTCGCCGCCACCGAAGTCGCCGCCGAGGTCACCGCCGGCGCTGTCGTAGCCGCCGCCCCAGCCGCCGAAGCCGAAGCCGCCGCTGAGCATGCTGCCCATCATGGTGCCGATGAACATGCCGGTCATGATGTCGCCGAAGCCGCCGTAGTAGCCGTAGGCGTACGGCTGGTAGGCCGGGCCCGCGTCGTAGTAGGGGCGGCGCTGGCCGTCGACCATGACCTCGCGCATCTGCGGGTCGAAGCCGCGCTCCACGGCCTCGGCGTCCATCTTGCAGGCGGGCACGTCGCGCACCGCGCCGCCGGGCGGGGCCCAGCGCACGTCACGGGCCGACGGGCCGTGTTGCGGGTTGAAGAAGCAGGGCGCGCGCCGCTCGGGCACGGGGTCGTTGTTGACCTTGGCCTTCACCACGGCCAGCGCGTAGCGGCCGTCCTCGAGGGTCTGGGTGACCTCGCGGACCTGGTCGGCGCGCTCCACGGCGGCGAGCTGGGTCTTGGCCTTCTCGTAGGAGTCGAGCGCCGTCTGCCACTCGTCGATGTGCTTGCCGCTCTCGCCGGACAGCGTCACGTCGGTGTCGAGAGCGGTGATCTCCTCGCCCAGCTTGGTGACGTCCTCGTCGACGGTCTGCTTGACCGCGGCGAGGTCCTTCGCGTCCTGGATGGCCTTCTTCTTCCTCTTGTTGCTGGAGTAGAGGAAGTAGCCACCGCCACCGACGACCACGAGCGTGCCCAGGGCGATCAGCGCGGCGGTGCCGCCGGCGCCGGGGTTGGCCTGGCTGCCGGAGTCGAGCGCGGAGCGCTTGCCCTGCGCGGCCAGGTCGACGCGGTTGGCGAAGTCCTTCATGCCGTCGACGACGTTGCCCTCGTTGGAGCTGACCGCGCGGTTGGCCAGCTCGCCCGCCAGGCCAGGCTGGCGCAGGGCGCTGGAGGCGGCGAACAGCGTCATGCCGTCGAGCACCGCGAAGGTGGCCCTCGGCCGGCCCGCCGCGGTCAGCGCGGAGTTGAGCTGGGTCATGTAGGTCTTGATGGAGGAGTCGTCGACCGTGCCGTCGGGGAGCGCCACAGCGTAGATCTTGGTGTCGGCCCCCTTCAGCGCGTCACGGATCTCACTCTGCTGGTCAGAGGTCAGGGGCGAGCCCGACTCGACGTAAAGCGGGTCCTGCTTGTCCTTCCAGAAGGTCACAACTGACTGTGCGTCAGGTGGAGCGGCCGCCGCGTGGGCGGCAGGGGACAGCGCAAGAACGACGATTAGACCGGCGATCAGAGCCGCGATCGCGGCCCCTGCTCGGCGCAGCGAATGGGTCATTGGCAGCAAGCCTCCTTCGCCCATGAGGACGAACGGGCGGTCGGCAAAGTTCCTCACTCGAACGTTACCCGCCCAAGAGTGCGCGGGTGCACAACGCGGGCGAAGATCCTGGACGGCAGATGCCCCTTTTGCTGCCCCGCGGGGAAAGACGCGGGGCAGCGCCCGTCACGAATCCTTGATCACGCAGATCGTGGCGCCCGAGGTGACCGTCTGCCCCACGTCCGCGGAGAGCCCGGTGATCGTCCCCGGCTTGTGCGCGGTGAGCGGCTGCTCCATCTTCATGGCCTCCAGCACCACGACCGTGTCGCCCTCGGCGACGACGGCGCCGTCACCGGCCACGATCTTGACGATGGTGCCCTGCATGGGGCTGACGAGCGCGTCGCCGCCCGCCGCCGCCTTCTTGGCGCCCCCGCCGCCGCGCCTCGGCGCCTTGCTCGCGGCGGTGGAGGTCGCGGCGGAGGCCACGCCCAGGCCCGCGGGCAGCACCACCTCGAGGCGCTTGCCACCGACCTCGACGGTCACCGACTCGCGCTGAGGAGCCTCGCCGGAGGCGATCTCACCCGAGTACGGGGCGATCGTGTTGTCCCACTCGGTCTCGATCCAGCGGGTGTGCACGGTGAACGGGGAGGAGACGAAGGCCGGGTCGCTGACGACGGCCTCGTGGAACGGCAGCACGGTCGGCATGCCCTCGATCGCGAAGTCGGCCAGCGCCCGCCGCGACCGCTCCAGCGCCTCCCGGCGCGTGCGCCCGGTCACGATCAGCTTGGCCACCAGCGAGTCGAACGTCTGCGGGACCGTCATCCCCGCTTCGTAGCCGGCGTCGAGCCGGACACCCGGCCCCGACGGCGGGCGCATGACGGTCAGCGTGCCGGGCGCGGGCAGGAAGTTGCGCCCCGCGTCCTCGGCGTTGATCCGGAACTCGATCGAGTGCCCGCGCAGCACCGGGTCGTCGTAGCCGAGCGGCTCGCCGTCGGCGATCCTGAACATCTCGCGCACCAGGTCGATGCCGGAGACCTCCTCGGTGACCGGGTGCTCGACCTGCAGGCGCGTGTTGACCTCGAGGAAGGAGATCGTGCCGTCCTGGCCGACGAGGAACTCGCACGTGCCCGCCCCGACGTAGCCGGCCTCTCTCAGGATGGCCTTGGAGCTTGAATAGAGGACGTCGAGCTGCTCCTCCGACAGGAAGGGCGCCGGCGCCTCCTCCACCAGCTTCTGGTGGCGGCGCTGGAGCGAGCAGTCGCGGGTGCTGACCACGACCACGTTGCCCTGCCGGTCGGCCAGGCACTGCGTCTCGACGTGGCGGGGCCGGTCGAGATAGCGCTCGACGAAGCACTCGCCGCGGCCGAACGCCGCGACCGCCTCGCGCACCGCCGACTCGTACAGCTCGGCGACCTCCTCCAGCCGGCGCGCCACCTTGATGCCGCGCCCGCCGCCGCCGTACGCGGCCTTGATCGCGATCGGCAGCCCGTGCTCCTCGGCGAACGCCACCACCTCGGCGGCCCCGGAGACCGGGTCCTTCGTGCCCGCGACCAGCGGCGCGCCGACCTTCTGGGCGATGTGCCTGGCCTGCACCTTGTCGCCGAGCGCGGCGATCGCGGCCGGCGGCGGGCCGATCCAGATCAGCCCCGCGTCGATGACGGCCTGCGCGAAGGCGGCGTTCTCGGCCAGGAAACCGTAGCCGGGATGCACGGCGTCCGCTCCCGAGCGCCGCGCGACGTCGAGCAGCTTGGCGAAGTCGAGGTAGGTTTCCGCCGGCGACTGCCCGCCCAGCGCGTACGCCTCGTCCGCCACCCTGACGTGCAGGGCGTCGAGGTCCTGGTCGGCGTATACCGCCACGCTGCCGATCCCGGCGTCCTTGCACGCACGGGCCACGCGTACGGCGATCTCGCCGCGGTTGGTGATCAGAACCTTCCGCACCGACGTAAGTCCTTCCTGCTGCCCGAGTTGCGGTTCAGCGGCCCAGGTATGCGCCGCCGTTCACGTGAATCACTTGCCCCGTCACGTGCCTGGCACCCGCTGACGCCAGGAAGAGAACGGTATCGGCCACATCGGCCGGATTTCCAGGGCGGCCGTTACGCGTGTTCTCCACGCGGGCCCTGATGCCGTCTTCGGTCAGCCGGCCGCGGAAGAACTCGGTGTCCACGACGAGACCGGGCGAGACGACGTTCGCGGTGATGCCTCTGGGGCCGAGCTCGGCGGCCAGGTCGGCGGTCCAGGACTCCAGGGCGGCCTTCGCAGCGCCGTACGAGCCCGAGCCGGTGCCGCGTGCGGCGATGGAGCCGATCGAGACGACCCGGCCGTCTCCGGCGATGCGCGGCGCGAGCGCGGTGGTGACGAGCACGGCGGACATGAGGTTGGCGTTGAGGTTGGCCCACCAGGCCTGCGCCACCTCCGCCGGCTCGCCCGGCTGGCCCCGGTCGAGGTTGGTGTTGCCGCCGGCGTTGTTGACCAGCACGTCGACGTGCGCGGGCAGGTCGGCGAGGGCTTCGTTCACGGCGGCGGGGTCGGTGGCGTCGAAGGGCACGCAGGAGGCGCCCAGGCGCTCCGCGGCCTCCTTGAGCACGCCCTCGCGGCGCCCGGTGATCGTGACGCGGTCACCGAGCGAGACGAACGCCGCCGCGACGGCGTATCCGATGCCGGTGCCGCCACCGGTGACCACGATCTCGCGCATGGAAGTCTCCGCTTCCGATGAAGATGAACGATCCTCCGCTAGACCATAGCCGCTCGGCATAACAGGGGCGACGGGAGATGGGCCACCTTAGCCTGAGGGCGCTTTCACAGGTTCCCCCAGGAGGTGTGCATGAGTCAGAGCATGCTCGGCGGCGACCCCGCGGAAATGCAGCAGATGTCCACCCAGTTCACCCAGCAGTCCGAGGCGGTCCGCACCACGATGACCGCGCTCGACCGCGAGGCCGCCAAGGTCGGCACCGCGTGGACGGGGCCGGGCGCCCAGCGTTTCCAGCAGGCGTGGCAGAACTACCGCACGGCGTTCCAGCGCATGACCGAGGAGCTTCAGGAGGCTTCGCGGGTCATCGGCACCTACCGCCAGAACATCGAATCCGCCACGAAATGATCACCGGCAGGGGCCCTGGCGAGGGTGCCGGGGCTTCTTCCGTCGAGCGCCCGGATATCAGGGGCCCTTGGCGTGATGGGTGCCGGCCCCTGAAAAAAACTTCCGTACCGCTATGCCGGTTCGCATAGGCCCCTGAAACGGGCAGGCTACGCTCTTTGCCCATGATTGGTCGCGCCCTGGTGGCGAGCGTGCTCGCCCTGCACCTGTCGGCGGTGCCGGCGCTCGCCCGGGCGCCGGAGAAGTGCGCCCCGCCGAAGGCCAGCCCCGCCATCGCGGAGAGCTGGGCTCAGCGGCGCCTCGCGGTCAAACGGGTGTGGCCGCTGACCATGGGCCAGGGCGTCACCGTGGCCGTCATCGACAGCGGCGTCGACGAGCGCCACCCGCAGATCCGCCTGGCGGGCAAGGCCGACCTGACCAGTGCCAAGGCGGATCACCGCGACTGCGTCGGCCACGGCACGGCGGTCGCGGGCATCATCGCCGGCCAGCCCCGGCCCGACGTCCCCTTCTACGGCGTGGCCCCCGGGGTGCGGCTGCTGTCGCTCAAGCAGTCCGATGACACGAACGGCGAGCTCGCCACGCTGGTCAAGGCCATTACGACGGCCGCGGACGAGAACGCCGACGTCATCAACATCTCCATCGAGACGCAGGACGCGCCCGAGTTGAAGGCGGCCGTCGACTACGCGCTCGGCAAGGACGTCGTGATCGTCGCCGCTGCGGGCAACACCAGGAAGGACGACGGCACGCCCGGTCCCTCCTATCCGGCCGCCTACGACGGCGTGCTGGCGGTGGGCTCGGCCACGCCGAACGGCGGGCGGTCGGAGTTCTCCAACCCCAACGCGGTCGACGTGCTCGGCCCCGGCCAGGACGTCAGCTCGACGTGGACGGGCGGTGGCTACCAGAGCAAGCTGGACGGCACGAGCTACGCGGCGCCGTACGTGGCGGGGGTCGCCGCGCTCGTCCGCGCCCGCCATCCTCACCTCGACCAGCTCCGGGTCCGGCGGCGGGTCATGCTGACCGCGGACGGCGCCGCGGGCAAGGGCACCGGCGTCGGCATGGTCAACCCGCTGCTGGCGGTGACCATGGTGCTGCCGTCGGAGGAGGTGGCGGTCGCGCCGCCGGTGCCGTCGCCGCTGCCGGCCTCGGTGGTGAGCAAGGCCGTGCCGCCTGACCAGCGGGCCATGGAGGTGGCGACGGCGGTGGCCGCCGGCGGCCTGATGTTGTCGGCCGTGGTGATCGCCTTCTACGTGCTGGTGCCCATGGGGCGCCGGCGCGGCTGGCGGCCGGGGTCGCGGGCCGGTGTGGATTGACCGCTGTTGTCAGGGTGTGACCGAAACTACTGATGCTGATGATGCCTATTTGGTTAAATGTCCCTCGTTCATGACGCATTCCCGGAAGGACGGTCATGGCGGAGAAGGACTCGCCTCAACCTGAGCGCATCGGCTCCCACGAGATCGTGGGGCAGGTCGGCACGGGCCCCCGCGGCGTCGTCCACCTGGGACGGGAGTCGGACGACTCCGACCAGGTGGCCGTCAAGACGCTGGCCGTCGACCCGGCCGCCGATCCCGACTTCGTCGCCAGGCTCAAACGGGTCACGCGGGTCTCCAACTCGAACATCGCCCGCACCATCGACGCGGGTGTCCACGAGGGCCGGCTGTACGTCGTCCGTGCGCACGTCGAGGGCCGCTCGTTGGCCGACACCGTCGCCGAGGACGGCCCGCTGACCGGCGACGCGCTGGAACGGGTCGCGGTGGGCATGCTGACCGCGCTGACCGCCGTCCACCTCGCCGGGTTCGCGCACCGCGGCCTCACCCCGTCCAACGTGATCCTCACCGGCGAGGCACTGCGCGTCACCGACATCGAGATCGGCGACCCCGCCGGCGAGATCGGCTACCGCGCGCCCGAGCAGATCAACGGGCTGCAGTACGGCCCGTACGCCGACGTGTTCGCCTGGGCCGCGACCGTGGTGTTCGCCGCGACCGGCGCCGCGCCGTTCGGCCACGATGCCCAGGCCGTGCTGAACGGCGCCCCCGAGGTCGGCGACCTGCCCGAGCCGCTGCGGCAGGTGGTGCTCGCCGCGCTGACCAAGGACCCCGGGGCCAGGCCGACCACGTCCACCGCCATGCTGCGCCTGCTCGGGGACGCCAACGCGCCCATGCCCGCGCCGCCGATCGACGGTGTCCCGGTGCTGCCGCCCGCGCCCGCCGGCGGCCCGCCGGCCCAGGAGCCGCCCGCGATCCAGCCCATCCAGCTTTCGATCGAGGGCGTGCGAGGCCCCATGGGCGGCCCCACGCCCCTGCCGCCACCGATGAACCTCGGCCCGGTGCCGCCTCCCGGCATGGGCCCGGTCCAGCACGGCCCCGTACCGCCGGGCGCGATGCAGCAGGGACCGATGGGCCCCGCCCCGCTGCAGGGTCCCGCGCAGCCCGGCCACATGGAGCACGGCTCCCCGCAGGGCCAGGTACCGCCGCCCGCGCCGCCCGCCTGGGGCCCGCCCCCCGGCCAGCAGCCCCCGGCGCAGGACGCGCAGCAGACCTGGCAGCCGCCCACCGTGCCCCGCCAGGCAGGCAACCAGCAGCGCAGGCCGTTCCCCATCGGCCTGGTGGCCAGCGTGACCGCCGTCGTGCTGCTCTCGGGTCTCGGCCTGTGGGGCGCGAGCCACTACTCCAATAACGTCTCGTTCTCCCCGATCGCCGCGGCGAGCGACGAGCCGGCGCCGGGCGAGGTGTCGAGGTCCGCGGGGTCCGTGGGCGTCGTGCCCACCCAGCCGCAGGCCGAGGTGACCGCGCCCTGGGCCACCGCGACGCCGAGCCCTGACGAGAACGGGGTGGGCCCGATGACCCTCCCGACCGATGCCACGACGGCGTCGCCGGAGGTGCCCGTGCTCACCAGCGTGCCGACGCCGCCGCAGGTCACCACGCAGCCGGTGCCCATCCCCACGGTCACGACGACCGCCGCCCCGACGACCGCCGCGCCGACGGCCACCACGCCCAAGAAGACGCCCAAGCCGACGGCGACCGTGACCAGAACCGTCGAGCCGAGCCGCACGCCCACGCCGACCCCCAGCCAGACCCCGACGAAGAAGCCGACGCCGACCAAGGAACCCACCAAGGAACCCACCAAGGAACCCACGCGGGAACCGGAGCCGACTCCGACGAAGGCCCCGACCACCAAGGCTCCGGAGCAGCCGAAGCCCACGAAGTCGAGCGCCAAGCCGGCGCCCAAGAAGAACCCCTACAGCGCCACCCAGGTGTGCGGCAGCGGATTCGTGGTGCAGCGCAGCAGCTCGTTCGAGGGCGGCACGACGTACCAGCTGTGGAGCAACAGCGCCGGGCAGAACTGCGTGGTCACCCTCAAGTCCGGCGCCGACGTCGGCAAGGCCACGAAGGTCAGCGCCACGCTGGAGGTGAAGGGCGGCAGCAGCAAGACCGACTCGGGCAACTTCGAGTATTACGCGGGCCCGGTCAAGCTCTCCGCCAAGGGCAAGTGCGTGCGCTACTCCGGTAGCACCTCCCAGGGAAGCACCAGCGCGGACTGGGCCAACTGCGGCTAGCGGCTGGTGATCCGGCCGCCCGCACGCGCGGGCGGCCGGATCTCAGTAGCCGCGGTAGCCGTCGCCGGTCTTCACCCCGACGACCCCCGGGACTGCGGACACCGAGCCGTAGCGCTCGATCGCGTAGCGCACGCCCGCGATGATGTTGTCCACCGGGTTGTAGATGTCCTTGTGCCCGGGCAGCGAGTGGGAGTCGAAGGTCGGGTCGATGGTCTGCATCAGGCCCTTCGACGGGATGCCTGCGGCGGCGTTGGAGTCCCACAGGTTGATCGCGTTCGGGTTGCCGCCCGACTCGTGCTGGATGATCATATAGATGTCGTTGGGGTTCATCTTGTCGACCGGATAGCCGTGCTCGCGCAGGATCGCGATGGCCTGCTCGATCCACTCCTTGACCCGGCCCGTCGGAGCCGGGCCGCCGCCCGCGGGAGGCAGGCCGCTGGGGCCGTACCCGCCGGGTGTCATGGGGCTGCCGCCGGGCCCGCCGTTGGCGCTCTGCGCCGTGTAGCTCTCGGTGCGCTGCCAGTCGAGTTCGTGTCCCGGCCCGGGCGTGAACTCCTGCTCCCCTGCCGCCTTGATCTTCGCGAACGTGTTCGTGCGGTCGCCCAGATACCTGGCGATGTCGTCCTTGGCACCGGTGACCGCCTCCTTGGCCTCGCGCACCGGCGTGCGCGCATCCTCGATCGCCTCGGTGACCATCGCGCCGATCTCCCGGTCGAGGTCCGCCTGCTCGGCGTCCGGGTGGTTGTCCCGGTACGTGTTCGCGCGCGTCAGCAGCCGGTCGCAGATGCCGTTCACCCTGCGCTTGGACGACTCCAGCACGTTGGCGGCGTTGTCCAGCGACGACGCGCAGTCGACCAGCGCGTCGTTCAGGTCCTGCCCCGCCTTGCCGTAGTCGCGCATGTAGGTCACGAACGCGTCCGCCGAGCCGCCCTCCCAGGCCAGGTCGACCGTGGCCACGGCGGCCCCGAGCGAGCCCGTGTTGCCGAGCACCTTGCCGGCGGCCGAGCGCCAGCGCCTGGCGATGCCGCGGATCGACTCCGGGTCGCCGCTCACCTGGTCGGCCATGTTCGCCAGCCGGCTTCCGTTGGGCAGGTCGCGGATTCCTTCGGGGGCACTCATCCGGGGTTGTTCGCTCTCCGTACGTTGTCCTGAACCAGGTCGAGCGCCCGCTCGACGCCGCTCACCAGGCTCCTGGCCTTGCCGAACTCGCTGTCGGCGGCCAGCTCCACGTCGCGCACGGCGTCCGCCAGCGCCGACGAGTCGCCCAACCGGCCGAAGATCGTCGAGTCCGGCCGGTCGTGCGGGTAGCTCTCCGCCAGGTCGAGGAACTTGCCCGCGACCGTCCTGGCCGACGTGCGGCAGTCGTCGAGAGCGTCGAAATGGATGTCCAGCCCTGCCATGTCAGTCCTCCGCCGGTGGCCAGATCGCCGTCTGCGTCAGCCGCGCGCCCAGCCGTCTGTCCACGAACAGGCCACGTCCGGGCGGCTGCGGCTGCGCCCGGACGTTGCCGAACAGGAACCCCTCGTCCTTGCTGCCGGAAAGCACCACCGCGGGGCTGGCCAGGTCCTTGATCCGTTGGATGATGGGGTCGAACATGGCCCGGCCGAGGCCGCCCATCGCCCGCGCGAGGATCAGGTGCAGGCCGATGTCGCGGGCCTGCGGCAGCAGCTCGGCCAGCGGCGCCAGCGGGTTGCTCGACGTGGCCACCAGCTCGTAGTCGTCGACCACGATGTAGAGGTCGGAGCCCTTCCACCAGTCGCGGGCCCGCAGTTGCTCGGGCGTCAGGTTCGCCGGCGGCAGCCGCTTGAGCAGCGCGTTGCGGGCGTCGTCGATCAGCTCCTTCGCGGCCGAGGCGGAGGCGGCGTAGCCGATGCGGTTCTCGCTGACGGCGGTGTCGAGCAGCGACCGGCGGTAGTCGATCACGAGCAGCATGGCCTCGCGCGGCGTGTTCCTGGCCACGACGTTCTCGGCGATCACCTTCAGCAGGTTCGACTTGCCGCTCTCGGTGTCGCCCACGACGGCGAAGTGCGGGTCGGCCTCGAAGTCGAGCAGCACGGGGGAGAGCGTGGCCTCGTCGACGCCGATGGCGATGCGGTTCTTGCCGGTCTCCTCGACCCCGGGCAGCGACGCGGCGGGCAACATCGAGGGAAGCAGCCTGACCCGCCTCGCGGGCTGGCCGTGCCAGGACTCCCTGACCGCGCGGACCAGGCCCTCCACCCCGGAGGCGAGGTCCTCGGCGTCCTGCACGCCGTCGATCCGCGGCAGCGCGCCGAGGAAGTGCAGCCCGTCCCTGGTCAGCCCGCGTCCCGGCACGCCCTCGGGAACGGCCAGCGACTTCTTCCTGTTGATCTCGGACTCGTACGCGTCGCCCAGCTTCAGCTCGATCCGGGTGCCGAACAGGTCGCGGATGCCGGGCCTGAACTCCGACCACTTGTTGGTCCCGGCGATCACGTGGATGCCGTAGCCCAGGCCGCGCGCCGCCAGGTCGGTGATCATGGGCTCGAGCGCCTCGAAGTCCTGCCTGATCGTCAGCCAGCCGTCCACCACGAGGAAGATGTCGCCCCAGCCGTCGGGCTGCACGGAGCCCTCGGCCAGCCGCCTGCGGTAGGTCGCCATCGAGTCGATGCCCTTCGCGGTGAACTCCCGCTCCCGCTGCTGCAGCACCGACACGATCTCGGCCACCGTACGGCGCACCCGCTCGCCGTCGAGCCTGCTGGCCACGCCGCCGACGTGCGGCAGCCCCTCCAGCGTCGCCAGCACGCCGCCGCCGAAGTCGAGGCAGTAGAACTGCACCTCGGCGGGCGTGTGCGTGAGGGCCATGCTGGCGATCAGCGTGCGCAGCGCCGTGCTCTTGCCGCTCTGCGGCCCGCCGGCCACGCCCACGTGCCCCGCCGCGCCGGACAGATCAAGCCAGTACGGGTCCCGCCGCTGCTCGAACGGCCGGTCGATGATCCCCACCACGGCCTGCAACCGGCCCCGGCCCGGCCACCCGGGCGTCGTCAGCCCGAGCTCGGGGGTGATCGACAGCGGCGGCAGCAGGTGCGCGAGCGTGGGCGGCTCGTCGAGCGGCGGCAGCCAGATGCGGTGTGCGGGAGGACCGTGCCCGGCCAGGCGGTCGACGACGATGTCGAGCAGGGTCTCCTGCGAGGAGTTGTCCTCCTCGGGGGCGGTCTCGGTCTCCTGCGGCTCGTCGACGAGGGGGACGGGCACGAACTCGGTGCTGTACTCGACGACCTCCCTGATGGGGATCGTGCCGTCGGGCGAGGCCACCTGCCGGCGGTCGGCCTGGTACGCGCCGGACACGTACGCGGCCTTGAACCGCGTCATCCCGGTCGTGTCGAACTTCAGGTAGCCGTTGCCCGGCGCCGACGGCAGCTCGTAGGCGTCGGCCACCCCCAGCACCACCCGGCTCTCCATGGCGGAGAACGTTCGCAGGCCGATCCGGTACGACAGGTGCGTGTCGAGCCCGCGCAGGCGGCCCTCCTCCAGCCGCTGCGAGGCCAGCAGCAGGTGCACGCCCAGCGACCGGCCCAGCCGGCCGATCATCACGAACAGGTCGATGAACTCGGGCTTGGCCGTCAGCAGCTCGCTGAACTCGTCGAGGACCACGAAGAGCGTGGGCATCGGCTGCAGGTTGGCGCCCTGCTCGCGGGCGCGTTCGTAGTCGCGCAAGGAGGCGTAGTTGCCGGCCGAGCGCAGCAGCTCCTGCCTGCGGACCATCTCGCCGTGGAGCGCGTCGTGCATGCGGTCGACGAGCGGCAGCTCGTCCTCCAGGTTGGTGATGACCGCGGAGACGTGCGAGAGGCCGTCGAGGCCGAGGAAGGTCGCGCCGCCCTTGAAGTCGACGAGCACGAAGTTGAGGATCTCCGAGGAGTGCGTGACGGCCAGGCCGAGCACCAGCGTGCGCAGCAGCTCTGACTTGCCGGAGCCGGTCGCGCCGATGACCAGGCCGTGCGGGCCCATGCCGCCCTGGGCCGACTCCTTGATGTCCAGCTCGACCAGCCGCCCGTCGGCGCCGAGCCCGATCGGGACGCGCAGCCGGTTCCTGCCGGCGCGCGGCCGCCAGCTGTGCGCGGGGTCGAGCAGGGTGGGGTCGCCGACGCCGAGCAGATCGGTCAGCGTCGTGTTGGTGGCCAGCACGTCCTGCGCCTCGCCGCCGCTGGCGGTGGAGGCCCGCAACGGGGCCAGCTGGCGGGCCAGCCCTTCGGCCCTCAGATAGTCGAGCGCGTCGGGGTCGCCGAGCCGGTTGGTGCTCTCCTTGCCCGCATGGTCGATCTTGACCATGTGGAAGCCCTCATGGTTGATCCGCAACCGCAACGTGCTGCGCTCCTCGACCACGCCGGCCGAGTCGGACAGGTCGATGACGGTGACGCCGTCGATGGCGTCCGCGCCGAGCTGCGAGTCCTGCGGCACGTGCCCGCCGTCCAGGATGAGCACGTGGTACGGCAGCGCGTCCGACGGGGACCCGGGCCGGAACCTGGCCCGCTCCTTCAGCTCGCCGCCCACCAGCTGGTCGAGCTGGGCCAGGTTCTCGGCCATGAGCCTGACCTGGCCCGCGCCGTCGGTCTCGTCGGGGTGCAGCGCGTGCGGGAGCCACTTGACCCACTCCCAGTGGCTCATCCACTGCCTGCTCGCGCACACCATGATCCGCATGTCGTCCGGTGAGTGGAACACCACCATCTGCGCCACCATCGCCCTGACCAGGTCGCGGACCATCGGGAGGTCGCCGTCGAGCTTGATCCTGGCGAACGAGTGCAGCGCCACGGCCACGGGCAGCTGCGAGACCGTCGAATGCGTGCGGATGAACCTGCGCAGGGCCCCGGCGGTCAGCGCGTCCAGGTCCTCGACCGGTTTGGAGTCCGGCGGGATGAGCTGGACGGCGAGCTTCTGGATGCCGGTGCCCAGGCGTACGGTGCTGAAGTCGTCGTCTCGGGGGCGGCGCTCCCACAGCCGGGGGCCCATGGCGGTCCACCAGAGCGTGTCGGGGGCCGGCCCGCTCCATTCGAGGGCCTCGCGCTGCTGGATGGCGGCCCTGCGCACCTTCTTGCGGATCTGGGCGAGGTAGCGGAAATAGTCGCGGCGGGCGCCGTTGAGGCGGTTCTTGCGCTCGCCCGCCTGGCGGCCCATCTGCCCGATCGTCATGCCGACCATGGAGAAGGCGAACAGGCCGCTGGCGACGTACATGATGGGGTTGGCACGGGTGCCGCCCGCGGTGAACATCAGGCCCATCGCCGCCGCGCCGGCCACCATCGGCAGCCAGGTCAGCACGGCCATCATGCCTTGCGACTGGACCTCGGGAATCTCCGGCGGCGGCTCCAGCAGGATCTCGCCACGCGGAGGCTTCGGGCTTGGGCGGCGCTCAGGGCGCCGGACGACGACGATGCTCACCCTTGGTACAGGCCCTTCTGCTGCTCCGGATGTCCCTTCTTACCAGATGTGACAAACGTCCGAGTTGGGGTCCGAGTTAACTCAGGCTGGATATGTTGGTGTTGTGACATCTCTGGCGGAAATCCCGTTCGCGCAACAGGGCGGTCTGCACCAGATGCCCGCTCCACTGCCTCCGTTGTGCCACGTCACCGTGGTCGGGCCGCGCAAGAGGGCCGACCTGGCGCTGCCCGCCGACATCCCGCTGCCGCACGTCCTGCCGGGACTCCTGCGGGCCATGGGAGAGCTGGGGGGCGAAGCCGTCTCCGGACCGGGCTGGACGCTGCAGCGGCTGGGCGGCGCGCCCTTCGACCTCGGGCGGAGCCTCGGCCAGCTGGGCGTGCTCGACGGGGAGATCCTCTACCTGCGGCCGCGCGAGGTGGCGCTGCCGCCCGCGCGCTTCGACGACGTCGCCGACGTGGTGGCCACCGGAGTGCGCGAGGGCAAGGGCAAGTGGGACGGCGCCCACACGCGCATGATGGGCGGCGGTGCCGCCTGCGGGCTGCTCGCCGCGGGGGCGGCGGCGCTGGCGTTCGGCGGGCTGAACCCGCTGCTCACCGCGATCGTGGCGGGCGCGCTGGCGCTGCTGCTCGTCGGGGTGGGCGTGGCCGTGTCGAGGGCGGTCGGCGACTCCGGGGCCGGCGCGCTCGTCGGTTACGCCGCGTTGCCGTACGCGTTCCTGGCCGGGCTGCTCGCCCCCTCAGCGGGCGGGGGGATGCCGGCGCTCGGTTCGCCCCAGATACTCGGCGCGCTCGCCTGCACCGCGCTGGTCGCCACGATCGCCGGCACCGCCGTCTCCGACGGCGTGGCCGGCTTCCTCGGCACGGCTATCGCCTCCATGGTGGGCGCCGTGGGCTCGGCCGTGGTGATGGTGACGGGCGCGCCCGCCGCCGGGGTCGCCGCGGCCTGCGCGGCCGTGGTGATGGCGTTCAGCCCGTTGATCCCCGTGCTCTCCTTCAGGATCGCCCGGGTGCCGCTGCCGGCGATGCCCACCAACGCCGAGGAGCTGCGCAGCGACAACCAGAACCTCGACAGCGCCTCCGTGCTGGAGCGCACGGGAGCGGCGCGGCGTTACGCGACCGGCATGGTCGTCGGGATCACGCTGGTCGGGGCGGGCGCGCACGCGCTGCTGGTCATGGAGGGCCGGTGGATCGCCGTGGCCATGTCCGTGTGCCTGGCGCTGACGCAGCTCCTGCGGGCGCGCGTGTTCCAGGGCGTCGGCCAGCGGCTCTGGCTGATGCTCACGGGTTTCGCCGGGATCGCGGCCGTGGCGGTCGAGATCGGCGTGGTCGTCGGCGGGGTGGCCGCGGTGGCCGTGGTGCTCGCGCTGCTGTGGACCGCGATGATCGTGGTCGGCATGGGCGTGTGGTTGCCCAACGGGCGGCTCTCGCCCTTCTGGGGCCGCGCGGGCGACATCGTGGACTGGCTGTTCATCGTGTCGCTGGTGCCGCTGGCGCTCGGCGTCCTCGACGTCTATACGTGGGTACGCGGCCTGGCGGGCTGAGGTCGGCACACGGTTTGTGCGGATCTGCATGCCGCAATTGGTGCGTATGAGGCAGGATGGCGCCTGTGACGGATTTCGGGGACTTCGGCAACATCGACATCGACAAGCTTCTGAACAGCCTGGAGGACCAGGTCAGCAAGTCGGAACAGGTGCAGAAGTCGATGGGCCGGCTGGTCGGCCGGGGCGAGGACGACGACGGCCTGGTGGTGGCGGAGTACGCGCACGACGGGCTGCGTACGCTCGACATCCGCCCGAAGGCGATGCGCCTGAGCTCGGGCGAGCTGTCGGAGCGGATCAAGGCCGTCCTGCAGGACGCCATCGAGGACCTGCAGCGCCAGATCGACGAGTTCATGACCGAGCTCTACGGCGACCAGGTCAACCCGATGCGCATGATCGAGAATCCGGTCGCGATGCTGAAGGAGACGAGGCGCGCCGAGGCCAGTTTCGATCGGGCTTTCGAGAACGTCATGGGCGAGCTGGCTCGCATCCGCCGCGAACTCGACCTCTAGCTTGACGGCAAGGGTTGCTGATCTGTTACATGTACTTTTTGGGACATCTGTCAACACAGTGGCGTTTGGTGCTTGTATGAGTGCCAAAGCCGAAATACCTGGAGGTGTCAGTGGTTGACTTCTACGGCGCGAGCCCTGGCCAGATCTCGAAGGCGTCCGGACACGTCGTCGACACGGCACAGTACATCGAGGGTCTGCGTACGGCTACCGAGACGACCGCTAACGGTCTGCTCAGCACCGGCTGGCTGGGACCGGCGGCGGCGAAGTTCAGGATCGCCATGACCAACTGGGACGCGTCCATGCGGGCGGTGCGGACCGACCTCGAGGGCATCGCCGACAAGATGGGCGTCAACTCGGTCGTTTACAGCGCCACCGACCAGGACGTGCAGGCCGGTGTCGGCCGTGTCGAGTCCCTGATCAACGTCGACGTCAAGTAGGGGGATGAAGATGGGCGCCGAGCTCGACTTCACCAAGGTCAACTTCGGGCAGATGGATCTCGCCCAAGGTGACTTCGTCAAGATCCTGGGTTCCTTCGAGAGAGCCACCGAAGAGCTTCTGGCCAAGCTGAGGACCGAACTGGCCGGCCACTGGGAAGGTGGTGCCGAGGAGTTCTTCAGGCAGCACGAGCAGAAGTGGAATCAGGCCGAGGCTCAGATGCGGCTGCAGCTGGACGAGCTGCAACGTGCCGTCCAGATCGCCAACGAGAACTACCGGGCCGCGGAGGCCCGTAACAAGTCCATCTGGTACGACGGCTGAAACCTGAGACCACATAATTCCCCCGGCCACCGCACGCGGTGGCCGGATCATGTGAAGGGGGGCACATGGGCGAGTCGTGGCCGGGGCTCGACGACACCGACGACGAGCTCTACTACAACGTGAGCAAGATGCGGGCCGTCGCCGACGACCTCGAGGGCGCCCTGGCCGCCACACAGGGTCCAGGAGGCACGAGGGAGGGCGTGACAGGCTCCGTCGAGTCTCTCACCAGGTATTTCTCGCTCGACGAGAGCCACATCGGCAGCTGGCCCGCGGCAAGCGCGTTCGCGGCGAGCGTGAGCAGCATCATCCCTGACACGAGCACCTACGGCCCGTACTTCATGGGGCGCGGGTACGGCCTCGCCTCTCTCTACGAGGCGTACGTGGAGTGCTGCCAGGAAGTCGTCCAGGCGATCAGGGAGAGCGCCGACGTCTACGAGAGAACCAACCCCCCGCAGGCTGACGCTGGAGAGTGAGCTGAGTGGCAGAGCGGAGCGTCGAAGTCCGCCATCCGTCCGTCAGGCCGGCGGAAGTCTGCATCGCCGCGAAACGCGAGCAGATCCTCGCCTGGCTGGAGAACACCTCGCCGCTGGAAGTCCACGACAGGGGCATGACGTACGGCAAGGTGGCCGAGACCATCAGGTCGGTGGCCGACGCGATCCCCGACGTCGGCACCGCGCTCAACGGCGCATGGAGGTCCGGCAGCGCCGCGAAGACGCAGCAGGCCCTGCGCAAGCTCCAGGCCAGCGGCAGCCGGCTGGCGACGGCCATGCAGGACATGTCCGAGGCCCTCACCCTCTACGGGCGCGACTACCTGCCGCAGGCCATCGAGGAGGCGCGCAAGGACGCGTCCGGCGACCAGGGCGACGACGGCCCCGCCCGGCTGGCGCTGGAGAAGCTCAACCGCCGCATCATCAGCCTGTACGAGAACAAGCTCCCGCAGACCGTGAGCGTCGACCTGCCGGAGGTCTCCCCGGCCGGAAACACCGGCGGCACACGGCGCATGCCGCTCGACACGCAGGCGACCTACCGGCAGGGCGACTACTGGAACGGCGGCTCGGGTTCGTCGGGCGGCTCGACCGGTTCGAGTCCGTTCGGCGGCACCGGCTCGCACAGCGGCACCGGCACCCCGGGGAGCGGACCCGGCTCCGACAACGGTTCGGACAGCGGCAGGGACACCGGTTCGGACGGCGGCACGGGCGACGACCCGGCGGCGGAGTCCCCGGCGTCCCCCGGCGACCAGACCGGCTCCACCGGCGATCAGAACGGCCAGTCGCCGACGGAGCAGAACCCCGGCGACGGCACCGCGCCTGCCGTGATCGACAACAACGCCACCGACACGCCTGGCGACACGAGGGATCCCGGCAGCACCGAGTCGGCCAACGCGCCCGTGCAGAATCCCCCCACCGCCCACACGCCGGTGACCCAGCAGCCCGTCGGCTCCCAGCCTCCGGGCACGCCGGCGGTGATCGGCGGCGGCGGCTCGTACACACAAGCGGGCACCCCGGGCGCCGTGTCGGCGCGGCCGGGGGTGGGCGGCATGGGCATGCCGTTCCTCCCGATGGGAGGTATGGCGGGCGGCGAGCAGTCGCAGGACCAGGAGCGCTCGACCTACCTGACGGAGGACCGCGACATGTGGCATCCGGATGAGCGCTCGACCTCGCCGGTGATCGGAACCTGAAGGAGACGGGATGGTACTCGAACGCGATCCGGACTGGCCCGGTGCGTCGGACAAGGACGAGACGGAAGACCCCTACACCAACCGTACCGAGGTACGGCGCATCGCCGGGGAAATGAACGAGCTGCTCAAGAAGATCAAAGACTTCTCCGGCATCGCGGTGACGGAGCACGCGCAGGAAGTGGGAGGTCCAGCTTTCCACCCGGAACTTCCCGCGGGGGCCGGCTCCTTGGCCGACCTTCAGCGATACTGCGCGCTCAGCGAGCACCAGATGGGCCAGTGGCCGGCGGCCATGCAGTACGGTTTCTCGGCACAGATGGCCTACAGCACGCTGGTCGGGGAGCCGGGCGCCAACAGCAGCGGCCTCTACGCGCAGCTGGTCGCCAGCGCGGAGGCGGCCTTCGACGAGGGGCTGATGGAGACAGCCGCGACGTCGGAGAGAGCCGAGTCCGCGACTGAAGAGGCTGCCACGCAGCGGCACGTCTGATAGGAAAACGCGAACATGCCCGAGCCTGAGACGACCACCACCCCCCTCCACCTCAACGACACGAGGCTGGACACCTCGACGCCCGACGCCTCGTGGATGAAGAGCACCGTCGCCAGCATCGGTTTGACGGACAGCACGATCGACGAGGTCAAGAGGTACATCGACGAGACGGACCCCGGGTCCGTGAAGCTGGCCGGGCTCTACTACGAGGCGGCCGAGCCCTTGCTCAACAGCTTCGCCGCCGACCTGAAGACGAAGGCGGCCGACCTGGCGAAGCACTATCAGGGCCCGGCGGCCTACCAGACCCAGTTGCAGTTGCAGGGGCTGGCTGCCAGCGCCCGTGAGCTGGCCACGAAGCTCGGCGCCATGGGAAGGTCGCTGAAGGGATACGGCGAGACGCTGCGGTGGGCCCAGATGAACGTCGTCGAGTCGGCCTACCGCGACTCACGTTCCGACCAGGACATCGACTACGCCGCCGTGCTCAATCCGTTCAACAGCGCGAACCGCGGTGACCACCGGGCGGCCGACCACATGAAGGCCGTCAACGAGCGGATCGTCGGGCACTACGAGCAGCTGCCCAGCGAGGTGCAGCAGGCGCTCCCGATCGTCGTAACACCTGAGATGCCGGACTTTCAGAACGGTCCGCGCCTGCCCGGCGGCGTGCCGGTGGGCGACCACACGAACCTCGGCGGTTACGACCCCAGCTCGTTCGGTCCCGGCTCGGTCAGGGGCGTTCCGGCGGTGGCGGGGCCGGGTGACGGCGCCTACCCGGGTGCGAACTACCCCGGCGGCGACCGTCCCGGGTCAGGCGACCTGCCCGGCGGAGACGGCCCCGGAGACGGTTCGGTGGGCAACGTTCCGTCGGGCCAGACCGGCATGCCCGACGGCGCGAACCCCGGAGACCCCGGATCCGTCACCGGCCCCACCGCGGCCGGACCGAACTCGGGCGGCACCGACCTGGCGGGCTACGACCCCTCGCTCGGGAACACCACGCCCGGCGGGACCCAGACCACGACCGGAGGCCCCGGCATGGGCACCGGCGTCCCCGGCGGCGGGAGCGCGGGCAACGGCGGTGCGGCTCTCGCGGGCGCGGGGCGTACGGGAGCGGGCGGTATGGGCTTCCCCATGATGCCCATGATGGGCGGCGGCACGGGCGGTCGCGACCAGGAGAACGACAGGGAGAGCACGACGTGGCTCGCCGAGGACGACGACGTGTGGGGCGGCCCCGAGGGCACCACACAGTCCACGATCGCCTGACCCCGTAGTTCGGGCGTGGTGTACGGCTCCGGACCTACAGCGAGAAAGGGCGACCATGGGCGCAGGAGACACCTTCCCAGCCGGTATGCCGAATGCCGGAGCCTTCGGCAACGTCGAGATCAAGTGGGAACACGGCGCGATCGAGCAGACCGGCAAAGACATCGGTGAGCAGGCGCCGCACATGGGCAGGATCGCCCAGCAGACCGGCGGGATCCGCGTGGAGCCTCCCGCGTTCGGCGTGATCGGGATCGGCCTCAACTACGCGCACGACCGGACGAAGGACAGCGCGGCCGAGGCGATAGCCACGGCCAGGAGCGTGCTGGCCGACTACGAAACCGCCCTCGCGTCTTTGGAGAACAACTACCGCAGGGCCGACAAGGACAGCGACGGCGTCATCAAGATCGGTCCTGATGATCCCGGCGGCGGGCCCGACCCGTTCGGCGGCGGTCTGCCGGATGGCGGACTGCCTGACGGCGGTCTCCCGGACGGTGGCCTGCCTGACGGCGGACTGCCTGACGGCGGTCTCCCGGACGGTGGCTTGCCTGACGGCGGCCTGCCATCGGACAAGTTGCCCGGTGCCGACATGCCGTCGCCGGAGATGCCGGACACCGACGTGCCGAAACCGGAGATGCCGGACACCAACGTGCCGTCGCCGGACATGCCGGAGATGCCGGACACCAACGTGCCGCAGGCCAACGTCCCCTCCCTCGAGGACCAGCTCAACCGGGAGGTCCCCGAGCTCGACCCGAACGCGCTCAACCCCAACGGCACCGACCTGGCGGGCTACAACCCCTCGGTGCCGAACCCTTCGGTGCCGAACCCCTCGACGTCCCTCGGCCCCGGATCCGGGCCTGGCATGGGCACCGCCGCGCCGTCGGGCGGCGCCTCCTCCGGCGTCCAGCCCGGCGCGGCCGGCGCCCGCGGCGGCGGCATGAACGGGATGGGCGGCATGCCGTTCATGCCGATGATGCCGGGAGCAGGTGGCCAGCAACAGGAACGCGAACGGGAGAACCCCGAGTACGTGCGCGGCGACGAGGCCGACTGGCTGGACGACATCGACATCGCGCCACAGGTGATCGGCCAGGATGAGTAGAAGGGCGACAGCGCCGGATGGTACTTGATTACCGCGGATATTCGAGCGACCGATGGCAGCTCATCACTGCGGCCGGAATGGCGACCACGGCGTCTGCGATCCTCTACGAGTATCCGGTGGCCAAGCAGATCGCGCTGGGGATCGGCATTCTGGTTTCCAACCCCGGCGGTATGAAGGAGGCCGCCGGGCAGTGGCAGGCCCCCTCGACCGGCGACGGAGAGACCGACTTCGCCGGCATCAAGGAGACGTTGGCCACCATCAAATCCAAGGTCGAGGACCTGTGGCATGGGCCGGCCGAGGAGGCCTTCAGCCAGGCGGTGGACAGCCTGATCGACCAGATGGCCGTGGCGGAGCAGCACTTCAAGGGCGTCGGCGGCAGCATGGATTTCGTCGCTCAGCTCTATCACTACGCCGCGGAAGTGGCCATGGCCGTGGCCACGGTGCTCATGGCCGTGGCCGCCATCTGGCTGGCGATCAAACTTCAGCCGTTCAAATTCGCCTACGTACTCTACGTGGCCATCCACGAGACCATCACCCCGCTGGCGGTCGTGGTGAGAGGGCTGGGCGTCAAGCTGGGCAAGACGCTGATGGTGACGACCGGCATCGTCGCGATGGCCAACTTCATGTGCGCCTCGATGACCGGGACGCTGACGCAGAATCGTCCCAAGCCCGACTACACCCCGACCGGGGTGGAGTACACGCCTCCGGAGGAGGAGGACGGCGTGGGCACCCTGGAGCCAACGAACGGTGGGATGCCCAGCATGCCCAACATGGGCGGCGGCGGAATGATGGGCGGCATCATCTGAGGCTCGCGCCTAAGAGGCCGTCACCTGCAGCGGCGACCGGGCGGCCTCGGGATCCAGCGTCGGGCCCTCGGGCAGCAGGTGTACGAGGTTGCCCGGCATCGGCGCCACGTCCTCCGCTCCGTACCCCAGCTTGTTGATCTGGTCGGCGGACGTGAGCGGATATTTGCGTCCCTGGTCGGAGAGCAGGAAGTAGGTCTGGACTGAGCCCTTCTGCCCGTCTCCGGGCAGGAGGCCGCCCAGCGCCGCCGCCCCCGCAGGCATCAGCACCTGGTCGAAGTGCTCCTGGTCGCCGCGCGAGCTCGGCGGCGGGATCGTCATGGTGCCGCCGACGGTCACCTTGGCGCGCGCCGAGCCGTTCTGCGTGTCCGCGTACACCGAGCAGAGCGGGCTCGACGAGGGCACGACCTTCGGCAGGGTGGTGGGCAACCCCGACACGGCGAGGTTCTGGCGGGAGGTCCTGGCGTTCGCCGTGGCGGCGTCGATCTCCAGCGGCTTGGCGACCTGCCTGCCGTAGGCGCGCTTGATGGCGGGGTCTTCGAGCAGCAGGGTGGCCTGGGTGAGGGTGATGGGCGCGAGCCCGTCGGCGAGAAGGACGTACCACCGGGCCGCGGCCCCGCTCACGCCCTGCACGGTGTACACCTGGCCGATGGCGGCCCGGCCACCGCTCGGCCCGCGTACTTTCCGGCCCAGGTTCGCGATCTTCGGCGGCAGGAAGTCGGGTCCGGGAGGAATGGCGTTGATCCAGGTCGGGGGCACCTTCTTGGGCCGGGCGTTGAGCGCGCGGACGCCGCTGTCGTTCACCTTCATCCGGGTGTCGTTCCAGATGACCCACGACTGCTTGCCGTCCGTGACGACCAGCGCGCCGGCGCCGACATGCGCGCCGCCGACGTTCGTGCCGCCCACCAGCGTGACGTACGGCACGGGCGTCCCCGAGGCGTCGGGCGCCTCGGTCACGCACACCGACCAGGGCCCCTTGACCAGCTTGTCCTTCTCGGGCAGCGAGTCCGGCGCCCCGGCGATGCCCACCAGGGGCCCGCGCGGATACTTGGCCAAAGAGGCGGCGGAGACGCTTCTGACCTCGAAGTTCGACGTGTCGAGCAGCAGCAGGGCGGAGACGTAGTTGGCGACCGGCAGCAGCCGCTGCTGCTCCTGGCTGTAGACGTATTTGGCGCCGGTCTCCTCCTCGACGAGCAACCTGCCGGGCTCATCGAGCTTCGTCGCGTTGCCGGGGCTGAGCAGCCCCCAGATGCCGAACGCGGCCATGATCAGCACCGCGACGATGATGCCGCAGAACGTGGCGACGTTGTGCCGCCGCATCGGCGTCTCGGGCACGTCGGGCTCGGCCTGCAGCAGCGCCAGGCCCAGGCGCTGCTGCATGAGCCGATGCGCCTGATAGAGGTCCTTCTGGGTCTGCATCTCACCTCTCCCGAGTCCCAGGAATCAGCATAGAGCGCTCAGGTGTCATGATTTCCGGTGAATCGGCCAGGAGCCGCTCGGAGCTCCTGGTCCCGCTACGGCAGCGCCAAGCCCCAGTACAGAGCCCACGGCAGGAACACCGCACCGCCGGCGACGAGCACGCCCAGCCGGACCCTCTCGCCGCGGGCCGTGACCCGTCGCCGGCGCACCGCGACGATCAGCGTCCCGACGACGGTCGCCACGGCGAGCGCCTGGAGCACGAGCCAGATCACCGGCCGCCCGGCCAGCACCGGTCCGGGCACGGCCAGCTTCCCGCCGGTCATGATCAGGTAGGTCAGGTAGCAGAACCCGCCGGCCACCGCAGCCGTGCCGGCGCTGCTGACCACCCGCGCGGCCACGAGCGGGGACTCCGGAGCGGCCGACCGCCTGACGCGGCGCACCAGCGCCACGATCGGATAGCCGCCGAACGCCGCCAGGAACACGACGAGCGCGGCCAGCTGGACGGGCGCGGACTCCCACCAGGCGGCCGGCGGAACCTCCACGGTGTCGTCCTCCTGGACCGGCGCGGGCCCGGAGACGTCGGCAGTGGGCGCCCGCCCCGAGGTGGCCTGGCCCACCCAGCTTCCCACCAGGTCCGCGTAGCCGGGGGCGAGCTCGGGCAGCCGGGTGACCCCGCCGTCCGGCGTCAGGTGCGCCGCGTGCTCGGCGTCGGCGAAGAACCGGAAGGAGTACGCCCGGTTGCCGCCCTTCTCCAGGGCCGCGGCCATGATCGGCGGCGTCTCCCTGGGAGGCGTCAGCAGGTCGTGCACGCCCCAGATGGCCAGCACGGGCCGGCGCACCTGGGCGAAGACCGGCCCGGGGTCGAAGTAGGGCTCGGGGAACATGCCGCCGTCGGCGATCGCGCGGTACAGGTTCGGCACGGTCCGTTCGACGAGCGGCCCGTGCACCCCCGCCTTGCGCAGCCCGGCGGCCACCGCCCAGGTCTGCTGCCGCAGCGGCGGCAGCGCGTTGGCCCCGACGAGGATCACGAACGCGATGTCGGCGGATCGTGCGGACGCCATGGGAACCACCCATCCGCCCTCGCTGAAGCCCAGCGCGCCGACCTTGCCGGGATCGACCCCGGGCCGGGTCCTGAGCGCTCCCACTGCGCCGAGGGCGTCCTCGGCCAGTTGCGCGTACGACCTGTCGAACAGCGAGTAGCCCTGGGAGCGCTTGTCGTAGATCAGCACCGAGAGCCCCTGCCGGGCGAGGGCGACGGCCTCGGCCAGCAGCTTCTCCCTCGGCGTTCCGTCACCGGCGCCGTGCACCAGCACGATCCCGGCCCGGCCGTCGCGGGCGCCCGCGGGGGTGATGACGCTGCCCCGCAGGTCCAGCCCTCCGCCGCCGCGGAAGGTCACGTCCTGCGCCACCAGGTCGCCCGGCAGGCCGGGCAGGGGCCCCGTCGCCGCGACGGCGGGGGCGAGGGGCGTTAACAGCGTGGCGGCCACCGTGAGGGCCGCGAGGACGAGTCGCATGTTGCCGAGACTAGTCTGCAGAGAGTTCTCGGCAAACGAATGTCTGCAGATATCGTTCTGGAGTACTAGCCTGCTCCTCATGAAGGATGACGAGCGCCACGAGCCGTACGTGCTCGACGACCCCGAGCGGCTCAAGGCCCTCGCACATCCCATGCGCCGCCGCATGCTCACTCTGCTCAACCTGCACGGCCCCGCCACCTCGACCACCCTCGGCGAGCTGCTCGGCGCCAAGACCGGCACGACCAGCTACCACCTGCGCCAGCTGGAGAAGTACGGCTTCATCGAGGAGATCCCCGAGCGCTCGTCGGGCCGCGAACGCTGGTGGCGCCGTGCCCGCATCCTGCGCGACATGCGCGCTCCCCACCCCGACGAGCTCGCGCCGGGCGACCGGGCGGTCCTGGAGGAGTTCCACCGCGTCGGCTACGAGGAGGACCTCGCCCTGGTGGAGCGCTTCCCCGCCGCCTACCGCGCCGACCCCGACTGGGCGTGGGGCTCGCGAGGGCTGGTCCGCATGACCAAGGACGAGCTGAAAGCGTTCCAGGACGAGTACGTCGCCCTGCTGCTCAGGCACGGTCACCAGGCCGACGACGCCCCGCCGGACGCCCGCCCCCTCTACGTCCGCCTCTTCACCCTCCCCGCCGACGACGGCTAATGGGAGCTACACCTATGTCGTGTCAAGCGACTGCTAGAAGATCGTTTCCGTGAGTTGTCGGGCTGGTCAGGACCTTGTAGAGCTCGCGGGCGACATAGCGCTTCAGGCAGCGGATGATTCAGCCGGTCGGGGTTATCGCCGCAGGTGGACAGCAGCTGGGCGGCGATCTCGGCGGTGAGCGAGCGGTAACGAATGGCCAGGCGACGCAGCGCGACTTTGACCCCCTGGGCCGGGTCGGCCAGATCACCGGCAGGCCGCAATCGGGTGCAAACATTGGCGAGCTTGACCGCTGATCGGGTGGGCAGCTGCTCGCGCAGCTCGGCGGGAGCGGGCCGTCTGGATCATGAACGCGATGTCCTCATCACTGATCAGGCGAGGACGGCTTCCCGCCCACCGAGGGTCCAGCGCGGCCAGCCCTCGCTCGTTGAAGGCATGGATCACATCCCGGAACGGTGTCTTCATACGCCGCGACCAGCCGCGCGATCGCCGGAGCGGGAGTCCCCGACGCCGACGCCATAATGATCAACGCCCGCCGCACCCGGATCGACTCGTGTCTGCCCCGGCGCACGATCTGCTGCAACTGGCTGCCTTCGTCTTCGCTCAACCGTCGTGCCCTGACCGGCTCTGCCACCCACGCACCTCACCCTCGACGCCAACCTGCTGCCATCGAGAGTGACCGATCAGCCCGCCACCGCGCACCCCTGGATCGGTGCGTCACCCGACCCGGTGAACCTTCGTGGTCACCCCACTGGTCGGTCACGACTTCGTCGTCGGCTCATTAGCGATCCTGGCGGTCACCGTCTTCTTCGTCGTCGACCACGATGTCAAGCGTGGACGCGAATTGGACGCGCTCGTGGCAGGCCATTGGGGGAGCGATTTCATCAGCACGCCCAAGCACGGCGTAGGCCCGTCCGTCCCGGTGCCGCTGAAGGGATACCTCGTCATCGACCACGAGCGTGAGCTGCCTGCGTACCTATGGGAGGACGGCACCCTGCACGAAGCCACTCCTCCGGCTGCCGCTGACACACTGGTGGTGGGCGTCTCGGACAGTTGCGCCACCCACCCGGTCACCGCCCAGGAGACACCCACACGTGTGGTGCTCTCGGTAACCGGCCAGCGCGCTGGAGACACGGACAGCTATCTCGTCTCCGACGTGGACACGCTGAAGGAGACCTGCGCCGTGGACACAGGCGTAGCCCTGAGTTATGCCCGGCTGTCGAGCCCTCTGGGCGACCGCGAGATCATCGACGCGGCGACGGGCCAGCCGGTTCGGAGAGTCGGTGGTTGACCGGCGGGCGTTCCAGACTGCCCAGGCCCGTGCAATGGCGCATGAACCAACTCGGCTCGCACCCCAGCCCTGCAGGCAGCACCACCGGGAGGGCCACCTGCAGAAGGAGCCGCCCGGTGGGGTGCAGGACGAGCCGCAAGGCCGACCAGGACGCCCACCGGCGAGCCAGTGGGTCGAAGGGCGGACGCCCGCCCGCCTTCGCCCCGGAGCTCTACCGGCTGCGTCACGCCGTGGAATGCGGCATCAACCTGCTCAAACGCAATCGAGGCATGGCCACCCGCCATGACAAGCTCGCCGTACGCTACGAAGCCGTCCTCACCATCGCTGCGATCAACGAGTGGCTCAGGCCTTATGAAAGACGGCCTAGAACACACACTCGCTACGACCAGGCAACCGCTTGGCCGCACCGACAAAACGATCTCGCTGCTTGACATCCCGGCTCCAGGGATGTCTGACCCCTAAGGGCCGCCGGGGAGCGCCACCTGGACGGGGGTGAAGGTGCCGGTCGTCACCAGGAAGCCACGCCCCGGCGGGCCCCCGGCCGCGCCGCGCGGCAGGCGGATGGAGAACAGGTCGCCGTCGGCCTGGCTCTGCACGGCCAGCAGCAGCCCCGTACGCGACTTGCGCGTCTCCGCCACGAACCCGCGGTAGGCGACGGCCAGGTCTCCGGTCACGCCGGCGATGAGCAGCCCGTGGTCGCCGTCCCTGCCCGACCTGAGCACCTCCTCCAGGGCGGCGCCCAGCGGGCCGTCCGCGTTGACCAGCTCGGCGTCGTCCACCACCACGACGTAGCCGTGCAGGTCCGCGACGATCTCCGGCAGGTCGGTGGCGTTGCCGTCGAGCACCGCCACGGCTCCGTCCAGATCCTTCAGCGGGCTGCGCCTCGGGGCGACGGCGACGACGGGGGTGCCGCGGGCGATCAGCGAGCGGGCGGCTGTCAGCAGCGCCGACGACCGGCCGGAACGCGCCGGCCCTGCGATCACGGCGCCGGGGCCGTGGGCCAGCAGGTCGAGCCCGAGCGGGGCCAGGGCGTCGCCGCCCGCGCCGGCCAGCGCCCACAGCGGCGACGGCGGGCTGAAGGCAGGGTCGAGGGCGAGCGTCTGGGCCGCCGTGATGCGCATCGGGAGCGCGTCCACCCGCAGCGGCGGATCCCCCTCCCAGCGCCAGACACCCCTGCCGGCCTCGTGCGCCGGGCCCGGCTTTAAGCCCGGCTTCGGGTCTGGGGCCGTGCCGGTTCGGCCCGCGGCGGCGCGGGCCAGGGACTGCAGCGCGGCGACCTGCGCGGGTCCGGCCGGGTCCGCGTCCAGGAGGGCGATGTGGTGCTCCACGATGCCGTGCTCGCCCAGCGAGAGCGCCCGGCCCGGCGGCACCGACGAGGGCAGGCCCTTGAGCGGGAACCCCGCCAGGCCGTAGTCGGACGAGTCGGACAACCGCAGCAGCAGCCGGTCGTCGAAGACCGTCGAGACCTGCCCGAGCAGGCCGGAGCGGTCACTGGTGACCACCGCCCGCAGGCCCACCGCCGGGCCCTCGCGCAGGAGCTGGAGCAGCCCTTCGATCATGCGGCCGTAGTCGTAACCCTCGAAGGCGGCGACGAAGCCCTCCCAGCGGTCGAGCATGAGCACCAGCCAGGGCAGCCGGTGGCCCGCCTGCCGGTACTCGGCCAGCGACGCGTGCCCGGCCTCGGCCAGCAGCTGCTGGCGGCGGCCCACCTCCGCCTTGAGGCGGGTCAGCAGGCGCTCCACCCGGTCGAGCTGGTCGCGGGTCACCACGGCGCCGCAGTGCGGCATCGCCACCAGCGGCAGCAGCGCGCCCGAGCCGCAGTCGATCGCGTGCACGTGCACGTCCGACGGGGAGGCGTGGGCCGCGACGGAGCCCGCGATCGTGCGCAGGGCCGTCGACCGGCCGCTGCGGGCCGCGCCCGCGATGAGGAGGTGACCGCCCTGCGCCACGTCGAGCGCCAGCGCATGCCGGTCCTGGGCCCACGGCCGGTCGGTGACGCCGAACGGCAACGGCGCCACCTCGACGAACGCCTCCCCGTACGCGGCGGTGTCGAGGATCGGGGCGGCCAGGACGGGACGCCCGGCGGAAGGCAGGTCGAGCACGAGGCCGGCGGGCAGCGGCTCCAGCCAGGGACTGGGCTGGGCGGGGACGCCCGCCAGGCGGGCGGCCTCGATGAGGGCGTCGGCGACGAGCCCGAGGTCCGTGCCGGTCGCGTCCTCCTCCGGCACCGGCGGCGGGAGCGGACGCCCCAGCGAGCGCCAGCCGACCTCCAGCACCCGCACGTTCCCCGCGCGCGCCGGCCCGCCGGCGGCAGGGCTGCGGCCGCCGACCCTGGCCGTCTGCACGGCGGTCGCCGCCCCCACGCCCGAGCGCACGTAACAGCGGCCGGGCGTCGACTTGGAGATGTGGGCCGCGTCGGGCAGGTCGATGACGTCGGACGACTCCGCGGGCTCGGTCACCCGCAGCGCGATCCGCAGCGAGGTGTTGGCCTGGATGTCGGCGGTGACCACGCCCGCGGGCCGCTGCGTGGCCAGGATCAGGTGGATGCCCAGCGACCGGCCCCTGCGGGCGATGTCGACCAGCCCGGTGACGAAGTCGGGCAGCTCGGCCACCAGCGCCGCGAACTCGTCGATGATCAGTACCAGGCGGGGGAGCGGGGGGCCGGTGTAGTCGTCGATGTCCTTGGCCCCGGCCGCCAGCAGCAGGCGCTCCCTTCGGCGGATCTCGGCCGCCAGCGAGTCGAGGGCGCGCTGGGTCAGGTGGCCGTCGAGGTCGCTGACCATGCCGACGGTGTGCGGCAGGCGTACACACTCCTTGAAGGCGGCGCCGCCCTTGTAGTCGATGAGCACGAACGTGAGCTGGTCGGGCCGGTTGGCCACCGCGAGCGAGCAGATGAGCGTCTGGAGCAGCTCCGACTTGCCCGCGCCCGTGGTGCCGGCGATGAGCCCGTGGGGGCCGTCGAGCTTGAGGTCGACCGAGAAGGGGCCGTCGGGGCCGACGCCGATCAGCGCCTCGGTGGTGCCGCGTTCCCGCCAGCGGGCGGCCAGTTCCTCGCCGGAGGGGTCGGGCAGGCCCATCAGGTCGAGCAGGCGCACCGCGCCGGGCAGGTTGCCCGCGGGGTCGTCCCTGCTGACGTCGCGGATCGGGGCGAGGGCTCTGGCCAGCCGGTCGCACCAGCCGGGTGAGACGAGGTCGGCCAGGACCGGCCCGATGACGTCGAGGCCGCCGCCGCGCAGCTGTGCGAGGCCGTCGTCGCCGCACGCGGCCACCGTCTGGCACTCCTCGGGCAGCAGGCGCTGGTCCTCGTCGAGGGCGAGGGTGTACACGCCGCAGCGCGGCCCCTGGCGCAGCACCTGCGGCATCCCGGGCAGCCCGCGCAGCACCTGGGCGCCGTCCAGCACCACCAGCACGTCGTACGGGCGCACGTCGTAGGAGGAGAACGTGGGCTTCTCGGGCCCGCCGAGGTCGTCCCACCCGGTGGGGATCTTGCCCAGCTCGGGGATCGCGGTGTTCTGGCGTTCGTCGATGAGCTGGGCGAGCTCGGAGACGCGCCGGGCGGCCGACTCGGGATCGGTGCCGGCCAGCGTCACGCATTCCTGCCCCGACTGCGGCGAGCAGTGCGGCAACCAGCGCATCCAGCCCCAGCGCTGCTCGCCGTCGGCGTGCGCGGACACGATCACGACGGCCAGGTCGCGCGGGCTGTGCAGGGTCGCGGCCTGGGCGATCAGCCAGGCGGCCAGGCCGGTCGCGGCCTCGCGGGAGCCGGTGACGCCGGCCACGCCCAGCCGGCGCATGGGCAGCGCCACCGGCACGGAACGGCAGACGGGCGGTTCGATGCGCCCGCCCTGCTCCTCCGACAGCTCCAGGTCGGCCGGCAGGTCGGCCAGCCCCACCCGCAGCCTGAGCGCGTCGTCGTCGTGGCTCCTGCGCTCCCACAACCTCCTGCGCGGGCCGGTGGCCGTCAGCAGCACCTGGGCCGGGTCGGGCGCGTTGGATCTGCGGACCGCCTCGTCGGCCGCCCTGGCCCGCTCCACGGCCTCGTCGTACGCCTGGAGCCGCTCCTTGTGCTCCTTGACGGCCTTCTTGTGCTGCTTCTTGCCGTGGCGCCGGTCGCTCCACCACTGGCCGATCATGATGACCGGCGTCATGAGGGCGACGAGCAGGTAGTACCACTGCTGCAGCGCGATCGCCAGGGTGAAGCCGAGCACGGCCGGGAGGAAGGCGGCGAGCAGCTGGAGGCGCATGCCCTCGTTCCTGGCGGGCTCCTTCGGCCTGACGAACGTGCGGTCGGGCTCCGGGCGCCGGAGCCTCGGCGGGCGGTTGTAGGCCACGCCGCCCTCGCTCCTCGGGGCCAGGTGGGCGTCCTTCGGCTCGATCGAGGTCAGCACGAACACCGACGAGCCGCAGGTCAGCACGGCCTGGTCGGGCCAGTCGACGGGTTCGGTGAGCGGCCGGCCGTCGAGCTCGGGGGTCTCGCCGTAGCCGGCCGTGAGCTCCGCGGCCTCGCGTTCCGCGACCCGCGCCGTGAGCTCGGCGACCTCGTCGGCCCACCGCCCCTTGAGCTTGAGCCTGGGCGCATCCTCAGGCTCCCGCCACGCCCGCTCCACGGTGATCGCGTCGGGTGTCACGCGTACGGCCACCGCCTCGGGAGCCAGCGCGGGATCGTCGACGGCCATCGCGCACATCGGGTCGGAGCCGATGACGTGCACGCCGAGCCCCAGCCGGTGCACCGTGCCCGCGCGGGGGCCGCCGACCACCCGCACCTCGGCGACCCCGCCCGGCTCCTCGACCACGGTGGCGCGGGCGAGGCGGGCGTCGAGCGTGACCTTGTCGCCGTCGCGCAGCACGGCGGCGGCCGGCGCGCGCGGGTCGAGCGGGCGGCCGTCGCGCCAGAGCGCGGGCGCGTGGCCGGCCGGCCCGCGGGTGTCCCGCTGCGGCCTGCGCGGCTGGGGGATGTGGGGGCTGTCGGCGGACAGCCCGTAGGGGGCTCGGGCTCTGGGCAGCCGGACGACGTCGGCCAGCGGCCCCTGATCGCTGAGCGCCTCGCTCACCCTCGCCACCGTGGCGCCGTCGTCTCCGTCGATCACGACGTCACGGTCGCCCTGCCCGCCGAGCACGGTGAGCATGATCCGCATGGTGCCGTCTCCTCGGTCGACCTCGGGCGCCAAAGGTAACGCCCGGAGCGGGAACAGGCGCGTGAGTTGACGGCAATGGCATGGGGAATCTGCAGCGACTTGGACCGATATGTTGCCATAAAGGTGTGAAAAAAGTGGCTGCTGTGATCAAAGTGGCGACTAGCCGGAAAAATCAATACCCGTCAACTCGTTAGAAACAATAGGCATCGATTATTTCGAGTTGACATCCCGCCACCTGCGAAACGAGCATTGGTCCTCGCATTCCGCCCCCGTCACCACGTCAAGCCCCACATAATGGCGTGAATTCCGCAATTCACTTCGGGAGCCCCCCACCCATGAGGACCAGTGAAAAGCCTGCCGCCGACGCGGCGGCGGGGTTGTCCGGCCCGGCCTCGCGCAAGCTCCCCGTGCCACCCCGCGAACGCAAGCCGGCCCTCGCCGCGCTGGCCGTCCTGCTCATCCTGGGCGGCGCGCTGGCCACGACGCTGCTCGTCCTGCGCAGCGGCGACCGCGTCTCCGCCATCCGCGTCACCCAGCAGATCGGCGCAGGCCAGAAGTTCACCGCGCAGGCGCTCGAAGAGGTCAAGATCGCCGCTGAGGGCGTCGACTACGTCAGCTGGTCGCAGCTCGACCAGGTCGTCGGCAGTTTCGCGGCCGTCACCATCCTGCCCGGCACCCTGCTGACCAACCAGATGGGCGCCAAGGCCAGCAGCGAGCTCGGCGAGGGAAAGGCCACCGTCGGGCTGGCGCTCAAGCCGGGTCAAATGCCCGCGGGCCTGAAAGAAGGCGACCGCGTTCAGCTGGTGCACGTTCCGAGCCGGGCGAGCCAAGGAGAAAGCCGGGTCCTGGCCGCGAGCGCGCTCGTCTTCTCCGTCGGCGACAAGTCCCGCACGGGAAATTCCGGCCAGATCACGGTGGTCGTCGATTCCTCGGCGTCGCCGGAAATCGTGGCCTTCGCCTCCGGCGGGGAGATCGCGGTGGCCGAGCTCCCGGGGGCACGCTGACGTGGCGCTCATCGTCCTGGCCGCCGACAAGGGCGCGCCGGGTGTGACGACTGCGGCCACCGCCCTCGCGGCGGTCTGGCCGCGGCCCGTGCTGCTGGCCGAATGCGACCCCGCGGGCGGCGACCTCGCCTACCGGCTGCCCGCCGCCGACGGCGGCGTGCTCAACCCAGGCAAGGGCCTGCTCACGCTCGGCGCCACCGCCCGGCGCGGCCTCGAGCCCGCGCAGATCCACCAGCACACGCAGAAGATCGTCGGCGGGCTCGACGTGCTGGCCGGGCTCACGCACGGCGAGCAGGCCGCCGGGCTCACCTGGTTGTGGGGCCCGCTGGGCCGGGCGCTCGCGGCCGTCCCCAACGCCGACGTGATCGCCGACTGCGGCCGGCTCGGCGCCCATCCCCAGCTCGGTGACCTGATGGCCGAGGCCGAGCAGGTCGTGCTGCTCACCCGGGCCACTCTCGACCACGTCGCCCACCTGCGGGAGCGGCTGCAGATCACCAAGGCGCACGGCGTCGCCGTGATCGCCGACCCGCGCAACTACCGCGCCTCGATCGACGACGTGCGCCGGATCGTCGGCAACAGCGTCCCCCACGTCTACGGCCTCGCCCACGACCCCAAGGGCGCCGAACTCCTGCGCGGGCAGTGGGGCGGCCGGCTCGACCGCTCCCTCCTGATCCGTACGGCACGCGACCTCGCGGGAAGGCTGGTGAGTCACCGATGATCGACCATTCGCTCGTCAAGCGCTTCCGCCAGGAGGTCGGCGACCGGCTGGCCCACCAGCGCCGGCTCGACCAGGCCAACGGCCTGCCCGCGATGACCGGCGAGGACGAGCGCCAGTTCGCCAGGGCGCTGATCTCCCAGGTGCTGGAAGAGCACGCCCGCGGCGAGATCGGGCTCGGCCGCACCCCGCCCACGGTCGAGGAGGAGGAGGCGCTCGCGGCCGGCATCCACGCGGCTCTGTTCGGCGTGGGCCGCCTCCAGCCGCTGCTCGACGACGCCCAGGTCGAGAACATCGACATCAACGGCTGCGACCGGGTCTTCGTCAGCTACGCCGACGGCCAGGAGCTCATGCACGACCCGGTCGCCGACTCCGACGACGAGCTGATCGAGCTGATCCAGATCCTGGCGGCCTACTCCGGGCTGTCCAGCAGGCCGTTCGACACCGCCAACCCGCAGCTCGACCTGCGGCTGCCCGACGGGTCCCGGCTGAGCGCCGTCATGGACGTCACGGTCAGGCCGGCCGTGTCGATCCGCCGCGCCCGCCTCGGCAAGGTCTTCCTGTCCGACCTGACCGGCAACGGCACGATCAGTCCCGACGTCGCGAGGTTCCTGACGGCCGCCGTGGCCGCCCGCAAGAACGTCATGATCGCGGGTTCCACCAACGCCGGCAAGACCACCCTGCTCAGAGCGCTGGCCAACGAGATCCCGCCCAGCGAGCGCCTCATCACCGTCGAACGCGCCCTCGAGCTCGGCCTCGACCAGTTCCCCGAGCTCCACCCCAACGTCGTCGCCTTCGAGCAGCGCCTGCCCAACTCCGAGGGGCAGGGCGAGATCTCCATGGCCGAGCTGGTCAGGCGCTCCCTGCGCATGAATCCCAGCCGCGTCATCGTCGGCGAGGTGCTCGGCGACGAGATCGTCACCATGCTCAACGCGATGACCCAGGGCAACGACGGCTCCCTGTCGACCATCCACGCCAACTCCAGCATGGAGGTCTTCAACCGCATCTCCACCTACGCCCTGCAGGCCGGCGAGCGGCTGCCCATCGACGCCACCCACATGCTCATCGCGGGCGCCATCGACTTCGTCGTCTTCGTCGAGAAACGCAACGACTACCACGTCGGCGGCACGCTGCGCCGCTACGTCTCCAGCATCCGCGAGGTCAACGGCTGCGACGGCCGCGTCCTGTCGAGCGAGGTGTTCGCGCCGGGCCCCGACGGCGCCGCCGTCCCGCACGCCCCGATCTCCTGCATGGAGGAGCTCGCCGCCCACGGCTACACCCTGGGGGGCTGGTGAGCATGGGCGCGTTCACGTTCGACCCGCTGGCGCTGCTCGCCGGCGCCGTGGCGGGCGGCGGCCTCTTCCTGTTCTGCATCTCCCTGTACGGCCTGCGCCCCCGCCCGCCCCGGCCGAGGCGCCACCTGGTCAAGATGCTGACCACCCGCGCCGCGATCGCCGCCGTGGCCGCCGCCCTGGTCCTGATCGTCACCGGCTGGCCGGTCGTGGCGGTGGGCACGGTGCTGCTCGTGTTCGCCTGGCGCGGGTTGTCGGGCGGCGCGGCCGAGGAGCGCGCCGCCATGCGCCGCCTCGAAGGGCTCGCCGCCTGGACCGAGTCGCTGCGCGACACGATCGCCGGGGCGGCCGGGCTCGAACAGGCCATCCCGTCGTCCATCAGGGCCGCCGCGCCCACGCTCAGGCCCCACCTAAGGTCCATGATCGACCGGCTGCACACCAGGATGGCGCTGCCGCAGGCGCTCGCGCTCTTCGCCGACGAGCTCGACGACCCCTCGGCCGACCTGGTGGTGGCCGCGCTCATCCTCAACTCCCGATTGCGCGGTCCCGGCCTGCGCGACGTGCTCGGCGCGCTGGCCGTCTCGGCCCGTGAGGAGCTCGACATGCGCCGCCGCGTCGAGGCCGAGCGCCGCGCCACCCGGCGCAGCGTGCAGATCGTGGTGATCACCGCTCTGGCCTTCGCCGGGATCCTCGTCGTGTTCAACCCCTCCTACGTCGAGGAGTACGACGGCCCCCTCGGCCAGGCCGTGCTCGTGGTCGTGGCGGGGCTGTTCGGGGCCGGGTTCGCCTGGATGCGCCGGCTGGCCAGGTTCGACAAGCCGACGCGGCTGCTCATGGGAGGAGGCGGCGATGGTTGAGGGCGCACTGGCCGGCGCCGTGATCGGGCTCGGCCTGCTCATACTGTTCAGGGCGCTCTTCCCCGCCCGTCCCGGGCTGGTGACGCGGCTGCTGGCGCTCGACGCCGTACGCGAGGACGCGGGCGCGCCGCGCATCCAGCTCCTGCTGCCCGACGAGGAGGTCAGCGCGTTCCGCCGCGGCCTCGGCGTGCGGCTGGCCCGCCTGTACAGCGCCCGCGGCTGGGAGGTCAGGTCGGTCCGATCGGACCTGGCGCTGGTCGGCCGCTCCTTCGAGGCGTTCCTGGCCACGAAGGTGCTGCTCGCGGCCGGCGGCCTGCTGGCCTTCCCGCTGCTGCTCGGCTGGCTGGTGCTCATGGAGTGGGGCACCTCGCTCGCCATCCCGTTCTGGTCCGCCGTGCTCGTCGCGGTCGTGTTCTTCTTCCTGCCCGACCTGCAGGTGAAGAAGGACGCGGCGGCCAAGCGGCGCGACTTCCGGCACGTCGTGGGCGCGTTCCTCGACCTCGTCTCGATGAACCTGGCCGGCGGCCGCGGCGTCCCCGAGGCGCTGATGATGGCCGTCTCGGTCAGCGGCGAGCAGCCCAACTGGGCCATGGGCCGCATCCGCGACGCGCTGGCCGGCGCGAGGATCGTCGGCATCACTCCGTGGCAGGCGCTCGGCCAGCTCGGCGAGGAGATCAACGTCGACGAGCTGCGCGACCTGTCGGCCGCGCTCGGCCTGGTGGCCGACGACGGCGCCAAAGTACGCGCCTCGCTGACGGCCAGGGCGGCCACGCTGCGCCGCCGCGAGCTGGCCGAGATCGAGGGCAGGGCGGGCGAGCGGTCACAGTCGATGCTCGTGGCCCAGCTCCTGCTCTGCGCCGGTTTTGTGATCTTTCTCAGTTATCCCGCCGCTATGAAGATGTTGGGGGCATGATGAACCATCCCTGGATCATCTATCTGACCGCGTACCTCGGCGTGCGCATCCACCGGGCCAGGACCGCGCCCACCCGCGGGGCGTCCGCCGTCGAATGGGTGATCATCACCGCCATCATCGCCGGCGTCGCGCTCGGCCTGGCCACGCTCATCAAGACCCTGGTCGAGCAGAAGCAGAGCGAGATCCAGGGCACCTTCGGCGGCGGTGGCGGCGATGGCGGCGGAGGCGAATAAGCCGGAGGGCGAGCGCGGCGCCACGGTGATCGAGCTGGCCATGCTGATGCCGGTCATCCTCGCCGTCGTGCTGCTCATCGTGCAGGTCGCGCTCTGGTTCCACGGCCGGCAGGTCGCGGAGGCGGCCGCCAGGGAGGGCGCCCGCGTGGCCAGGTCCGCCCCGTTCGACTCCGGCGACTGGGAGGGCGCGGCCACCGCGAAGGCCACCGACATCGTGCGCGCCATCGGCCCCCAGCTGCTCGGCAACGCCACCGCCACGACGTCCGAGAAGGAGCCCGACGAGCGCTTCGTCACGGTGACCGGCAACGCCGTACAGGTCATCCCGCTGCTGCCCGAGCTCTCGTTCACGATCACCGCCACCGCGGGCGGGCCCGTCGAGTGCTTCCGCCCCGACGACGGCGGCGAGGACTGCGGATGAGACGGGCCGAACGCGGCTCCATGGCGGTGGAGACCGTGATGCTGGCCCCGGTCTTCCTGCTGTTCCTGCTCTTCCTGGCCGGAGCAGGGGTGCTGGTCGAGGCGCAGGGACGGGTCAACGGAGCCGCCCGCGACGCCGCCCGCGCGGCGTCCGTGCAGCGCACGCTCGACGACGCCGGCTCCGCGGCCGAGGCCATCACCACGAGCGTGCTCGACGGCCGCTGCCAGTCCTCGTCAGTCTCGCTCGACGGGTCCGAGTGGGAGCAGGGCGGCCACGTCGAGGCCGAGGTGACGTGCGAGCTCGACCTGGCCTTCCTCGGGTTCGGCGGCACCAAGCAGCTGACCGGCACCGCGGTGGTGCCACTTGAGCAGTTCAGGAGGATCGAATGAGGGCCGGCGAGCGGGGCTCCATGTCGGTGTTCACCGTGCTGTTCTCCGTGGTCGTGTTCCTGCTGGCCGGGTTGCTGGTGGACGGCGGGGCGGCGATCAACGCCCGGCTGCGCGCGACCGACGTGGCCGAGCAGGCCGCCAGGGCCGGCGCCGACCAGGTCGACGTCGACCACCTCCGCACGACGGGCGAGACCCGGCTGCTCGGCGACGCCGAGGTGTGCGGCAGGGCCGACGAGATCGTGCAGGCGCACGGCGGCGGCGACGTGACCCGCGGCGAGTGCGCCGTCGAACAGGGGCAGGCCCAGGTCACGGTCACCGTGACGGTGCGGTGGAAGGCCTTCTTCCTCAGCGCGATCGGGTTCCCCGGCTCGGAGATGACCGGCGAGGCCAGCGCCGCCCCGGAAGCGAGATAGACCGAAACCGACCACTCGATGGATGCGGAACGCACGAGACACGACGCTGGAACAGAGGAGGGAGAGGCGATGCCGCCGCGAGAGCAGACGCGAGTGCCCGCGCGTCCACCAGGACGTCACGTGCCCGTGCGCGTACCGGCCAGGCGCAGCGCCGGCGACGTGCTCGCCGGGCTCGGCGCGCTGGTCGTGCTGGTCGCGCTCGTGGGCGGGGTGCCGTACGCGCTGCTCACCTTCGTCGGCCCGCCGATCGCGCCCGAGCTGCTCGATCTCGGCGTGCTCACCAGCCGGGTCGGGCCGAGCACGATCGTGGCCGTGCTGGTGCTGCTGGTGTGGCTGGCCTGGTTCCAGCTGTTCGTGTGCGTGCTGGTCGAGGTGTACGCCGGGGTGCGCAGGGTCGGCATGCCCGCCCGCGTGCCGCTCTCCGGAGGCATGCAGGTGCTGGCCAACAAGCTGGTCTCGGCCGTGCTGCTGCTGTTCACGGCCGGGGCGATGGTCGCGCCGGTCGCGCAGCTGACGCCGACCCCGGCAGCGCCGCCCGTGACCGCGGTCGCCTACTCCGCGCCGATCGTCGAGCAGGAGCTGGAGACGCGCGAGACCAGGAAGGTGTACGTCGTGCAGCCGCCGCACGGCCGCCACCACGAGAGCCTGTGGGAGATCGCCGAGAAGTGCCTGGGGGACGGCCGCCGATATCCCGAGATCTACCGGCTCAACCAGGCGAAAGAGCAGCCCGACGGTACCCGGCTGCGCATGGCCGACCTGATCAGGCCCGGCTGGGTGCTCGACATGCCGGACGACGCGAGAAACGTGCACGTCGTCCCCGCCGACCAGCCGCGCGAGCAGACGTTGCGCGAGCACCCGGGCAGGGCCGACCCGGGCCCCGGACGCGCGGAGAGGGCGGCCGAGCGCGACGACCGCGCGGACCGCGAGGAGCGGCGGGACCGCCAGGAGCGCGAGGAGCGCGAGGAGCGCGGGACGCCCGGGCACGAGGGCAAACACCGCCAGACCGAACCGGGCGCGCAGGACGGCCGGCAGCCGGTCATCCAGGAGCGCCAGGGCGAGCTGACCGACTACCTCGCCGCCGCCTCGCTGGCCGCGGCCGGGCTGCTGTTCGTGCTGGCCAGGCGGCGCAGGGAGCAGCTGTGGCGGCGCCTTTCCGGCCGCAGGATCGCCCGCCCGCGCGACGACGCCGCCGAGGCCGAGGTGGCGCTCAGGCTCGGCGGCGACGCCCCCGGCGCCCGCATCCTGGACGTCGGGCTGCGGCTGCTCGGCGCCGAGCTGGCCGCGCAGCACCGCACCCCGCCCACCGTGTACGGCGCGCACCTGTCGCCACGCACGCTCGACCTGTGGATCCATCCGCCGGACAACGACCCGCCCGCGCCCTGGACGGCCCAGGACGGCGGCCAGGTCTGGCGGCTCCCGGCGCACGAGGGGCGGCTGCTGCCGGACCGCAGGAGTGACCTCCACGGCGGCCAGGAGCAGGCGGGCGGGGCGCCGTACCCGGGGCTGGTCTCCATCGGCACGGACGCCGGCGGGCGGGTGCTCATCGACCTGGAGGCCGCCCAGGGCCTGATCAACGTGCGCGGACCGCAGACCACCGCGGCGCTCGCGGCGCTCGCCGTCGAGCTGGCCACCAACCGGTGGTCCGACCGCATGCGCATCACGCTCGTCGGCTTCGGCCAGGAGCTCACCGCGATCGCCCCCGAACGGATCAGGGCGGTCGGCGGGCTGGCCGAGGTGCTGCCCGAGCTGGAGGCGAACGCGGCCCCGCGCAGAGAGGTGCTGACCGGGCGTGTCAGCGGCGGCCACAACGTCGCCCACTACCTGCTGTCCGCGGTGGCGCCCACGCACGAGGAGGCCAGGCGGCTGGCGCTGCTGGCCCGCCGCGACACCGCCGGTTACGTGGTGGCCGGCGACGTCCCGCACGCCACGTGGACGATGGAGATCGGCGACGACGGCAGGGCCAGGATCGCCGAGCTGGGCTTCGAGGTGGAGGCCCAGCTGCTGCCGCGCCGCCACTACCGCGCGCTGGTCGACCTCTTCCGTACGGCCGACCGGCTCGACGGCGAGGCCATCCCCGAGGCCGAACCGCTGGCGGGGCTGCACCCGCCCGCGGTCGAGATCAGGGTGCTCGGCCCGCTCGAGATCGCCGGCCTGAGCCCTTTGGAGGAAGGCCGGATGGAGCTGGCGGCCGAGCTGCTGGTGTACCTGGCCACGCATCCGGGCGGCGTGCACCCAGCGGTGCTCGGCGGCGTACTGTGGCCGCGCGGCGTGCAGACCACGGTCAGGGACGCCACGATCTCCAGGGTCGCCGCATGGCTGGGCCCCGACCACCTGCTCACCGACGAGTCCGGCCGGCTGCGGCTGGGGCCCGAGGTGCGTACGGACTGGGCGCTGTTCCGCGAGCTCGTACGCCGCGCGCACGGCGACCCGACGGCCATGGCCGTGCTGCTGGAGAAGGCGCTCGGCCTGGTCAGAGGCCCGCTGCTGGCCGGCAGGCCGCCCGGCAGGTACGCCTGGCTGGCGGCGGAGGACCTGGAGTACGACGTGACCGCCGGGGTGGCCGACGCGGCCCACCAGCTCTGCGAGCTCAGGCTCGCTCATGGCCGGCCGGACGCCGCGGTGGCCGCCGTACGCGCGGGCCTGTTGCTGGCGGCCGACGACGAAGGGCTCTGGCGCGACCTGCTGCGGGCCACGCACGCCACCGAGGACATCGTGCGCCTGCGCGCCGTCGCCGAGGGCCTGGCCCGCAGGGCGGCCTCCCACCCGTACGGCGGCGGGATGGCGCCGGAGACCGAGGCCTTGATCGAGGAGCTGCTGCCCACGTGGCGCATGCATGTGGTGAGGGAGTCGTCGGCATGAGACGAGTCATGGCGGTGCTGGGTGTCCTCGGGCTGGGCGCCGGCGTTCTGGCGGGATGCGGGCCGGCCGAGCGGCCGTACACGCCCCAGGAGGCCGCGTCGCCCGCGAGCGGGCAGCCGGCCCCGAGCCCGTCGAAGAGCGAGAGCGGCGCCGCTCCCGCCTCAGGGCCGGAAAACCTGAAGATCGGCGGCGACAAGCTGCGGGTGCGGATCGAGTGGCCCGACGACCCAGACCCGTTGCTGAAGCTCGTCACCGGCTACTACGTCGCCTCCAGGAAGGCGCTCGTCTCCGGAAGCGATCGATACCTGAAGGATCTGGATCTCGAACTCACGGCGGTCCGCGAAGCGTACGACTGGGTGCACGGATACACCGAGGAGGACATGACCGTGAGAGGCGAAGCCCGGCTCTACAACCTGCGCGTCGCCGCGCTGGTGGGCAAGGGCGCGCAGGTCAACGCCTGCGTGGACGAGTCGGAGGTGCGCGTGCTGTCGGCGCGCACGGGGGAGGCCGTCGAGCCTCAGCCCGCCTTCGTGCGCGAGCCGTACCTCCAGTCCGTGCTCGCGCACCGCGGCGATGACGGGGTGTGGCGGATCAGATCGTTCGGTTATGGCGAGAAAGGGTGCACCCGATGAACCCCATGAGCTCGATCGCCGTCGCCGCGCTGCTGGTGCTGGCGGGCGCGACGAATCCCAAGGATGATGGACGGACCGTGGGCACCCCCGTCCAGGAGGGCCTCACGAGAGGCATCAACCTCGCCCACTCGAAGATCGTCGTGTCCGGCGACGGGACCAGGGGCGGTAAGAGCGACGGTTACGTGCTCAAGCGACCATGCTGGTACGAGCCCGGCCTGGACGCGAACGAGATGCTCAAGTCGCAGGAAAGCCTGCGGGCCTACTGGTTCAGGTTCACGGAGAACCCCACCGAGGAGAAGTGGCAGGCGTTCCTCAAACAGTTCGAGGACAAGATCGGAAAGGACGGGCGCTGGTGGGGGCCCGCGTACAACGCCGCCGACCCGAAGGGGCAGGCCTGTTTCGCCAGTCTCGACCCGTTCATCTTCGTGCCACCCGGCACCACACCGCCATCCGGCATCACGATCCGGGAACTTGCCGAGATCGCCAGAGCCGCGCTGACCGTGCCCGAGCCCACGGTCAAGCTGAACCCTGACGCCAGGAGCTACGTGAACCTGCCCACCTGGGTGTGGCTGGAGGGCATCGGCGAGCCGCGCAGGTCGGTGACCGCGACGATCCCCGGTGTCATGAGCGCGACCGTGGTCGCCACGCTCGAGAGCATCACGATCGACCCGGGCACCACGAAGGACCGCGCCGAGGTGCACGAGGAGGGGTGCGGGCCGGCCGGCAAGCCGTACACCAAGGGGGGCACGTTCTCGTGCGGCGTGCGCTATCTGCGCTCGTCGATCGACCAGCCGCGCGAGAAGTACACGCTGACGGTCTCCACCGTCTGGCCGGTCGAGGTGGTCGACGACGTGGTGCCGGTGCAGTTCGCGCCCGTCGAGGTCGGCGCCACCCGCGACGTGCCGGTGGGGGAGATCCAGAGCAACGTCAAGCCCTGAGCCGGCGTTCGCCCGATCACGTCCACGGCCGGCACGAGGTCGTCCCGGCCGTGCACGGGTTGTCCTAGCGGAACAGCTCGTCGGCGCTCTTAGCGGTGGCGGCCTTGCGCACCCAGGACTCCAAGGTGTGCAGGTCGGTGCAGGCGAGGATGCGGGCCCGTGCTTCGTCGGGGAGCGAGATGCCCCGCGCCTCCAGGATCAGCAGGACGGCATTCGCCTCGCCCTCCGCCTTGCCTTCGGCGAGCCACGCGCGCACCACTGCGCTTCTGGGGTTGTCGGTTGCCATGGCCATCCTGAGCTCCCTGATCACTTTGTCGAGCATGAGGTCGGGCAGACACGAAAGGACGAGGTCAGAGCTCGATCAGGTATTCGTGTTCCTGTGTTCGGCGTGCCGAACACATTACCGAATGTCATCGAATCATTACTCAGAGTTAAAGATTCCTCCGGATTCGTGGGTGAGGAGCCACTCTTTGACCGGTACGCCGTAGTAGTAGCCGCCGTACCCCCCGCCGCTGGGCAGCACCCGGTGGCACGGCACGAAAGGCGCGATCAGGTTCTGGGCGCAGGCCGAGCCCGCCGCCCTGGCGGCCGTCCGTGGCAGCCCCGCCCGCGCGGCGAGTTCCGCGTACGTGACCGTGGTGCCCGGCTTGACCTCGCGCAACGCCGCGTGGAGCCGCTTGCGGGTGGGCGTGCCGGGCTGCGAGACCGGGATGGCGTCGAGGGCCTCCAGGTCGCCCGCCAGGTAGGCGAGCACGGCTTCCCCGGCAGGGCCGGGACCGTCCGCGACCTCCAGGCCCTCCGACTGAAGGGCGGGGGTGAGGCGGGCGTACATCTCCTTGGGTTCGGCGGTGAAGCCGGCCGCGACCAGCACCGTCTCGCGGGACAGCAGGGACAGCGGGCCCATGGGCGTGGGAACGAGCCGAGCAGTGATCATGATGAGCTCCAGAGGTGCAGGGCGGCGTACGCCCGCCACGGGCGCCACCGCTCGATGTGGTCGTGCGGAATGCCCAGGGCGGCCATGCGCTTGTCGAGCACGAGGTCGCCCACGGGCCAGGCGTCGGGGTCGCGCAGCGCACGCAGCGCGACGTAGCTCGCCGTCCACGGGCCGATACCGGGGACGGCGAGCAGTCCGGCCACCGCGTCGGAGGGGTCCTGGCCGCCGTCGAGGTCGATGCTCCCGTCGGCCAGGCGGGCCGACAGGTCCTTGAGAGTGGCGATCCTGCGGTTCGTCAACCCGAGGCCGGTGAGGTCGGTGTCCAGGAGCCGGGCGGCCGTGGGGAAGAGCCCGCCGGGCGCGGCGGCTCTGGCGACGATGCGGCCGAGCAGGGTGCGGGCGCCGGCCACGGAGATCTGCTGGCCGACGACCGCGCGTACGGCCAGCTCGAACCCGTCGAACGTGCCCGGCACCCGCAGCCCGGGCCGCGCCGCGACGAGCGGGGCGAGCGAGCCCTGGTCGAGGGCCTCCGCGATGGCGCCGGGGTCGGCGTCGAGGTCGAGCAGGCGGCGGCAGCGGCCCACGAGCCGGGTGAGCTGCCGAGTGTCGTCCACCGCCACGTCGAGGGCGATGTGGTCGTGCTGGGCGGTGAGCGTGATCGTGCCGCCGGGCACGGTCCTCGCGTACGACGTGCGGTCCGCCACCTCGAGTCCGGGGATGGCACGTGAGGCCAGGAAGCCGAACACGCCGTCCGCGTCGTACGGCTCGCGCCGGTGCAGCCGCAGCCGGAGCGTGACGGGCCCGGCGGCGTCGGCGGCCCTGGCCGCCACCCGGCCGGCCGTGGCCCGCAGCTCGCTGGGCGTGAAGCCGTACGTCTCCCGCATCGTCGCGTTGAACTGCCGGACGCTGCCGAACCCCGCCGCGAACGCCACTTCCGTGACCGGCAGGTCCGTCTCGGTCAGCAACTGTTTGGCGAGCAGCAGCCGTTTGGTCCGCGCCACTGCCAGCGGCCCGACGCCCAGCTCGGCCACGAACAGCCGGTGCAGGTGGCGTTCGGTGATGTGCAGCCGTCTGGCCAGTCCGGCGACGCCCTGCTCGTCGGCGGCGCCGTCGTCGATGAGCCGCAGCGCCCTACCGATGAGGTCGCCGCGGATGTCCCAGCCGGGGTCGCCGGGGGAGAGCTCGGGACGGCAGCGCTTGCACGGGCGAAACCCGGCCGCCTCCGCCGAGGCCGCGTGCCGGTAGAACCGCACGTTGCGGAACGACGGCGTACGGGCCGGGCAGATCGGGCGGCAGTAGATCCGCGTCGTCGTCACCGCGGTGTAGAAGCGCCCGTCGAACCGGGCGTCCCTGGCGGAGACTGCCCGGTAGCAGGAGTCGAAGTCGAGCTCAAGTGGTGACATGTCTCCGACGCTACGCGCTCGCCGGCCGCGCCTACCAGCGGAAATCAGACCTCACCGTCAAACCGCAGGTCAGCAGGTGGAAGCGGGTGACCAGCGGTAATCGGACCTCGCGGTCAACGGGTTCGCGTGAGGGCCCGGCGCGACGGTCACGGCTGGTGGCGGAGCGGCGAGAACAGGAAGGGCACCCAGCTCAGCGCCATGATCGAGGCGCCCAGCCAGAGCGCCGAGCGCACTCCCCACAGCTCGCCCATCGCGCCGGCGAGCAGCCCGCCGAGCCCCACGGCGCCCATCAGCAGCAGCCGCATCGTGGCCGTCATCCGGCCGAGCAGGTCGTCGGGCGTGACCCGCTGCCGGAGGCTGACGAGCAGCACGTTGTTGAGCCCCGTGCGGAACGTCAGCACGAACCACGCCCCCGCGGCCGCCCATATCCATGGCCCGTGCCCGAGGAACGGGAGGACGAGCGAGGCGGGAGCGGTGGCCAGGCTCGCGAGCCAGGCGGCTCGCCCGGTGCCGAGCCGGCGGCCGAACAGGTGGGCGGCGGACGAGCCCGCCAGCGTTCCGAGCCCGCCGGCGGCCAGGTACGCTCCCAGCACCCACGCGGGATAGCCGAGTTCCTCCACGATGAGCACCGGCAGCAGGACCGAGCAGAGCGGGAACGCCAGGTTCGCCATCGTGCCCTGGAACAGGGCCGCCACGAGCGTGGAGTTGCCGAGGAGGAAGCGCACTCCGGCGCCGATCTGCCGGCCGATCGGCTCCCGGTCCTTTGTCGCGCCCGCGGCCGGTTCGGGCACGCCGCGCAGCCAGGCGGCCGACCACAGGTGGCTGAGCGCGTCCAGCAGGATGGCCACCGGCGCGCCCGCGGCCTGCACCAGCACCCCGGCCGCGCTGCGCCCTCCGACGTCCATCCCCGCGCTGGTGCCGACGAGCAGCGAGTTGGCCGCGGTCAGCCGCTCGCGCCCCACCAGGCCGGGGACGAGGCTCAGCTGCGCCACGTCGAACAGCAGCGTGCCCGCCCCCACCAGCACCGCGACCGCGTAGAGCTGCTCCATGGACAGCCAGCCGCCACACCATCCGAGCGGCACCGACAGCAGCGCCGCAGCCCTGAGCAGGTCGGTGGCGACCATCACCGGGCGCCGCCTGACCCGGTCGACCCAGGCCCCCGCGGGCAGCCCCAGCAGCAGCACCGTGAGCGTGCCGAGCGCGGAGAGCAGCCCCACCTCGCCCGCTCCCGCGCCGAGCGCGGTCACGGCGAGCAGGGGTAGGGCGACGTAGCTGATCTGGGAGCCGAACTGGCTGACCGCGCCGGCGACGTACAGGTTGCGGAACGGTCGGAGGCGCAGCAGTGGCTGCTCGACCACAGTTGCTGACATGTCGGCAACGATGCTGAAATGTTGGCAATGGCCGCTATGGATTAAGTGACCCGCGAATCCAATGACCCTGGACCTGACGTTCACCGCCCGCGACATCGCCAACACCCGCTTCGCGATCTCCCCGCTCGGCGAGGTCGTCGCGAGCGTCCGCGTGGTGAAGGACCCGGCCGCCCACCCGCTGCTGCGCCCCTGGGCCGAGCAGGTGCGCCGCCGTCTTCGAGGCGTCGGCTGGCGCCTGCTGTCCGACCTCGTCCCGGTGCCGACCGTCGTCATCGCGGGCTTCACGTGTACGCCGCCGTCGACGTCCGTGCCGGATCTGAGCCTCGAACTCGCCACGATGCGGGGCGCGGCCGGACGGGTCCGCTCGGATCTGGACGCGGTACCCGGTCCCCGCACGAAGCGGGTGCAGGCGCTCTACGACGACCCGGAGCGAGGGCTGGAACGCCTGGCCGAGGAGGTGCGGGCTTACTGGGATGCCGCGATGGCGCCGTACTGGGCGCGGATCAGGGCGCTGCTCGAAGGCGAGATCCTGCACCGCGCCCGGTTGCTGGCCGAAGGGGGCGCCCAGCGCATGCTGGCCGACCTCGACGACGCCGTCACCTGGCGCGACGGCACTCTGAGCATCGCGCACCGCCACGTCTCGGGTGCCCGCTCGCTGCGCGGGCTCGGGCTGCTGCTGGTGCCGTGCGTGTTCGCCTCGCCGCGGGTCTTCTCGGTGACGACGCCGCCGTACCAGCCGACCGTTCGTTATCCGCCGCGCGGCATCGCGACGTTGTGGGAGCGCCGTGAGCTGGAGCCGCCCGAGGCGCTGGCGGCCGTGCTCGGCAGGACGCGCGCGCGGCTGCTGGCCGAGCTGGACCAGCCCGCCTCCACCCGCGACCTCGCCCAGCGCACGGGCCTGTCTGAGCCGGGCACGAACCAGCACCTCACCGCGCTGCGCCGGGCGGGCCTGTGCACGGCTCACCGCACGGGGCGTTATGTCCTGTACGCGCGTACGGCCACCGCCGAGGCACTCCTCGAACGAGGCGAGCACTACTTGGACGAGACGCCCACGCCCAGGTCGAACTCGCGGTAGACCCGCGCCCAGAACCCGTCGCGCAACCACACCCGCGCCTCGGGGTAGGGCCGCAGCGAGTGGCCGAGCTCCTTCTCCGCCTCGATGAGCAGCTCGGTGTCGATCACGGTCGGCAGGATCGGGCCCGGCAGCAGGTCGCGGATGTTGTCGCGGCCGCGGGTGAGGATCCACTTCTGGGCCACGTGCTCGCCGACGTCCTCGACGCGGGGCCGGCTCGGGCCGAGCTTGGCCACCTGGCCGGGCTTGGCGTGCGGCTTGACCGGGGCGCGCCCGGCGAACACCTGTGCGGGGGAGGGAGCGGCGGCGGCCGGCGGGGTGACCGGGACGGGCTGGGGAGCACGGCTGAAAAAGGGCCTCAGGAAATCAGCGGTGATCACTTCAACGGTGTCGGACTCCCACACCAGGCGCTCTGCCTGGTTGGTGCCGTAAGGCGGTTCGACCCCCCACAGATGGATGCGCACGCCGTAGGCCTGCGCCGCCTCGACCGCCGGAACCATGTCCTCATCGCCTGCCAGCAGGATCGTGTCGGTGACCGCATGATGTCGGGCCAGGGCCTCCAGATCGCTCCTGATCTGCGCGTCCACCCCCTTCTGCTGGCCGCGGGCGTTCAGGTTGCCAAGCCGCACCTTGACCCAGGGGAGCTGGGCGATGACCCGCTGGTCGACGGTGGGCACACGGTCACGGGCTGCGTCATACCAATAGATCCGCAGAAGTTCGCCAGAAATACGTTCCTCTGCATGTTTCTGTAGGCTCTGGATGAGCTCATCGGCGGCCACCCGATATTCCTTGCGCTCCTTCGCGCCGAGCAGCACCTCACCTGCCGCAGCGTACAGATAACCGACATCCACTAGGACGGCGTACTTGGCTGCCACAGGATGCGGCATGAGGTCTGGGATGGCCATGTCGTCCTCCAGGCCGCGGGTGTTAGTTGATCGGCTGACTATATACGCCTACTTTCTCTAGATAGTCCCAACTCCCGGGGAACTTGACACCCGATTCACAGGATCTATCTAGGGTAGAGCGCTCATCCGCCATGCCGACTTCCCTGGGACGACAGGCTTACGCATACCTCTGACGGGGTTTCGCCACGTTTGCCGTCGGCGGGCGGGAGGCGGCTGTGGTGCGGCGTGTCGGGCGGCGAGTACCGCCACCAACGCGGCGATCTCCTCGGGCGCGGCGTCGCCACGAACAATGCGCAGATGGCTCGTCATAGCGGGATGTTCCCATGCTTCTTGGGCGGCAGCGTCGCCCGCTTGTTCCGTAGCATCCGCAGCGCCCTGATGACCTGTGCCCGGGTCTCGGCCGGCCGGATCACCGCGTCCACGTAGCCGCGCTCCGCCGCGATGTACGGATTGGTCAGCGTGTCCTCGTATTCGGTGACGCGCTTGGCCCGCACGGCGTCGGGGTCGTCGGAGGCGGCCAGCTCGCGCCGGTAGAGGATGTTGACCGCGCCCTGCGCGCCCATGACCGCGATCTGGGCCGTGGGCCAGGCCAGGTTGACGTCGGCGCCCAGGTGCTTGGAGCCCATGACGTCGTACGCGCCGCCGTACGCCTTGCGCGTGATCACCGTGATCAGCGGCACGGTGGCCTCGGCGTAGGCGTAGAGGAGCTTGGCCCCGCGGCGGATGATTCCGTTCCATTCCTGATCGGCCCCGGGGAGGAAACCCGGCACATCAACAAAAGTCAGGATTGGAATATTAAAGGCATCACATGTTCGAATAAATCTTGCGGCCTTCTCGGAGGCGTCGATATCCAGGCACCCGGCGAAATGCATCGGCTGGTTGGCCACGACCCCCACGGGCTGGCCGTCGACGCGGCCGTAGCCGACCACGATGTTCTGGGCGAACAGCGCGTGGACCTCCAGGAACTCCCCGTCGTCCAGCACGTGCTCGATCACCCGGCGCATGTCGTACGGCTGGTTGGCCGAGTCGGGGATCAGCACGTCGAGCTCGTGGTCGGGCTCCAGGTCGGCGGCCGGCTCGAAGACCGGCGCCTCGTCCAGGTTGTTGGACGGCAGGTAGGACAGCAGCGCCTTGACGTAGTCGAGGGCGTCGTCCTCGTCGTCGGCCTGGTAGTGGGCCACCCCGGACTTGGTGTTGTGCGTGTGGGCCCCGCCGAGCTCCTCGAACGTGACCTCCTCGCCCGTCACCGTCTTGATCACGTCGGGTCCCGTGATGAACATCTGCGACGTCTGGTCCACCATGACGACGAAGTCGGTCAGCGCGGGCGAGTAGACGTGGCCGCCGGCCGCGGCGCCCATGATGAGCGAGATCTGCGGGATCACGCCGGAGGCGTGCACGTTACGCTTGAAGATCTCCGCGTAGAGCCCGAGCGCGACCACGCCCTCCTGGATGCGCGCGCCGCCGCCCTCGTTGATGCCGATGATCGGGCAGCCGGTCTTGATCGCCAGATCGAGCACTTTGACGATCTTCTCGCCGTACACCTCGCCAAGTGAGCCGCCGAAGACCGTCACGTCCTGCGAGAACACGCACACCTGCCGGCCGTCGACAGTGCCGTGGCCGGAAATGACGCCGTCGCCGTAAGGCCGCCGCTCCTCCAGCCCGAACATCGTGGACCGGTGCCGGGCGAACTCGTCGAACTCCACGAACGAGCCTTCGTCCAGCAGCGCCAGCACCCGCTCTCTGGCGGTCATCTTGCCCTTGGCGTGCTGCTTGGCCACCGCGGCCGCCGACCCCGCGTGGACGGCCTCGTCGAGCCGTCGCTCCAGGTCAGCGATTTTTCCAGCAGTGGTATGGATGTCCAGATTTTCCGGTAGGTCGTCAGCCGCTGCAGTCATGCGCGCAAATCTAGTCCGTCCGTCAGAGTGGATCCATGACGGATGCCGTTCGTACCCATGGCCTGGTCAAACGTTACGGGTCGCAGGTCGCCGTGGCAGGGGTCGATCTAGTGGTCCCCGCGGGGAGCTTCGCCGGTCTCGTCGGCCCCAACGGAGCCGGCAAGACGACCACGCTCAGCATGATCACCGCGCTGCTCCGTCCCGACGGCGGCCATGCCGAGGTCGACGGGCTCCACGTGTGGCGCGACTCCGTCGCCGTCAAGGCGCGCATCGGCGTGCTGCCCGAGGGGCTGCGGCTGTTCGAGCGGCTGTCAGGCCGCGAGCTGCTGCTCTACAACGGCAGGCTGCGCGGCATCCCCAAGGCCGACGTCGAGCAGCGCGCGGGCGAGCTGCTCGACGTGATGGACCTGACCGGCGCCGCCGACAAGCTCGTCGTCGACTACTCCACCGGCATGCGCAAGAAGATCGGCCTGGCCGCCGCGCTCCTGCACAACCCGTCGGTGCTCTTCCTCGACGAGCCTTTCGAGGGCGTCGACCCGGTCAGCGCCAACACCCTCACCGAGGTGCTCAGGCGCTTCACCGCGTCCGGCTCCACCGTCATCTTCTCCAGCCACGTGATGGACCTGGTCGAGCGGCTGTGCGACTGGGTGTCCGTGATGAGCGCCGGCCACATCGTGGCGCAGGGCCCGCTGGCCGAGGTGCGCGGCGGGCGCAGCCTCAACCAGGCCTTCCTCGACCTGGTCGGCGGCACGGCGCACGACCGCGAAGCGGGCCTGAGCTGGCTCGGCGCCCGGCCGGAGGACCCCAGATGAGCACCGTCGCGCTGTTCGCGCAGCTCAAGCTCCGGCTGCTGGCCGGAAACCTGCGCGGCGACACGCAGCGCAAGCTGGGCTTCGTCTTCACCGCGGCCATCGCCGCCGGCCTGGCCGCGCTCGGCTTCCTGCTGATGAGCCTGCTCAGACTGGCCCCCGGCGACATCTCCGCCTCGCTCCTGACGCTCGCCTTCGCGTCGGTCTTCTTCGGCTGGATGATCGTGCCGCTCCTCGCCTTCGGCCTCGACGACACGCTCGACCCCGCGAAGCTGTCGTTGTTCCCACTGCGCACAGGGCGGCTCGCGGTCGGCCTGTTCACCGCGTCGGTGACCGGCGTGTGGCCGCTCGCGACGCTCGTCGTGACCTGCGGCGCGCTGGTCGGCGCCGCGTCGGGCCCCGGCGGTGTCCTGCTCGGCGTGCCGGCCGTGCTGCAGCAGTTCGCGCTCTGCGTGGTGGTGTCCAGGCTGGTCACCACCTCGTTGTCCGGCGCGCTGCGCACCCGGCGCGGGCGCGACCTGCTGGCCGTGAGCGCGCTGGCCCTGGTGCTCCTCGCGCAGCTGCCCAACCTGCTGCTGAACCGTGGCTTCAGCGACCCCACGGCGCTGCTGCACCAGATGGCGGGCCTGCTCAGGTGGACCCCGCCCGGCCTGGCGGCGCACGCCATCGCCGACGGCGGCCTCACCGGGCTGGCCGAGCTCGCGTTGCTCGCCCTGCTCGTGGTGGCGCTCGCCTGGCTGTGGGTCAGAGTGCTGAGCCGGGCCCTCGTCATGCCCGACTCCTCCACCCAGGCGGCCTCCGTGCGCAGGGAGAGCGGCCTGGTCGACCGGGTCCTGCCCGACGGGCCGCTGGCGGCGGTGGTGACGAAGGAGCTGAAGTACATCAGGCGCGACCCGAGGTTCCGCGTGGGCTGGGCCAGCGCCGTCGTCGTCACCCTCATCCTGTCGTTCTCGCTGGGCGATCCCGATCGGGGCGGCGGCCAGTGGACGCCGATCGTGATCTCCTGCCTGGGCGCGCTCATGATCGCACTGCAGTCGTGCAACGCGTTCGGCATCGACGGGCGCTCGTTGTGGATGAACGCCGTGGCGTTCGGCTCCGAGCGTGATCTCGCCACCGACCTGGCCGGGCGGCACCTGGCGGGCGCGCTGGTCGCCGGGCCGCTGATCGCCGTGCTCGCCGTCGCCACCGGCTTGCTCACCGGGCACGCCGCGATGATCCTGCCGGCCGCGCTGGCCGGCTGGGGAGTGCTCGGCATCGGGTTCGGCGTCGGCTCGGTGACCAGCGTGATCCTGCCGTACACGGTGCCCGACCGGATGAACGCCTTCACCGGCGCCGCCCCAGGCCAGGGCGGGCAGGCGTTCGCCTCCGCCCTGGGCGCGTCGGCCGGCATGGCGCTGCTGATGGCGCCGTTCGTGGTGGCGCTGCTGTTCGGGCTTGTCTGGGCGTGCGCGGTGGCGCCGTTCTACGGTCTGCTGGCCGAGGTGCTCGGCAGGCGGCTGGGCGCCAAGCTCGGGTTCGCCCGGATGCCCGATCTGCTCGCGGCGGTGTCGAAACCCACCTGACCTGCCTGGACCCAGTGGTCTAGTCCATTTGATGAGACCGGTCTACGGTCGTTCGTGGCGACTCGCTACCCTTCGAAACATGATTGACCAGGGGCTCGAACATCGCAGCGCCGCCGTGACCGAGATGCCGGACGAGCTGCGCCACGATGTGCGGCTGCTCGGCAAGCTGCTCGGCCAGGTGCTGGCCGAACAGGGCGGCGAAGACCTGCTGGCCGACGTCGAACGGCTGCGCAAGGCGGTCATCGCCGCGCGCAGGGGCGAGATCTCGGCCGACGAGATCACCGCCATGATCGCGGGATGGGAGATCGAGCGGGCAGTCGAGGTGGCCCGGGCGTTCACCTGCTACTTCCACCTGGCCAACCTGGCCGAGGAGCACTACCGCATCCGCACGCTGCGCGAACGCGACGCCGAGGGCAGGGTGCAGCGCGAGTCGCTCGCCCAGGCCGTGCGCGAGCTGGGCCACGAGCGCGTCACCGAGCTGGTGGAGGGCCTCGAGCTGCACCCGGTGCTCACCGCGCACCCCACTGAGGCGCGCAGGCGTGCGGTCGTCACCGCGATCCAGCGGGTCAGCGGCCAGCTCACCGAGTACAACTCCCCTGGCCGCGGCGCCTCCGAGCGGGCGGAGAGCAAGCGGCGCATGCTGGAGGAGATCGACCTGCTGTGGCGCACGGCCCAGCTCCGCTCCACCAAGCTCGACCCGCTCGACGAGGTGCGCACCGCCATGGCCGCCTTCGACGAGACGCTGTTCCGTATGGTGCCGCAGGTCTACCGCGCCCTCGACGCGGCGCTCGGCGCGGCGGCCGACCCTGCCCGCGACGGAGGCACCGGCGCCCGCCCGCCCCGGGCCAGGCCGTTCATCCGCTACGGCAGCTGGATCGGCGGCGACCGCGACGGCAACCCCAACGTCACGGCCAGGGTCACCCGCGAGACCGTCCAGATCCAGTCCGAGCACGTGCTGACGGCCCTCGAGACCGCCTGCTCGCGCATCGGCCGCACGCTGACGGCCTCCGCGCAGTTCGCCCCCTGCTCGCCCGAGCTCAAGACGGCGCTGGCCACGGCCGTGGACGCCTACCCCGAGGTCGTCTCCGAGCTGGCCACCCGCTCGCCGCGCGAGCCGCACCGGCAGTGGCTGCTCTTCGTGGCCGCGCGCATCGCCGCCACCCACCGCCGCGACCTCGACCTGGCCTACCGCTCGCCCGACGAACTGCTGGCCGACCTGCGCCTGGCGCAGGAGTCGCTGGCTGCGAGCGCGCCGCGGCAGGCGTACGGCGAGTTGCAGCACCTCATCTGGCAGGTCCAGACGTTCGGCTTCCATCTGGCCGAGCTGGAGGTGCGCCAGCACTCCCAGGTGCACGCCGCCGCACTGGAGGAGCTGCGGGCGGGCGGCGAGCCGTCGGAGCGCACCGAGGAGGTCCTGGCCACGATCCGGGTGATCGCCTGGATCCAGGAGCGGTTCGGGGTCAGCGCCTGCTCCCGCTACGTGGTGTCCTTCACCCGCTCGGCCGACGACGTCGCGGCCGTCTACGAGCTGGCCGGGCACGCGCTCGGCGACCGCGCGCCCGTGCTCGACGTCGTGCCGCTGTTCGAGTCGGGCGAGGACCTCGCCAACTCGCCGCGCGTGCTCACCGGGATGCTCGACATCCCGCAGGTGCGGCAGCGCCTGGCCGACACCGGCCGGCGCATGGAGATCATGCTGGGCTACTCCGACTCGGCCAAGGAGCTCGGCCCCGCCGCGGCCACCCTGCGGCTCTACGAGGCGCAGGAGGAGCTGACCCGCTGGGCCGCCGAGCACGACGTGAAGCTGCGCATGTTCCACGGCCGCGGCGGCGCGCTCGGCCGCGGCGGCGGCCCGGCCAACCGCGCCGTGCTGGCCCAGGCCCCCGGCTCGGTGGCGGGCCGGTTCAAGGTCACCGAGCAGGGCGAGGTCATCTTCGCCCGCTACGGCCACATCGCGATCGCCCGCCGCCACCTGGAGCAGGTGGCCAACGCCGTGCTGCTGGCCTCCTCGCCGACGATTGGGTCGCGCACCGCGGCCGCCGCCGAACGGTTCCGCGGCCTGGCCGAGCAGGTCGCCACGGCGTCCGAGCGGGCCTACAGGTCGCTGACCGAGGCGGAGGGCTTCCCCGAGTGGTTCGGCCTGGTCAGCCCGCTCGAGGAGATCGGCACGCTGCGCCTCGGCTCGCGTCCGGCCCGCCGCGGCCTGGGCGCGCCGCGCTCGCTCGACGACCTGCGGGCGATCCCGTGGGTGTTCGCGTGGGCGCAGACCCGGGTCAACCTGCCCGGCTGGTACGGCCTCGGCACCGGCCTGGCGGCCGTCGGCGACATCGAGGAGCTGCGGGCGGCGTACACCGAGTGGCCGCTGTTCAACGCGATGCTCGACAACGCCGAAATGTCGCTGGCCAAGACCGACCGCTCGATCGCCAAGCGCTATCTGGCGCTGGGCGGCAGGGAGGACTTCGCCCGGCAGGTGCTGGAGGAGTACGACAGGACCCGCGAGCTGGTGCTCAGGGTCACGGAGCACAGGCGGCTGCTGGAGAACCGCAAGGTGCTCTCGCGGGCGGTCCAGCTTCGCGACCCGTACGTCGACGCGCTGTCGCACCTGCAACTGCGGGCCCTGCGCGCGCTGCGCACCGGCAACCCGTCGGAGCGGGAGCGCGACCGGCTGTCCACGCTCCTGCTCCTGTCGGTCAACGGCGTCGCGGCGGGGTTGCAGAACACCGGCTGAGCTGGCGGAGAGCGTCGAAGAAGGCCCGGATGTCGGAGGTGAGCACGTCCGGGGCGCTGCGCGCGGTGTAGTGGCCACGCGCCGGGGCGGGCAGCGTCTTCCAGGAGACGATGTTCGCGTGGTCGCGTTCGGCGAAACGGCGGATCGACAGGAAGTCGCCCTCGGCCATGGCCAGCGCCGTCGGCACGGTCGTGGGCTCCTTCGGCTGCTCCATGCGGGCGTTCTCCCAGTAGAGCCGCAGCGCGGAGCCCGCGGTGCCGGTGAACCAGTGGACGGCGGCGTTGGCCAGCACGAAGTCGTCGTCGAGGTCCTCGTCGAAGAGCTGGGCGAGCCAGCCCACGAGCCCGGCGGGGGAGTCGGCGAGGGCGTGCGCGAGCGTCTGCGGCTGTTGTGACTGCAGCACGTTGAAGGCGCCCTTCTCCTTCCAGAACCAGTCGAGCACGGCCAGCCCCGCCTGGTCGTCCTCGCTCAGGTCGGCGAACTCCGCGGGGTCGCCGGACGGGAACGAGAAGAGCTGCGTGACGTGCACGCCCACGACGTGCTCGGGGTCGATCCTGCCGACCTCGGGCGAGATCATCGACCCGGCGTCGTTGCCCGCGGCGCCGTAGCGCTCGTAGCCGAGCTCGGCCATGAGCGCGGCCCACGCCCTGGCGATGCGCTGGTTGTTCCAGCCCAGCTCGCGCGTCGGCCCCGAGAAGCCGTAGCCGGGCAGCGACGGGACGACCAGGTGGAAGTAGCGCGACAGCGGCTCGATGGCGTCGAGATATTCGACGACGGAGCCGGGCCAGCCGTGGGTGAGGATCAGCGGTAGGGCCTCGGGGTTGTCGGAGCGCACGTGGAAGAAGTGCACGTTCTGCCCGTCGATCTCGGTGGTGAACTGCGGGTACGCGTTGAGCCTGGCCTCCAGGGCCCGCCAGTCGAACCCGTCGCGCCAGCGGCCGACCAGGCGCTTGACCCGCTCGACGCTCACTCCCTGGCCGGCGCCGTCGATCTCGTCGGTGAAGCGGGTCAGGGCGAGGCGGGCCCGCAGGTCGTCGAGGTCGGCCTGCGGGACGGCGATGCGGAAGGGGGTGATGCTCATGACGATCCTCTCGGGAACGGTTCGTTCTGTTCCGATAATAGCAGAACGGAATGCTTCATTCCAATAGGTCTCCCGCCGTCAGCGAACCCACCGCCATCGGCCAAGATGGGGAGATGGCCAACTCGCGCTACTCCGACCTCGACCGCCCGCCACTGAACGCGGCGGCGCTCAACCGCGCGCTGGTCCGCCCAGGCTCGTTGTGGACGGGCGTCACGGTCGTCGAGAGCACCGGCTCGACCAACGCCGACCTGGCCGGCGCCGCCAAGGAGGGGGCGCGGGAGGGGTCCGTGCTGGTGGCGGAGGCGCAGGCCGCGGGCCGCGGGCGGCTGGGCCGCTCCTGGTCGGCTCCGCCCCGCTCGGGCCTGACGTTCTCGATCCTGCTCCGGCCGCACGTCCCCCTCGCCTCCCAGGGCTGGCTGACCCTCTTGTACGGCGTCGCCGCCGCATCGGCGGTGCGCCGCCTGGCCGAGGTCGACGTGCGCCTGAAGTGGCCCAACGACCTGCTGGTCGGCGAGCGCAAGCTGGCCGGCGTGCTCGCCGAGCGCGCCGACGACGCCGTCGTCATCGGCATGGGGCTGAACGTGTCGCTCAAACCCGACGAACTGCCCGTCGAGACCGCCACGTCGCTGGGCATCGAGCAGGCGGCCTGCCTCGACCGCGATCCGCTGCTGCGGGCCGTGCTGCGCGAGGTCGAGAGCCACTACCACGACTGGGTCGACGCCAAGGGCGACGCGGAGGCGTCCGGGCTGCGCTCGGCCTACCTCGCGACCAGCGCCACGGTCGGGAGGCAGGTCAGGGTGGAGCTGCCGGGCGATCAGGCGCTGACCGGCCGGGCGTCCGGCATCGACCAGTGGGGGCACCTCCAGGTGGAGTCCGGCGGCGAGCACTACACGCTGAGCGCGGGCGACGTCGTCCACGTGCGCATGGCCTGAGATGCGGAGGGTGCGCGCCGCACCACCGCGATAGCCGCCGGGGCCGCGATGATGGCACCATTCTTCGCATGACCCTTCCCGACCATCATCTGACGCAGGGTGAGCGGCGCGTCAGGTCCTTCCACCCGCACTGGAAGCGGCTCGTCGGCCCCTTCGTCGCGCTGGTGCTCATCGCGGCGGCCGCCGGCGCGGCTCTCTACTTCATCCCGGCCGACTGGGAGTTCGCCTTCCACGCCAGGATCGCCACCGGCGTCATCGGCCTCATCCTGCTGACGATCTGGTCGTTCGTCCCCTACCTGCAGTGGAAGAACACCGGCTACGTGCTCACCACCCACCGCTTCACGATCAGCACCGGCGTGCTCAACAAGTCGACCGACGAGATCCCGATCGCCAAGGTCAACACGGTCAGCTCCGACCAGACGTTCCCCGAGCGGCTGCTCGGCTGCGGCACGCTGACGGTCGAGTCCGCCTCCGACAGGGGCGAGATCGTGCTGCGCGACATCCCGAGGATCCAGGACGTCCGCACCGAGCTGTTCCGGCTCGTCGAGGACGCCTCCGACGGGACGATCGACGGCCGCTGACGCCCGCTCCCGCGAGCGGGAGGATCGTTCCGGCCGGACGGCCCGGCGTGGTGCGGCCCTATGTCTTGCGGAGATCATCCTCCTGACACAAGATGGCTGGCATGCCGTACGAAGTGCAGGGCGTGATCGCCAGGGGCAAGGGTCAGGAAGTTTCGCTCGAGACGGTCGTGGTCCCCGATCCGGGGCCGGGCGAGGCGGTCGTCAACGTGCAGGCCTGCGGGGTCTGCCATACCGACCTGCACTATCGGGAGGGCGGGATCGGCGACGACTTCCCCTACCTGCTCGGCCATGAGGCGGCGGGCACCGTCGAGGCGGTGGGCGAGGGGGTCACGGGGCTGGAGCCGGGCGACTTCGTCATCCTCAACTGGCGGGCCGTGTGCGGCCAGTGCCGGGCCTGCCTGCGCGGCCGGCCGTGGTACTGCTTCAACACTCACAACGCCCGCCAGAAGATGACGCTCGCCGACGGCACGGAGTTGTCGCCCGCGCTGGGCATCGGCGCGTTCCAGGCCAGGACGCTCGTCGCCGCCGGCCAGTGCACCAAGGTCTCCGCCGAGGCGCCGGCCCAGGTGGCGGGGCTGCTCGGCTGCGGTGTCATGGCCGGCATCGGCGCGGCGATCAACACCGGCGGGGTGACGCGCGGCGACAGCGTGGCGGTCATCGGCTGCGGCGGCGTCGGCGACGCGGCCGTGCTGGGCTCGTCGCTGGCCGGCGCCGCGAAGATCATCGCGGTCGACGTGGACGACCGCAAACTCGAGTGGGCCCGCGGCTTCGGCGCCACCCACACGGTCAACTCCCGCGACAACGACCCGGTCGAGGCCATCCGCGACCTCACCGGCGGCTTCGGCGCCGACGTGGTCATCGAGGCGGTGGGGCGGCCCGAGACGTATGAACAGGCGTTCTATGCCCGTGACCTGGCCGGCACGGTCGTGCTGGTCGGCGTGCCGACCCCCGAGATGCGGCTGCAGCTGCCGCTGCTCGACGTGTTCGGGCGCGGCGGCTCGCTCAAGTCCTCCTGGTACGGCGACTGCCTGCCCTCGCGCGACTTCCCCATGCTGATCGACCTGTTCCTGCAGAACCGCCTGCCGCTCGACCGGTTCGTCACGGAGACGATCCAGCTCGGCCAGGTCGAGGAGGCGTTCGGCAAGATGCACCGCGGCGAGGTGCTGCGCTCGGTGGTGGTCCTCTGATGATCGACCGGGTCGTCACCTCGGGCACGTTCTCGCTGGACGGCGGCACGTGGGAGGTCGACAACAACGTCTGGTTGGTGGGCGACGCCCGCGAGGTGGTCGTCATCGACGCCGCCCACGACGCCACGCCCATCGCCGAGCGGGTGGGCGGGCGCGCGGTCAGGGCCATCGTCTGCACCCACGCCCACAACGACCACATCAACGCGGCAGGGCCTCTCGCCGGCCTGACGGGGGCGCCGATCCGGCTGCACCCCGCCGACCAGGTGTTGTGGGAGCAGCAGTACGCCGACTCGCTGTCGTACGAACCGCTGGCCGACGGCGAGAAGATCGCGGTCGGCGGCATCACGCTGCAGATCCTGCACACGCCCGGTCACGCGCCGGGAGCGGTCTGCGTGTACGCGCCCGAGCTGGGCGCGCTGTTCAGCGGCGACACGCTGTTCAAGGGCGGGCCCGGGGCGACCGGGCGTTCCTACAGCTCGTTCGACACGATCATCGACTCGATCAGGGAGCGCCTGCTGGCGCTGCCCGCGGAGACCGTCGTGCACACCGGGCACGGCGACTCGACCTCCATCGGCGCGGAGGCGCCGCACCTTGAGGAGTGGATCGCCCGGGGTCACTGAGAGGAGTGGCTCGCACGCGTACGGGTACATCACTGTGGCGTACCTAACATAGGCAAGCCTTACCAAAGTGGGCTACCTTAGGTGTGCCTTACCTAATGGTGTTCCCCCTCTGACTCGAGAGGTTTGTCCCCGGATGTACGTGTGCGTGTGCCGTGCGGTGACCGAGAACGAGGTGCACGACTGCATTGCCGCCGGGGCTACCAGCGCGAAGCAGATCCGTGACACCACCGGGGCTGGTGGTGACTGTGCCCGATGTGTGCGGAAAATCTGTGCGATCCTGAAACGGTCTGAAGAACTGACGACCGCGTAGCCGGATAGCAGCAAGGGGCCTGCCATGCAGGGCGACAAGCAGATCATCGAGCTGCTCAACGAGCAGTTGACCGCCGAACTGACCGCGATCAACCAGTATTTCCTGCACGCCAAGATGCAGGAGAACTGGGGATACACCAAGCTTGCCGAACACACCCGCGCTGAGTCGATCGACGAGATGCGCCACGCCGAACGCCTGACCGACCGCATCCTGTTCCTCGAAGGGCTGCCCAACTACCAGCGCCTGGGCACCCTGCACATCGGCCAGACCGTCGAGGAGCAGCTCAGGGCCGACCTGGAGGTGGAGCTGTCGGTGGTGCAGCGGCTGCGGCCGGCCATCCAGCTCATGCGGGAGAAGGGCGACGTCACCTCCGCCCGCATCTTCGAGGAGATCCTCGAGGACGAGGAGGTGCACATCGACTACCTGGAGACGGAGCTCGACCTGATCCGCAGCCTCGGTGAGCAGCTCTACCTCGCCCGCTACGCCGAGCCGCCCTCGGCCGACTGACCGCTCCCCGTCACGACCGCGTACGCCGCCCCCGCGGCGGCGTTCCAGGCCAGGGTGTCGCCGGAGCGGCGCGCGCCCACGTCGTCGCCCCGCCCGTCCAGCACCCGGCTGGCGGCCGTGATGGCCGCCGAACGTAACGTGATCGGGCCGCCGCGCCCCGTGCGCAGCGTGATCCGCTCGGCGGCGCCGTCACGCCAGGAGGCGTCCACCGTCACGTCGCCCCTGGCCCGCAGCCCGCGCACCGACCCCGCAGGCCAGGCGGACGGCAGCGCGGGCAGCACGTGAATCTCGCCGGGCCGGCTCTGCACCAGCATCTCCGCGATGCCCGCGGTGGCCCCGAAGTTGCCGTCGATCTGGAACGGCGGGTGCGTGTCCCACAAATTGTCCAGCGTGGAGTGCCTGAGCTGCTCGCGCAGCATCGTGTGCGCGTGGTCGCCGTCGAGCAGCCGCGCCCAGAAACTGATCTTCCACGCCTTGCTCCAGCCGGTGCCGCCGTCACCCCTTGCCGCCAGCGCGACCCCGGCCGCCCCGCCCTCGCGGCTCTCCGCCGTGATCTGGCGCCCGGGGTGCAGCGCGTACAGGTGGGACACGTGCCGGTGCGTGTTGCCGGGGTCGTCCCAGTCGGCCTTCCACTCCTGGAGCTGCCCCCAGGATCCGATCCTGAGCCCGGGATCGAGCCGGGCCAGCGCCTCCCGCACCCGCGCGCGGAACGCGGCGTCGGCGTCCAGAACGCCGGCGGCCTCGGCCACGTTCGTGAGCAGGTCCCAGACGATCTGCTGCGCCATCGACGCCCCGGCCGAGAAGTCGCCCTGCTCGGGCGAGTAGCTCGGCGAGACGACGAGGCCGCCGTCGCGGGGGTCGGTGTGCAGCGTGTCCAGCCAGAACCGCGCGGCCCCCTTTATCACCGGGTAGGCGGTCTCGCGCAGGTAGCGGATGTCGCCGCTGAACAGGTAGTGCTCGTACATCTGCCGGGTCAGCCAGGCGGCCGCCTCCGGGAACCAGAACGCGGTGGCCCAGTCGTGCACGCCGGTGAACCCGAACGGGTTCGTCTCGTTGTGCACCACCCACCCGCCGGCCCCGAACATCTCCCGCGCCGTCACCTCGCCCGGCGCCACCAGCGCCGTGACGAAGTCGTCGTACGGCCGCGCCGTCTCGGCCAGGTTCGTCACCTCGGCGGGCCAGTAGTTCATCTGCAGGTTGATGTTGGTGTGGTAGTCGCCGGACCAGGGCGGGCTGGTGGAGTCGTTCCAGACGCCCTGCAGGTTCGCGGGCAACGACCCGGGCCGCGACGAGGCGATCAGCAGGTAGCGGCCGTAGGCGAAGAACAGCGCCTCCAGCGCGCGGTCGTCCGCCCCCGGGCCGCCGGTGTAGGCGGCCCGCAGCCGGTCCGTGGGGACGGCCGGCGTCCGCTGCCCGAGGTCCAGCACCACCCGGTCGAACAACGCCCGGTGATCGTCCTGGTGGGCCCGCCTCAGCGCGTCGTAACCCAGCGCCACGGCCCGGTCCACGGCGGCGGTGACGGCGGCGTGCGGGTCGTCGCCGCGGTAGGCCGGGTACGTCCCGGCGTAGTCGGTGCCCGCCGACATCACGAAGAACGCGCTGTCGGCTCCGGTGACCGTGATCAGGCCGTCCCCGTCGGTGCGGGTGCCGCCCTCCGCGACCACGTGCACCTGGGCCACGTACCTCAGCCCGTTGTCCGCCAGCGCTCCCCTGAGCGTCAGCCGCCCGTTGGCGACGCCGGCCTGCTCGGGCGGCAGGTGCGGCGAGGTCGCGCGGAGCGTGAACGACACCGCGCCCGCCCGGTCGGCCGAGAGCCGCCCCGCGATCACGTTCGCCGGATGGCAGGCGAAGTATTCGCGCGCGTGGCGTACGCCGCCCGCGGTGTAGCCGACCCTGACCACTGCCTCCCGAAGGCGTAACTCCCGCCGGTAGCCGCCGGCTGTGCCGTGCTCCGCCATCTCCAGCCACAGGTCGCCGAACGCCTGGTACGCCCCGAACCCCGACTTCGGCTGCCCCAGCTCGGCCGCGACCTCCTCGGGCGACATCCGCGGGTCGCGGTCGAGCCGCCGCCTGATCCCCGCCAGGGCGTCCGGCCGGGGCGAGGTCCAGTTGCCGAAGTCGTAGCCCTGTGCCGACCCTGGACCGCCGGTCCACAACGTCTTCTCGTTGAACTGGAGCCGCTCGGTGCGGGTGCCGCCGAAGACCATCGCCCCGAGGGCGCCGTTGCCGATGGGCAGCGCCTGGGTCTCCCAGTCGGTGGCCGGTTCGTCGTACCAGAGCGTCAGGTCATCGGGTGTATCTCCCAGGAGGTCCGCCATGCGGCCCTAGAGTACCAGGGCAGCACGGAGAGACATCCGACCTCTGCTCAGGGAATGAGCCGGTAGAAACGCCAGAAGCCGAAGTCCTTGATGGGCAGGATCTCGACGTCGGAGAAGCCGGCCTCGCGGGCGTAGCGGCGCAGCGTGCCCGGTCGCAGCACGGTGCCGGTGGCGGCCGAGGGCTGCTCGTTCATCGCGTCGGGCAGGCAGATGAGCAGGCTGAAGCCGTACATCAGCCGCTCGACGTCGTCCGCGGGGGCCGTGAAGGAGTCGCCGACGGCCTCGTCCATGATCACGACGGCGCCGTCCGGGCTCGTCGCCCGCCGTGCCGCCGCCAGCGTCTCCACCGGCCGCGGCATGTCGTGCACGCACTCGAAGGCGAAGACGGCGTCGTAGCGGCTCTCGTGCAGCAGGGCAGCGTCGCCGCGGCGGAAGGTCACCCAGTCCCCGAGACCCGCGCCGGCCGCGTTGCGGGTGGCCAGTTCGACGGACGGGCCGTCGATGTCGACGCCCTCCACGGTCGCTCCGGGGTAGGCCCTGGCCAGCGCGATGGCCGACCATCCACCGCCGCAGCCCACGTCGGCGACGCGGGCGCCGGGGCGGCGCAACACGGCGTCCAGCTCGGGCACGCCCGCGAGCGCGTCCGGCAGTGCGTGCTCGAACCAGGGCCGGTTCATGTCGGCCTGCGACTCCCGCATGTCGGCCCCGAACGCCGCCCAGGGCACCCCGCCGCCGTCGCGGTAGGCGTCCAGGAGCGCGGGCAACTGGACGGACGCGCCGGCCAGCATCCGGGCCAGCGGGGCGAGGTAGGCCAGGCTGGACTCGTCGGTCAGCACCTCCGCCGCGCCGCCGGGCAGGGCGAAGCGGCCGTCCTCCGCGGCCTCCAGGATCCCGGTGGCGGCCTGCTGCTCCAGCCACTCCCTGGCGTACCGCTCGTGGCCGCGGGAACGGGCGACCAGCTCGGCGGCGTCGGCCGGGCCGTGCGCGGCCAGCGCGCGATACCAGCCCATCCGGTCGCCGATGTGCATGGAGAGCAGGTCGATGGTGCCGAGTGCCGATCCCAGCAGGCGGTCGGCGAACGCGTCGGTGCTCGTGGTCATCATGATCATCTCCTTCTTCCGGCCGGGCCCCGATCGAGGATCGGCGCCACGCGGCACCTGGAAAAGGTCTTTCGCCACACAACCGGTTCCGCCGTGGACGCGTCCCCTACCCGGGCGCTCGGCCGGGGAAAGTGATCGGCGGAAAGTGCTGGTCGGAATTTTCACTCTGGCGCGTCCTGCACGGGCCGCCAAGTTTCGCGTCGATAATCACGGTAATTTAATCCTGACTAAGTGATATTTAGCCGAGTTTGCCCAGGTCAATGGATAGGTCAACTACGAGTCAAACCGCGCGCTGTGCCCGGGAAACGATCGCCTAAGGTCCTACGATCGCTTCATGACCTGCGTACTTCTAGCCGAGGATGACACCTCGATTTCCGAGCCGCTCGCGCGTGCGCTACGCCGCGAGGGTTATCAGGTCGAGGTGAGTCCCGATGGCCCGCAGGCCCTGGAAAGGGCCCTGTCGGGCGGCATAGACCTCATCGTTCTCGACCTTGGCCTGCCCGAAATGGACGGTCTGGAGGTGGCCCGCCGGATCCGCGCCGAAGGGCACGGCACTCCGGTTCTGATACTCACCGCACGCGTCGACGAGGTCGACACGGTCGTCGGGCTCGACGCGGGCGCCGACGACTACGTGACGAAACCGTTCCGGCTGGCCGAACTACTCGCCAGGGTCCGCGCCCTGCTGCGGCGAGGCACCTCGGAGACCCCGGTCGTCCAGGGGGTGCGCATCGACGCCGACTCGCGCCGGGCCTGGATGGGGGAGAAGGAGCTCCACCTGACGACCAAGGAGTTCGACCTGCTGCGCGTGCTCGTGCGCGACGCCGGCAAGGTCGTCACCCGCGAGCAGATCATGCGGGAGGTCTGGGACACGAACTGGTGGGGTTCGACCAAGACCCTCGACATGCACATCTCCTGGCTGCGCCGCAAGCTCGGCGACGATGCCGCCAAGCCCCGCTACATCACGACCGTCCGGGGAGTCGGCTTCCGGTTCGAACGCGAGTAGGCGGATGCGCCGCCGACTGCTCACCTCCACCCTGGTCGTCGCGGTCATCGCGGTCCTGTTGCTGGGGGTCCCCCTGGGCGTCGTGGTGAGTCGCCTGATCGTCGACGAAGCGGCTCAGGAGCTTGGGTCCGAAGCCAAGCGTCTCGTGGGAGAGGTGGAATACGCCCGTGTCCAGGAGACGCCACTCGACCCCCAGCAGCTGGAGCAGAAATACCCGGGAAGGTACATCCAGATCTGGGAGCACGGAACCCCCCTCCGGGTGACCGTGGTCGGCTCGCCCCCGCCGTCCGGCCACCTCATGACGGAGGACGCCCAGACCAACACCGGCGTCTACGTCCGGATCAGTCGCGACCGCGACCAGGTCGAACAGGACGTGGCCGCCCGCCTGCTGCTCATCGTGGCCTTGGCCGTGGCCGCTCTGGCGGTGGCCGTGAGCCTGGCCGTGGTCCAGTCACGCCGGCTGACGCTCCCCCTGCAGGACCTTGCGAAGATCGCCGACCGGCTCGGCTCGGGCGACGCGCGGCCGAGCAAGCACCGCTACGGCATCCCCGAGCTCGACCGGGTGGCCCAGGTGCTCGACCGCAGCGCCACCCGCATCTCCGACCTGCTCACCCGCGAGCGCGAGTTCGCCACCGACGCCTCCCACCAGCTCCGCACGCCGCTGACCGGCCTGACCATGCGGCTGGAGGAGATCGTCGCATCCTCCGGCGAGCCGGAGGTCGTCCGCGAGGAGGGCGAGGCGGCGATCGTCCAGGCGGAGCGGCTCACCGCCGTGATCGACGAATTGCTGGCCGCGGCCCGCCGCCAGCGCCACGCCCAGGCACATCCGGTCGCCATCGACGAGATCCTCGGCCAGCAGATCATCGAATGGGAGCCGGTCTTCCGCGACGCGGGCCGCGAGATCCGGCTCGACGGCACCCGCGGGATGAAGGCGATGGCCACCACCGGCGGCTTCGGCCAGGTGATCGCCTCGCTGCTGGAGAACTCCCTGCGCCACGGCGGCGGCGCCGTCACCGTGACGTCCACCTGCGGCGACAACTACGTGGTGATCGAGGTCGCGGACGAGGGCCAGGGCATCGCCGACGAGATCGCTCCGAGGATCTTCGAGCGGAACGTCAGCGGCGGCGGAGGCACCGGACTCGGCCTGACGCTGGCCCGCGCGCTGGCCGCCGCCGACGGCGGCCGGCTGGAGCTGGTGCGCCGGCGCCCGGCCACGTTCGCCGTCTTCCTGCGCCCCGCGGAGGAGAACGGCGGCAACCGGGTGGTCAGCGGTCCTGCTTGACCCCGGCTTCCGGCAGCTCGACCGGGATGGGCTCGGTGGCCTCCAGGAACACCCACTTCTTGTACGACCAGAAGCGGAACAGCGTGCCGAGCCCGACGCCGATGATGTTGGCGATGTTGGCGCTGAGGGGGTCGTCGAGGTGAAGCGTGTACGTGGTGAAGCCGATCACCAGCAGCCCGAACAGCAGGGCGATGCCGTTGAGCAGGAAGAACAGGAAATATTCGCGCCCGAGCCCGCTCTGCTCCCGGTGCCGGAACGTCCAGTAGCGGTTGCCCAGGTAGGCGAACGTCGCCGAGATCGTGGTCGCGAAAACCTTGGAGGTGAGCGGCCCCACGTCGACCCCCAGCAGGAAGAGGTTGTAGGCGCCGGTGTCGATCAGGAACGCGATGGCCCCGATGCTGCCGAACTTGGCCAGCTCGTGCAGCAGGGAGGCGAACCGCTCGTAGAGGCGTTTGGCGACGTCCACGTCTCTGCTCGGTCCCTTCCCTTGTCGAGCCTGACCAACTCAGCGTACCGGTCACCGTGCAGGCCCGGTGTCAGACAGATGAACATACCGCGCAAAGGAACGTTCATCGCGAAATCGTCCTAACCCCCGCCAAGCCCGCTAACCTGCCATGATCTGGAAGGGCCGCCCGTCAGGGAAGTCGTTCCGTCCCGGTAAGCTCACCTGGCGTGAGTTCCTACAGCCCTATCGGACCGGTCGTGGGCATCGTCGGCGCCGGCCAGCTCGCCCGGATGACGCAGCCGCCCGCCATCGCGCTCGGCGTCGAACTGCGGGTGCTGGCCGCGGCCCCCGGCGAGAGCGCCGCCCGGGTGATCACCGACACGCGGGTCGGAGACTATCGCGACCTCGGCGACCTCCGCGCGTTCGCCAAGGGCTGCGCCGCGATCACGTTCGACCACGAGCACGTGCCCACCGAGCACATCAGGGCCCTGGTCGCCGACGGCCACACCGTCCACCCGGGGGCCGAGGCCCTCGTGCACGCCCAGGACAAAGCGGTCATGCGCGAGCGGCTGACCGCGATCGGCGTGCCCTGCCCGGCCTGGGCCAGGGTCGGCACGGCCGCCGACGCCGAGCGCTTCGCCGGCGAGCACGGCTGGCCGGTGGTGCTCAAGGCCGTGCGCGGCGGCTACGACGGCCGCGGCGTGTGGGTGTGCAGGTCGGCCGCCGACGTCGCGGAGGCGTTCGCGTCCGGCGTCGAGCTGATGGCCGAGGCGTTCGTGCCGTTCGAGCGGGAGCTGGCGGTGCTGGTGGCCCGCTCGCCGCACGGGCAGGGCGTCAGCTACCCGGTCGTGGAGACCGTGCAGGAGGACGGCATCTGCGTCGAGGTGCTGGCCCCCGCGCCCGGGCTCGACCCCGAAGACGCCGCCCAGGCCCAGCGCATCGGCCTGAAGATCGCCCACGAGCTGGGGGTGACCGGGCTGCTGGCGGTGGAGCTGTTCGAGACCGCGCAGGGGCTGGTGGTCAACGAGCTGGCCATGCGGCCGCACAACAGCGGCCACTGGACGATCGAGGGCGCCAGGACCTCGCAGTTCGAGCAGCACCTGAGGGCGGTGCTCGACCTGCCGCTCGGCTCGCCCACGATGACCGCGCCCGTCGTCGTCATGGCCAACCTGCTCGGCGGCGACGACCCCGGCCTGTTCAAGCGCTACGAGCACGTGCTCGCCCACGATCCGGGCATCAAGCTGCACTTCTACGGCAAGGAGGTGCGTCCGGGCCGCAAGATCGGCCACGTGACGGCCCTCGGCTCCAACCTCGACCAGGTGCGCGCCCGCGCCCGCCACGCCGCCGTCTACCTCACCACCGGGGAGTACACATGAGTGCGCCCGCGGCGCGCGTCGGCATCGTCATGGGCAGCGACTCCGACTGGCCCGTCATGAAGGCCGCCGCCGAGGCGGTCGCCGAGTTCGGGGTGACGTTCGAGGCCGACGTGGTGTCGGCCCACCGCATGCCGGTCGAGATGATCGACTACGGCCGCCAGGCCGCCTCCCGCGGCCTCCAGGTGATCATCGCCGGTGCGGGCGGCGCCGCCCACCTGCCCGGCATGCTGGCCTCCGTCACGCCGCTGCCGGTGATCGGGGTGCCGGTGCCGCTCAAACACCTCGACGGTCTCGACTCCCTGCTGTCGATCGTCCAGATGCCGGCCGGGGTGCCGGTGGCCACCGTGGCCGTCGGCGGCGCCCGCAACGCGGGGCTGCTGGCCGTACGCGTTCTCGCCGCCTCCGACGACGGGCTGCGGGCGCGCATGGAGGAGTTCCAGGCGCGGCTGAAGGAGCAGGCCTACGCCAAGGGCGAGCGGTTGCGGGCCGAGGCCGCCGAGCTCTGACCCAGGCGCGGACGCCCCTGGAAAGCGCTCCCACCGGCCTGGCCGTACGGCTAGGGTGCCGTGGATGGACAACGTGATCAGGGGCCATGCCGCCCGGGTGCGGGCGGCCGACCCGCTGGTCGCAGGCCACGACGAGCTGCCCGGCGCGGGCGGGGTGCGGCTCGAGACCCGCGACGCCGCGGGGCTGGCCTCCGTCGACCGCATCAACCCGGACGACCTGCGGGCCTCCTGGTCACCGCTGGTCGTCCACCGGCTCCAGGCCCGCGTCGGCGGCCCCGACCCCGAGGCCGCGCTGGGCGGGCTGCTCGACCGGTGGATGGCGGGGTTACCCGATCCCGGCCCCGGGCAGGCGCTGGCCGTGTCGTGGCCGAGCAGGGACACCGCGCCGGTCAGGGCTCTGGCCGTGCGGGGGTTCGCGCCCATCTCCGTGGCCGCCGTCCGCCGGCTCGGCGAGCGCTCGGCGAACACGCCCGCTGCCAGGCCGCCCGGCGAGCGCTCGGCGAACACGCTCGCCGTCCGCCCGCCCGGCGAGCGCGGGGTGGGCGCGCCCGCCGTCCGCCGGGCCACCGCGGATGACGCGAGGGCCATCGTGCGGATGTACGAGCGGCTGGTGGCCTACGACGCGCAGTTCGGCTGGGTGGCCCTGCGCGGCTCGACGACGGCACGGATCAAGGAGCTCGTGGCGGCGGAGGTGCTGCCGCTGGAGTGGTGCTGGGTCGCCGCGACGGGCGACCGGCCGCTGGGCTGCGTCATCGTCCAGCCGCCGGGCCGCTCCCGCTGGATCGGCAAGGACGTGCGTGACTCGCCCGTGGCCTACCTCGGGGTCATGTACGTCGAGCCGGCCTGGCGGAGTCACGGCGTGGGCGCGGCGCTCGTCGACGTGGCCCATCGCCATGCGTCGGCGCGCGGAGTGGCGTCCATGATGCTCCACCACGCGCTGCCCAACCCGCTGTCCACGCCGTTCTGGGCGCGCCGCGGCTATCGCCCGCTGACCACCCAGTGGGTGCTCCACCTGCGATGACTCACGGGCGGCCCAGGGCGCGGTAGTGCCAGCCGGCCGAGCGCCACGACTCGGAGTTGAGGCAGTTGCGGCCGTCGACGATGCGCCGGGTGGCGACCACCGCCCCCAGCTGCTCGGGGTCGAGCTCCAGGAACTCCTGCCACTCCGTGAGCAGCAGGACCACATGCGCCCCGCGCACCGCCTCGACGGCGGAATCGCCGTAGTTGAGCTCGGGATGAGCCTTACGAGCGTTGTCGAGCGCGATCGGGTCGTAGATGGTGACCCGTCCGCCCTGCTGGCCGATGGTCACGGCGACGTTGAGCGCGGGGGAGTCGCGGATGTCGTCGGAGTTGGGCTTGAACGCGGCGCCCAGCACGCCCACGGTGCAGCCGTGGAACGAGCCGCCCGCCAGCTCCCTTGCCAGGTCGACCATGCGGGCCCGCCGGCGCATGTTGATGTCGTCCACCTCGCGCAGGAACGTCAGCGCCTGGTCCGCGCCCAGCTCGCCGGCCCGCGCCATGAAGGCCCTGATGTCCTTGGGCAGGCAGCCGCCGCCGAAGCCGAGCCCGGCGTTGAGGTAGCGCCCGCCGATCCTGTCGTCGTACGACAGCGCCTCGGACAGCTGCTTGACGTCGGCGTGGGCGGCCTCGCAGACCTCGGCCATGGCGTTGATGAAGGAGATCTTGGTGGCGAGGAAGGCGTTCGCGGCCGTCTTGACCAGCTCGGACGTCGCGTAGTCCGTCACCACGAACGGGATCTCGCCGAGCGGTTCGTACACCTCGCGCAGCACCTTCTCCGCCCGCTCGCTGCGCACGCCGAGCACGATGCGGTCGGGGTGGAGCGTGTCCTTGACCGCGAAACCCTCCCGCAGAAACTCGGGGTTCCAGGCCAGCTCGGCCTCGGTGCCCGCGGGGGCGAGCCGGGTGAGCTTGTCGGCCAGCCGCTCGGCGGTGCCGACGGGCACGGTGGACTTGCCCACCACCAGGCATTCCCGGTCAAGGAGCGGGGCCAGGGACTCGATGGCGCTGTCCGCGTAGGAGACGTCCGCGGCGTACTCGCCGCGCTTCTGCGGGGTGCCGACGCAGAGGAAGTGCACGTCGCCGAAGGCGGCGACCTCTTCGAAGGAGGAGGTGAAGCGCAGGCGGCCGGACTCGAGCCCGCGGTGGAGCACCTCTTCGAGCCCGGGTTCGTGGATCGGGAGCTGCCCGTTGCTGAGCCGGTTGATCTTGTCGGCGTCGATGTCGAGGCCCAGGACGTCGTATCCGAGATCGGCCATGCACGCCGCATGGGTGATCCCCAGGTATCCAGTCCCGATCACCGTGAGGCGATATGGCACGAGAGAGCTCCTTTCGATCGCTGAGGCATGTTACCGGCCCGCGCTATCTCCTTCGTGCCACCTCCTCCCTTTTGCAAACCGTACCCGCTGGTAACAAGATGGTCGGACGTCCTAGTATTCGTCGCATGAGCTTCCCTCTTTACGCGCCCGCCGAGGAACACGACATGCTCAGGGAGACCGTCCGCGCCCTGGCCGACGAGAAGATCGCTCCGCACGCCGCCGAGGCCGACGAGACCGAGGAGTTCTCCTGGGACGTCTACAAGGCGCTCGTCGCGGCCGACCTGCACGCCGTTCACGTCCCCGAACAGTACGGCGGCGCGGGGGCGGACGCGCTGGCCACGGTGATCGTCATCGAGGAGGTCGCCCGCGCGTGCGCGTCGTCCTCCCTGATCCCCGCGGTCAACAAGCTGGGCACCGTCCCGCTGCTGCTCTCGGCGTCCGAAGAGCTGAAATCCCGCTACCTGGCGCCCGTCGCCCGGGGGGAGGCCATGTTCTCGTACGCGCTGTCGGAGCCGGAGGCGGGCTCGGACGCGGCCGCCATGAAGACCCGCGCGGTCGCGGACGGCGACGCGTACGTGCTCAACGGCACCAAGATGTGGATCACGAACGCCGGCGTCTCCGAGTACTACACGGTCATGGCGGTCACCGACCCGTCCGCAGGGGCGCGCGGCATCTCCGCCTTCGTGGTCGAAAAGTCCGACGAAGGCGTCTCCTTCGGGCCCAAGGAGAAGAAACTCGGCATCAAGGGCTCACCCACCCGCCAGGTGATCCTGGACGACGTACGCATTCCGGCCAGCCGCATGATCGGAGACCCAGGCACCGGCTTCAAAACCGCCCTCGCCACCCTCGACCACACCCGCATCACCATCGCCGCCCAGGCCCTCGGCATCGCCCAGGGAGCCCTCGACTACGCGATCGGCTACGTCAAGGAACGCAAGCAGTTCGGCCGGCCCGTGGCCGACTTCCAGGGCCTGCAGTTCATGATCGCCGACATGGCCATGAAACTTGAGGCGGCCCGGCAACTCACGTACCACGCGGCGGCGAAGTCGGAGCGGGCCATGCACGGCGAACCCCAGAAGGACCTCACCTTCCTGTCGAGCGCCGCCAAGTGCGCCGCCTCGGACGCCGCCATGGAGATCACGACGGACGCGGTGCAACTGCTGGGCGGGTACGGCTACACGAAGGACTTCCCGGTGGAGCGCATGATGCGCGACGCCAAGATCACCCAGATCTACGAGGGCACCAACCAGATCCAGCGCATGGTGATGGCCCGCCAGCTCCTGAAGTAGGCGTTGACGAACGGAAACCCGGTGCATCGCACCTGTCGAAGTCCAAGGCCATCAAGCCGGTCTGAAACGGCTGCGAGGCCCGGTCGGCCGAGGTCGGCGCCGGCTCTCACATCGGGCCAGCGCTGTATACCGGCTGACCAGGGCCGCGCCGCACAAACGGTTGACAGATATGACCGGTTTTGGTGAACCTACGTCGGTGTCCGTTCTCGATCATCACGTCGACCTCGGGATCGCGCGGGTCGGCAGGAAGTCAATGCACGCGCTTCGACTGGACGCCTGCTCCATCCCCCTGGCCGGCCAGGAGGTGGTGCAGGTCGTGGTGCCGTTACGCGGAGCCGTACGGGCCGTCTGGCACGACCGGGGCTTCGCGGCGAGCTGTGACGACCTGGTCGCTCACGACCTTTCCCGGGTGCACGAGGTCGAGTTCGAGGCCGCCGACGGCCAGGACACCTTCGAGATGGCCACGGTGGAGATCCCCAGGCCGTTGCTGCCGTTCTCGGATCGGCAACTGGACGACGTCCTGGGAGTCGTCCAGCAGGCGTCGGGCGGGGTGCCGAGCCTGCTGAAGGGGTTCGTCCGCGATCTGACCTTGGAGAAGCAGTCCTTGAGGCCGGCGGACGGGGCACGACTGGGGATGGTCGCGTTGGACCTGATCTCCGCCTCCTTCGCTGCCGCCATCGAGGAGCGCGCGGAGCCGTCTCCGGAGTCCCACAGGAATGTCCTGACTCTGCGTATCCAAACATTCATTCAGCAGAACCTGCGCGATCCCGAGCTCACCCCGCGCAAGATCGCCGCCGCGCACCACATCTCGCTCAGTTACCTGTACCAGCTGTTCCAGGCGCAGGGCGCCACGGTCGCCGGCTGGCTGCGGGTCCACCGCCTGCGCCGCATCCGCCGCGATCTCGCCGATCCCGCGCTGACGAGCAGGCCGATCTATGAGATCGCCTCGCGGTGGGGATTCGTTCGCGCCGCTGACTTCAGCCGCGCCTTTCGTCACGCGTACGGCGTCACGCCGAGCGACTTCAGGAAGGCGATGACCGACCCCGATTAAAGGGCTGGAGACTGCGCCGCGGGCGGGCGTCCTCTCCACGGCTCTGCCGCAGATGGCCGCGCATGCGCCCCGGTGAGCGCGGGCCGGCTCGTGCGGCGTGCGCATGTCGGTGAAGCGTGCAGAGGTGGGGTCGCGCGGGAAGCGGAGCTGCTGGGTGCGGTTCTGGAAACTCTGCGGGCGTCGGGATACGACCGGATGACCGTGGCGGATCCGGCCGGATCGATCGGGGGTTACGGTTACGGCTCGTCACGGCCCTTGTCGCCGGCTCGAAGAAAGACGATGTCGAGGTCGTGGAGCTGATCCGGGTCGGTGTCGATGGCGATGCTGGTGATCTTGCCGTCGGCGATGGTGAACGTGAAGACGGCCTTCGGCCGGCCGTGGTGCGACCAGACGGCCGACGGAACGCCGTCGACCAGTGCCGGGCGGGCGGCCTGGGCGCGTCCGGAGAAGAAGGCCGCCACCGCGTGGCTGCCGCGCATCTCGCCGACCACGACGTCCGGATCGAGCAGGTCGAGCAGGGCGCCGAAGTCTCCGTTCCGGGAGGCGGCCAGGAAGGCGTCGACGATCTCCCGCTGCTGGGATCGCGTGGCGTCGGACGCCCCGGCCGCTCCTCGCACCCGGCGCCGGGCCCGGCTGGCGAGCTGCCGGGCGGCCGCCGGGGAGCGGTCGACGATGGCGCCGATCTCGCCGAACGGCACCGCGAAGATGTCGTGCAGGACGAACGCGAGCCGCTCGGCGGGAGTCAGCGTGTCCAGCACAACCATCAGCGCGATACCGACCGAATCGGCCAGCAGCGCCTCGTCCTCGGGGCCGGCCTGGCCGCTCGGGCGGATGCCCGCGGCCGGCTCGGGCGGCAGCGCGCCGGCGGGCTCCTCACGCCGGGACCGGCGGGCCTCGAGCATGGTCAGGCAGACCCGCGCGACGACCGTGGTCAGCCATCCGGCCGGATTCTCCACTTGACCGGTGTCCGCGCGACTGACCCGCAGCCACGCCTCCTGCACCGCGTCCTCGGCCTCGCCGGGTGAGCCGAGCATCCGGTACGCCACCGCCCGCAGGCGGTCCTGATGCTCGGCGAACCGCTCGCTCAGCCAGTCATGGTCAACCATCGGTCACATTCCTCCGTCGCGGCCTGTCATACCGATTGACCGGCGAACCCACGCCGATGTGACATCCGGGCCCGGCCGGCATGTGCCGCCTGCCGTTCCAGGCGGCACATGCACTTCGCTCACAAGGGGGACGGGGTATGAAAGCGCACGTCAGCTCGATCCTCCTCGGCGTCCGGGATCTGGACGCAGCCAAGCGGTTCTACACGGAGGGGCTCGGCTGGAGCAGCAAGGACGACTACGGGGTCGTCGTGTTCATCGAATCGGACGGAGGCTCGCGAGTCGGCTTCCACGGCCGCGAAGGCCTGGCCGAGCAGGTGGGGGGGAACGGACCAGCCCTACGCGGAGTGGTCGCCGAGAACGCCTCTGACCAACCCTTCGAAACCATCAGGAGAGAACCGTGTCACCACAGGTGAGTGCCATCATGCTCGGGGTCAAGGACCTGGCCCGCGCCAAGAAGTTCTACGCCGAAGGCCTGGGCTGCGAGATCGACAAGGACACCCGAGGATTCGTTCTGCTCAGCCTGGGCGAGGGATCCCCGCAGCTGGCTCTCTACGAATGGGAGGCGGCGGCACAGGACGCCGGGGTCTCTCCGGAGGGATCCGGATTCCGCGGCGCCTCCTTCCACATCAACCCCGACTCCAGAAAGGTGGTGGACGAGATGATGCGCAACGCGGTGGCGGCGGGCGGGAGCGTGGTCAGGGAGGCGGCTCCCGCCGAGTGGGGCGGATATTTCGGCTACTTCAGCGACCCGGACGGCTATTTGTGGAAGGTCACCACGTACGGTTCCTGACCTGAGCCGGCTCACGTAGGCTGTCGGAGGGACGTGTCCCCGCCCGCGTCCACGGTCACCGGCAGCCGTACGTATCCTCCGGACCAGAAGACGAGCGGCGGCCGGCGCGAGAAGCCGAGGTCGAGCACCGAGCCGATGAAAATGGAGTGGTCTCCGACGGCGTGGGTGCCGATGAGCTCGCACTCCACCCAGGCGGCCGTCCCGTCGAGCACCGGTGCGCCGGTGCTCGGGCCCGCTCGGTGCGGCACACCGGCGAACTGCGCACGGCCGCGCGGCCGTACGCGGTCCGCGAAGGCGCGCGCGTACCGCTCCTGGTCTCCCGCGAGCACGGAGACCCCGAAGCAGCCGGCCGTCATGAGCCGGGCGTGCATCGACGCGTTGCGACCGACGCATACGAGGATCGTCGGGGGGTGCAGGGACACGGAGGTGATCGAGTTGGCGGTCATGCCGTGGGGTTCCGGGCCGCCGACGGTCACGACGGCGACGCCGGTGGCGAAGCAGCCCATCGTACGGCGGAAGTCGGCGTCCGCGGGCGCGAGGTCGGCGGTCATGTCAAGGCGCCATCAGCTGCGAGGGGTTGGACCATCGCCGGACGCGTCCGGCCAGCCAGACGTGATCGTCGTCGAGGCGCAGCATGAGGCCCGCGTCGTGGAACACCTCGATCTCCTCGCCGGCGTACCACGCCACGTCGGGACGGAACACGCCGCTGCCCGATGCCCGCTCGACGAAGTCGAGATGCACGTGATCGGTGAGGGTCAGCACCACGCCGGCGTCGCACCGCTGGTCGTGGATCTTGATGAAGCCCGGTCCCTTGAACCAGCGCAGCCGGCCGAAGCGATACATGGCGCGCCACTCGGCCTGGGTGCCGGCGTCCAGGCCCGAATCGGGGGCCGGCAGGTGGGTCAGCAGCGTCCAGTCGGGGACCCGGTCGAGCAGCGTCGCCGGCGCGGCCCAGCGGATCCGGAACCCCGCGGACTCGAGGTCGCGGAGCGATGCCAGAAGGCGGCAGAGATCGGCCGCTGCGGCGCCATCGCGGCCGTCGACGAACACCGCGCGATAGCCCGCCTTCCACAGAGCCGCCACGTCGGGGACGTCCTGCGGGACGGTGTTCGGAGGTGGCAGCCCCAGGTCCTGGCCGTCCGCCGTCAGCTGCTCCGGCCGCACCGCGTAGGTCGCACTGATCATGAGGGCACCTCGACTCGGCTGTTGGCCGGATCGACGCCCGCGGTCGAGAGCCGGACGATCAGACCGCTGTCGTCGGTGAAGCAGAGCCCTCGTTCGGTCCAGTCGGAGAGCAGGCTCTCGACCTCGGTCTCGGACGCTCCGACGCGCCTGGCGATCTCCCGGCGGCGGCGTGGCGCGTCCAGCGCCGTGTACAGCGCCTTCTCCACAGGATCCGTCAGGATGTGCGTGCTCCACGCGAAGTTCGGTCTGCTGTTGGCGATCAGGTAGGAGCCGTCGATCCTCGAATAGTGCACGAGGGAGGAATCGGGGAACACCTTCCGCCAGTACTCGGCGAAGCCGGATACGCGCCCGGCGACATCCGGTTGCGCGGCGATGCCCTGCGCCTGCGATCGGAAGACGTACGCGAGATCGTCGAGCTCTGCGAGCGGCAGGTCATAGGAGATGCGATAGCGGGAGTGCGGCCCGCGATTCGGCAGCCCCAACGCCGGATCGTTGAAGTAAGGGCTGAAGCGTTCCAGCAGGATCCGCCCGACATATCCGGGAGGGGGCAGGTGAACCAGGGACTCGGCCGACTCCAGCACGTCGGTGTAGTCGCGATCCTGCTCCCCGGGGAAGCCGTAGAGATAGTTCCACAGCACCGTCATCCCCAGCTCGTCCGCGTCGCGCAGGAAGCGTACGCACTGCGCGCCCGACACGCCCTTGTCCATCAGGCGCAACACGCGGGAGGAGAGGTTCTCGATGCCGGGTTGCACGCAGACCACGCCGGCGTCCTTGAGCGTCCGCAGGTCATCGCGCCGGAGGTTCGCCTTGACCTCGAACATCACGTGCAGGTCCAGATCGCGAGCGGCCAGATCGGTCATCGCGGTGCCGATGTAGCCCTGGTCGAGGATGTTGTCCACGGCGTAGACATTCAGGCACTGGTGTCGCTCCGCCAGCTCCACCAGTTCGTCGACGAAGGATTCGGGAGACTTGCTGCGGAAGGTCATCATCGAGCCGTTGAGGCCGCAGAAGGTGCAGTGGTGCCGCTCGCCCCACCAGCAGCCCCGGCTGGCCTCGAGCACGAGTTTCGGCGAGTGGTGTTCGGCGACCCGGCTGCCGGCGAAGCGTTCGAAGAAGGCGTCGAAGTCCGGCCTCGGTATCCGCCCCGGCGGCACGAACCCCGATCGCATCGGATTGGCGAACAGCTCGCCGCCGTGCCGGCCGACCAGGCCGGGAACGGCGCTCACCGCGGACGGATCCGAGCGGTGCAGGCCCTCCAGGAGCCGCGGAAGGGCTTCCTCACCCTCGCCCCGGACGACATAGTCCACGAAGTCGAAGTTCCTGGCCACCGCCTCGCCCATGACGCCGTCGCAGTTCGCCCCGCCGAACACGGTGATCAGATCCGGCTTCAGCCGCTTGAGTGCCCTGGCGAGAGCCAGGCTCGCGATGTTCTGCTGGAAGACGCTCGAGACTCCGACCACGTCCGGGCAGGTACGCGCGATCCGCTCGGCGAGCAGGTCGATGAACTCCGGCGCCAGGCGATGCAGCGTGACGCATTCGTCGACGTCGAGACCCCAGCTCTCGGCATAGGCCACGAAATCCGGCGTGTTCCAGTCCACGCCGTTGAGCGCCGAGGAGAAGATCCAGTCACCCGCGCCCGAGAAGTAGGAGTGCAGCGAATGGACCTCGTACCGGTCCGGGGCGTACTCCAGCCGTTCGGCGAGGAACTCGTACCAGGCGAGGTTCGCGTATTCGACGTCCACTCGCTCGACGCAGGCGGTCCTCTCGCAGACGGACGTGAGGACGCCGAGCGCCAGAGAGGGCAGGTCCAGTTGTGCCCATGGCATGGACACCAGACACACCTTCATCGTGGGGCACCTCCTTCGGGTCGCGCGGTGTTCAGTGACAGGGGGAGCCGGGCCGTCAGGCCGTAGCCGAAGGTCCGCCAGCCGTCGGGCGAGTGGGGGACCTCCGGGGTGGCCGAGGTGCCCGTGGCCATCGCGAACCGAGCCGGCCAGACGTGTTCGTACGGTGCGGTGTAGATGTCGTTGTCGTCGGCGAGCCCGCCGCGCCGGAGCCCCATGCACAGTTCGGCCCCGGCGTCGCGGCAGGAGAGCATCATCCAGCGCTGGTACGGATCGCCCATCGTGAACCACCGCAGCGTCGCGCAGGAGGCCGCCTCCGCCCACACCGCCGGATCTTCCAGGCGCAGGTAGCCGCAGAGCTCCAGCGGCAGCCGCCAGCCGAGGTCCATCCCCTCGGCCAGCGCCGCGTCCAGAAACCTGCCGAAGTCCCGTTCCCACCCCGTGCCACGGACCCGGGGCAGGTTCGGCATCGCGAGCTCGACGTCACGGCGCAGGCTCCGGTGCGTCAGTGCCGCGATCACCCGGGCGCGTCGCCGGTCGGACGGCGTGCCGGTGCCGGGAACGCCGCCCCAGAACGTACGGAACAGGGGATCGGTAACGGATCGGGGCTCACGCATAGAGTTCACCGACCCAGCGCACGTCCGCCAGCCAGGATGCGGCATCGAGCACGCTCTCCCGCTCGACCACCATCGTGGGCGGCAACCAGCCCTGCTGCCTCATCATTCGCACATGCGAGCGTGAGCGTTCGTCCAGCGGGCAGTCGTGGGTGTCGACCAGCATGGCCGGGTCGAGGTCGGAGGGCCTGAATCCGCTGACATGTCCGGCCGCCACGAACGCGCGCACATCGGGCTCGCCCCAAAGGTCCCAACGGTCACCGCCGTTCTGCTCGGCGATCAACGCGTTGCTCGCGTCGAAGAGGATCCGGATGCCGTGCTGCTCGCAGAGCTCCCGGAAGTACGGTACCTGCCCGGCCCCGCGCGGAGACTCCGAGGCGAAGTTCTCCAGCAGCAGGGTCGTGCCGAGCAGGTCCTGCCAGCGGGCCGCGCGGCCGGCGACGGACGGGTCGGCGTAGTCGATCTCGCGCACGATCGGCAGCCTGCGCCCGTGCTCGTCGGCGGTGACCAGAAGGTGATCGGAGACGTAGAGCACCTCGAAGCTCGCGCACCAGTCCCGGACGCGGGCGGCGAGGTCGGCGAGCCCGCGCGGATCGCGGTTGGCCCAGCCTGAGTTCATGATGTGGATGCTGATCGGTATGTCGCCGATCTCGGCCCGGACGTCGCGTGGTTCGAGATGGAGGAAGTTGTCCAGCAGGAGTTCGTTGAATCCGACGGCCGGTCGCAGCGTGAGGCCGGCGCCATGGGCGATCTTCCAGCTCTCCGGGCAGGTCACGTTCATGCCGACTGTCATGGCCGTTCTCCCTTCGGGGTGTCGACGACCTGCAGGACGAACAGCGTCGTCAGAGCCACTGCACAGCTCAGGGTGTAGCCGAAGGTGCCGATGAGGTCGACACCGCGTTCCATGACGAAGGGGGCGATGACCATCGATGCCCCCAGCATGCCGCGGTAGGTCGCCATCACCTGCAACCGGTTCGTCGCGCCGAACTCCTCGGTCATCATCGATTGGCGGGCGACCCGGCCGAAGCCCTGCGGGAGCGAGAAGAGGAAAAGGCACAGCCAGGCCGGATATCCGTCGGCGGCGAACGCGAACACCAGCAACATGATCGCCCGGAAGAGGGGTTCCAGGCGAAGTGCCGTGGCATAGAGGCGGTGGCTCGGCGACACGGTGGCGAGAAGCGAACCAGCGATGGTTCCGGACATCAGGGCGGCCATGCCGATCGCGACCCAGGATGGCGGCCAAGCCTCCTGGACGGCTCGGACCGGCAGGCTGTAGATCACGCCGAAGACGATGAGATTGGTCGAGACCTGAACGAGAACCGGACCGCGGGCCCGTCGCGAGCGCACGATGTCGCGGACACCGCCGAACCTGCCAGGCCGGTCGGCGCCGGTCGTCTCCGGCTGGTCCGCGGGCGAGGGCGCGCCGATCGCGACGGCCATGGCGATGCCCCCGGCCGCGCTGGTCGACGCGTACAGCAGGCACAGGCCGCTCAGATCGAGAAAGCCGAAGGACAGGCCGGCGATGGCCGGACCGGCCGCGGCGCCGGCGGACGTCACGGTCGCGGTGATTCCGATCGTCCTGCGCCGGCGCGTGAGGTCAGGGAGGATCTCCGGCAGGCTGCTCATCCACGTCGCGTTGACGATGATGTTCGCGATGGTCACCACGACGAGTGGGGCGTACACGAGGAACGGGCGAGCGCCGGCGTCGGCGAGCCCGGTGGCCAGTGCCACGCCCGCCAGCGCGCCGAGCGCGGAGCCCAGCAAGATGGCCGCGCGCGGGCTGAGCCGCGCCAGCAGGAGCAGCCGCCCGATCCCGCCGGCGAGCAGGAACGGGATCCCGGCGGCGAGGCCTGTAATGCTCAGGCTGATCGCCGATCCGGGCACCGCCGCCGCCATCAGGACGGCCGCGTCCGTGATCCGCCCGCCCACCGTGATGGCCGCCAGCATCGCCACGCAGGTGCCGATCCGGACCACCCGAGGGCCGGCGACGTGGGTCGGCGTGTCGGTCTCCGTCATGGCAACAGGGCGAGCGCCGCCCGGTCGAGCGTCTCGTCAAAGGAGGGAGGCGTGCTGACGACCGCAGCCTTCGTCTCGCGCAGTCGCCCGGTCAGCCGCTCGATGCCGTGCCCGCCCATCGCGGCGAACAGCAGCGTCACCCGTCCCGCGGCCGCGGTCGCACCGATCAAGATCAACGACTCGCCCACGTGACGCCACGTCATGACATCGAGGGGATCGACTCTGATCAGTTCGGTGGCCCAGTGGTACAGATCGTCCGCATCCCGCAGGATTCCCGCGAGCTTCATCTGCGACTCACAGACGATCTTGTAGTTCTCGGCCGCCAGCAAGCCCGAATAAGACGACATTTCCGCCGACAGCGTGGTCGCGACGTCCGCGGCCCGCACGCAGTCCGCCATGGTCGAAAGGGCCGGCCCCGGCTCACCCACCCGGATCTGCAGCAGCGCCCTGACGCGGTGGAACCGGGACTCCAGCAGCGCGTTGAGGAACGGCGTGTCCGAGCCCAGGCTTGCCAGCGCCTTCTCCGCGCTTTCCAGCGACCAGCGGGCACGGTCGGCATCCCGGGCGACCCGCAGGTAGGTGGAGGTCAGCTGGATGAGCGAGTTGAGGCCGACGTCGGGGGTGGACTCCAGGCCGACCCGGACGAGCCGGTCCTCGACGAACTCGTCGTATCCGCCGAGTTGCCGCAGGCCGCGCGTGGCCTGGTACCACATCATGCCGCCGTCGCGGTCGGTGTGGCCGTCCGGCAGCCGCTCGATGATGTCCGGCAGCAGGCGCTGCTCGGAAAGGCAGTTGAGGGTGGCGATCACGGCCGCGATCCGGGACGGAGGAAGCTCGTCGAGACGGTCGAGGTCGGCCTGCAGTGTCCGCAAGGGCGCTGCGTCGAACTCGGCGGCGCAGGCGCCGAAATCCGGGTCGAGGCCGAACGACCGGCAGGCGTTGTAGCGTACGTTCGCCGGATACATGATCGAGGACCAGGGCAACCGGTGCTCACCGAGATCGCCCGAGGCCAGGTGGATCGCATGCTGGAGATGAACAGGCGCGTCCCGGCCCGGCGCAGGCGCTATCAGCGGCAGCCAGCGTCGGAGGGCATAGGCGCCGCCGACATCGGTCATCGGAAAGTGTCCTTCGGTGCGTTCGGATGAGCACCCGGCGCCGCCGGAAACGCAGGCGCCGGGTGCCCGGGAATCAGTAACTGACCATGCAACCCGCAATGGCGAGGTTCTTCGCGGCCCCCACCGACTTCTTGGTGAAGACCACCGGCTTAGGCTGAATCGTCTTCGCCCCGGCAGACTTGTTCATGGTGCACCTCCTCTCGGAATTCGCTATGTCGAGCGATGGGTTTCGCCCTTTCCATCGAGCCCCGTCCGCCGTCACCGTCGGGCCGGAACCCAATCCTCATCCGCCCGCAGCAGGAATCGCCGGCGCGCGGTTTCGTAGTCTTCGGTGGCCAGTCGCACCGTACGGTCCTGGAGTCGGACCTCGCCGACGTCGCCCGGTTCGCATTCGTCGATCCAGTCATGGAAATCGTCCAGGGCGTTCATCCGGATCCCGTTGACACTGACCAGGACGTCGCCCTCGCGAATGCCGGCGACATCCGCCGGTGAACCCTTGATCGCCTGCGAAACCAGCAGGCCGATGCCGGTGGCGCCGCCGACGAACTGCAGGCCCGACAGGCAGGAGGGCCGCGGCAAGGGCGGGCGCCCCTCGACGTCCACCGCGAGATCGAGCACACGCTGGCGCCAGTGCCGGTGGTGACCGTCGAACTCGAAAAGGCCCAGTCCCTCGTGCGGAAAACCGGAATGGGTCAACCAGAGATCGCACTCGACCGGATAGTCCTGGTGGAAAACCGGATAGGAGGGCCGGAGCTGGAAGCTCAGGTCCGTCCAGACGCCGCTCGCGGGCAGGGGATACTCAAGGGCCAGCAGCCACCCGGGAACGGCCTCTTTGACCCGGCCCACGATCTCGTGGCTCGCCGCCACGTCAGCCCGCCCTTGGGTGTGCAACGCGAAGCGGAACGCACCGCCTTCTTTCAGTTCGAGCTCGACCTCCGACATCCGTAGCCATGATTTGATGCCGGCTGGGGTCGACAGCCGTTCCCAGATCTCATCCTGGGAAGCGCGTATACTTCTGATGAAGTCGATCGTCCGGCCGCGACGATCCCATGGATGCAGGTCCATGAAGCCCGTCCTTTTCCGTTGCGTACGATGCTTGCGGACAGCTTTGTGGTGGTTCGGTCGCCTGGTGCTCAACCGATGTGTGGCACGCTAGAAGTCATCGCTTTAATGACGATTTACTTGTTCTTCAGGACCCATTAATTCCGGCGCCGAAAATCAAATTCGCGCACGTCGGACGCACGCTGGTGCGTTGGCAGCGCCTTGACGAAGGCGCCTGGCCGCGACCCCGGCGGTGAGTCTCAGTCGTAGACCGGCCCCTGCCAGACGGTGATGTCGAGGGTCATGTAGTCGGCGTCCTCGTCCGAGTCGCTCCAGCCGGTCACCTTGACGAGCGTGATCAGCCCGCTGTCCGTGTCGGTGACGCAGAGCGCCGCACCCTCCGGCAGCTTCGAGCCGGGAATGCCGGGGATGGTGACGTGCTGGTAGTAACGGGTGTCGTCGCGGCAGGTGCGGTATTCACGTGGTTGCCCGGGTTTCAGGAGGACCACCTGCCGTCCACCGCGCACCGACACGTAACCGTCATGCCTCATGCCCATCGTCCCGTTCTCCTGGTTCGGGCGAATGGGCCTGTCGGAGAAGGAGATCGTGTAGCCCTTCGAAAGGTTGATGCCTTTCTGCCGGTAAATGGGCGGCGGATCGTCGCCTATGGGCGTCTCGGACGGAGGGCTGCTCGGCTGGGCGGTTTCCGCCGGCGGAGCGCTGGGTGATCCTGCTCCGGTAGAGGGAGACGGCTGCTCGTTCCTGAACCAGTCGTAGAGGTTGCCGGTAGGGCCGTTGACGAGTGCGATGATGATCGCCACCGCTACTGGGGCCAAGACGATCCAGAGGAACTTCTGGCTCGGCCGCTCGCGCTCCACCCGCTCAGTATCTTCTCGAACTCCCCTTTCAGCGAGGCATTCCTGGCCGGGCGAGGAGCGGTTCGGTCATGAATGAAGAGAGGCCGGGTCACAGCCTTCAGGAGGGTGCCGCGGTTAGCGTCGGTCCGCGACCGGATCGGCCGTCGCGCAAGGCACTGGTCGAACCCTCCGGGCGGAGGCTTCGACGGCGGGGAAGAATCACATGCGGGCAGAGCAGATCGAGCGGCGGAGCGAGGTCGCGCCGCCGGTCCCTGGCGGACGTCGGTGGCGGTGGGCCTGGCTGGGAGCGGGGACGCTGCTGTGGCTCTTCGCGGTTCACGGCCGTTTCGACATCGCCGTGGCGGCGTGGTTGTCCCCGGTCTTCCTGCTGAGGTTCGTACGGACCGGCCCGGCCCTCGGCGGGCTCGCGGCGGTGTGGGCGGCCTCGGCGCTGGCCGGCGTGTTCTGGCTGGTCGAGACCGCCGTGCCGATGACCGTGATCGTGGTGGTGGGCATCATCGGGCTGGGCACCCTGACGGTCGTGCCGTACGTCGTGGACCGGCTCGTCTCCCCGAGGGCGGGTACGGTCACGTCCCTGCTGCTGTTCCCGGCGGCGCTGGCGGCCTGCGAGTTCCTGATGACGCTGCTCAGCCCGTTCGGCACCGCGTTCGGCGTGCCGGCCGCCACCCAGCACGACGACCTGGCGCTGCTGCAGGTCGTGTCGGTGACCGGCCCGTACGGCGTGGGGTTCCTCATCGGCTGGTTCGCGACGACGGCGAACCACCTCTGGGAGCAGCGCCTGCGGGCGAACGCCGTCCGTGGCGCGGCCGCGTACGTCGTCGTGCTCCTGATCGCCCTCCTCGCCGGCGGGGCGAGGCTCGCGTTCCTCCCGCCGGACGGCGGCACCGTGCGGGTCGCCGGCATCAGCCCGGACACCTCGGTCACCCGCGAACTGCGCGCAACGCTCAGCGCGGACCTCACCCCGCAGCAGGTGGCGGGACAGGATCAGGCGACCGTACGGGCGGCCTTCGGCAAGGTCAACGCCAACCTGCTGGCCAGGACGCGGGAGGCGGGGCAGGCGGGCGCGAAGATCGTGATGTGGTCCGAGCAGGCCGCCGGCGTCCTGGCCGCCGACGAGCGGGCGTTCCTCGGCCAGGTGGCGGCCGTGGCGCGGGAGAGCGGGATCTATTTGCAGGCCGCCGTGTCCGTCGTCCTGCCGCAGGCGCCGTACGCGGCCAACCGCACCTACCTGTACGACCCGGCAGGCACACGGGTCTGGGTCTACAACAAGGCCCATCCCATTCCCGGCCTGGAGTTCTACCCGCCGGGCGACGGCGTGGTGCCGGTCGCGCGGACGCCGTACGGGCGGCTGGCCACGGTGATCTGCTTCGACGCCGACTTTCCCGAGCTGATGCGCGTGGACGCCGACATCGTGCTCGTGCCCGCACGCGACTGGGCGGAGATCGGGCCGGTGCACAGCCAGAAGGCGAGCCTGCGCTCGATCGAGAACGGGTACGCGATGGTCCGGCAGGCCGAGTTCGGAGTGTCGGGGGCGTTCGACCCGCAGGGCAGGGTGCTGGCCGCGCACGACTACGCGGGCGGCGACCGGCACGTGGTCTTCTCCGACGTGCCCGTGCGCGGCACCACCACCGTCTACCGGGTGATCGGCGACGCCTTCGCCTGGGTGTGCCTGGCCGGGACGGCCGTCGCGATCGGCCTGGCGGTCCGCCGCCGCACCCGATAGCCCCGGGTCAGACGGTGTGCCGGGCGCGGTAGGCGCCCGGCGGGCTGCCGACCCAGCGCGTGAAGGCCCGCCGGAACGCGCTGGGCTCGGAGAACCCGAGCCGCGAGGAGATCTCCTCGATCGACTCCCTGCCGCGCTCCAGGCTCGCGACGGCCAGGTCCCGCAGCACCTCCTCCCGGATTCGCTGGAACGACGTGCCCTCCTGCCGCAGGAGCCGGCGCATGTGCTGGGGGCTGATCGACAGCCTGGCAGCCACGTCGTCGGCGCGCGTCCATTCGGTGGTGTCGCCGCGTTCGAGGACGTTGCGTACGCGGGCGGCGGTCGTCGTGCCGTAGTCGCGGTGCAGGATCAGGTCGGCCGGCCAGCGGCGGAGGTAGCGCAGCAGGTCGGCTTCCCCGCGCACGACGGGGGCCGTGAGGTGCCGGGCGTCGAAGCTGATCGACACCGCCGGGGCGTCGAAGACCGGCATCCGGCCGAAGACCGGTACGTATGCGTCGCTGTACCCGGGCTCGGGGAAGGGCAGCTCCAGCCGGGACGGCACGATGTGCTTCCCGGCGAGCCAGGCCGGGAAGCGGTGCACGAGGGCGAGCATGATCTCGGCGGCGAGCGGCGGGATGCGGGTGCCGGGCTCGGCGGCGATCTCGATCCGGCAGGTGGCGTCATCGATGACGAGACGGCTGCGGGTGTAGCCCGTGGTGATCGACGCGAACTCGGTCAGGCGCTCGAGCGCGGCCCGCAGGTCGGGCGCGTGGATCAGCCCCAGCGAGATCATCCGGAAGGTGCCGGGCGGGAGGGGCCGCGGCCCGAGCCTGAGCAGCTCGTCGTCGCTGTGCCGCCACAGGGTCCGCATCGCCTTGACCGTCTGGGCGCAGCTGACGTGGGTGGCGCCGGGCCGCGTCAGCGCGGGCAGGGCGCGCCCGATGTCGAGATCGGGCGTCTCCGCGGAGGCGACGGCCGCGCGTACGAACTGGATCGCCACGCCGCCCGCCGACATGTGCACCACCTCTCGCTGCACGAATGACGCTAACAGACGACCTGCCGGACATCAGGGGACACATCGGCGCTTCAGGCTCATCGTAACCTTCCGTAACTGTTTGCACTCTTTTAACAACTCAACTACGGTCCTTGACCACTGTCAGTCGTTTGTGTGCACACATGGAGCGATCAAGTGATGAACCGCAGGACAGGGACCGCCGTCGGCCTCACCGTGACCATCGGCGCTCTGTGCTTCACCTCTCTGACTCCGGCTCACGCCTCTCCCTCGACCCCCACGCCCGCCCCGGCTCCCACCTCCACCCCCACCCCCACCCCGACCGCCAGCACCAAGGGCCTGCTCAGCCCGCTGAAGTACAAGGTCAGCCTGAAAGGGCAGTACCAGCAGACCAACTACTACTGCGTGCCCGCCTCGTCGTCGATGAGCCTGTCGACCTTCGGCGTCAAGGTCAGCCAGAAGACCCTGGCCAAGAAGATGAAGACCACCGCCTCCGGCGGCACCAAGGGCAAGTACGCCATTCCGGTGATCAACACCTACCTCAAGTCGAAGGGGTACAAGGTCACGAGCACGACCGACGCCGACGGCAACGCGCTGGTGCTCATGGACCGGGTCTCCACCCAGGTGGGCGAGCTGCGCAAGGCGCCGGTGCTCGCGGTGTGGATGGAGCAGCTGCCCTGGAACAAGGGCAAGGTCAAGGGCTCGAAGGTCGGCCACGCGATCATCGCGTACGGCTACGACAAGCTGGCGAACACCATCACCGTCTACGACCCCTGGAAGCCGACCGGCGGCTCCCACACCATCAAGGCCTCCACCCTGGCCAAGGTCCTGCAGTCGGGCGGCAACATGTACTCCATCTCGAAGAGCTGACCTATATCCCACGGTTTCGGCCCATATTTCACGGTGGTCCCTGATCATCTTCCGGCGGCGCACTACGGTCCCTGCTCGTCGTCCGTACGAACACCTGGAGCTGTCAAGTGACGAACCGCAGGACAGGGACCGCCGTCGGCCTCACCGTGAGCATCGGCGCCCTGTGCCGACCGGCGGCTCCCACGCCGTCAACGCCTCGACACTGGCCAAGACCCTGCAGCCGGGCTGGGACATGTACTTCGTCGAGAAACTCTGATCTACTGCCCGGATGCTGCATCACGTCGAGCTGTGGGTGCCCGACCTGGGGCGCGCCACCGAGAGCTGGCAGTGGCTGCTGCGGGCCCTCGGCTACCGCCCCTACCAGGAGTGGAGCGACGGCCGTAGCTGGCGGTCGGGGCTGACGTACGTGGTGCTGGAGCAGTCGCCGGCGCTCATCGCCGACCGGCACGACCGCTGCCGTCCCGGCCTGAACCATCTGGCCTTCCACGTGGACGGGCGGGCCCGGCTGGACGAGCTGGTGGGGGAGGCGCCGGCGTACGGCTGGACGCTGCTGTTCCCCGACCGCCACCCCCATGCCGGCGGTGACGAGCACTACGCCGCCTACCTGGAGGACCGCGACGGCTTTGAGGTCGAGCTGGTCGCCTCCCGCCTCGACGGTTAACGGTTTGTCCGGGCTTCACGGCGTGTTGGGGTAAATGTCAGATATTGGCACCATGTCGGTATACCTTCTGGTTTCGGGCTGATCCTTAATCGGAAACGGGTACTGCAACATGCGCAAGGTCCTGACCTTCACCCTCGCCGCCACCGCCACTCTCGGCCTGCTCTCCACCGCGGTCTCCGCTACCCCCGCCGACCGCCCCCGGGACCTCCCGAAGGAGATCTACGGTGGCGCCTGGACCGCCGGCCACGTCCAGGGCATCGCCATCGACCAGCGCAAGGGGTACATGTACTTCTCCTTCACCAACCTGCTCGTCAAGACCGACCTCAAGGGCAACCCGGTCGGCTCGGTGACGGGCTTCACGGGGCATCTCGGCGACCTCGACTTCAACGCCAGGGACGGGCGGGTGTACGGCTCCCTGGAGTACAAGGAGCAGGAGTCGTTCTACATCGCCATCTTCGACGCCGACCGCATCACCAGCATGAACATGGACGCGCAGACCACCGACGTGGTCAGGACCGTGTACCTCAAGGAGGTCGTCGACGACTACGTCGCCGACATGAACGGCGACGGCAAGTTCGACGGCAACATCGCTGACACCCCCGACCACAGGTACGGCTGCAGCGGCATCGACGGCGTGTCGTTCGGGCCGGAGTTCGGCAAGAAGCACGGCAAGGAGCGGCTGACCGTCGCGTACGGCATCTACTCCCACGTCGGCAGGGAGGACAACGACCACCAGGTCCTCCTCCAGTACGACATCAGCCGGTGGAAGAAGTACGAGAAGCCGCTCACCGAGAGCGACCCGCACACCAGCGGCCCCGAGCAGGTGGACGGGAAATACTTCGTCTACACCGGCAACACCACCTACGGCGTGCAGAACCTGGAGTACGACGACCACACGGGCAACTGGATGATGGCCGTGTACAAGGGGAAGAAGCCGCAGTTCCCCAACTACCCCTTCTTCATGGTGAAGGGCGACGAGCAGCCCAGGAAGGGTAAGATCGTCGGCCAGCCGGAGCCCGAGCAGGGCAACCTGCTCACCCTGGCGCCGGGCGGGCTGGAGCACGAGGAGTCGGGCGTGCGTGGGTGGGAGTTCACCGGCGAGTACGGCCTGATCTCGCTCGGCCGGGGCCGCTACTATGCCTCCAGAGCCGGCACGATCACGGAGGACGGCGAGGTCAAGCACACCGGGCACGCCGAGCTCTACCGCTGGACGGGCCAGGTGCCGACGCCCTTCGCGAAGGTCGGTTGACCCTGCGGTTCTCTTGACCGAGGACGAACCGGAGCTTAACCCGGCGTCCACGCTTGTCGCGGCTCACAGCACTCGCCAGCGGACAGCATGTATCCCCTGTTATGGTCTTACCTTGTCTTAAAAACCTGGTAAAAAAATCCTGTCCGGGGAGGGTCATGCAGACCAAGAGAAAGATCGCAGTTGTCGCATCCGTGGTTGCCGGGCTCGCCGCTCCGGCCGTGGCCGTAGCCCCTGCGGCCGGAGCCCAGGCGGCGCCGGCGTGGCAGGCTTACCACAACGCGACCCCGGCGCAGAGCGTGATGCACGTGAAGACGCTCAAGAGCCGCGGCTACCGGCCGATCACGGTGAACGTCTCCGACGGAGAGCACTACGCGGCCGTGTGGGTCAAGGGCAGTTCGTCGGGATGGGGCATCTGGCAGGGCATGTCGTCCCGCGAGTTCCAGCACCAGTTCGACGCGGGCATGCGGGAAGGCGCGCAGCCCGTCTCCGTCTCGGCGACCGGGCCGGCCGACGCACCCCTCTTCACCGCCATCTGGGAGCGCAAGAGCACGAAGTTCCTCACCAAGCACGGCCTCACGCCCGCACAGTTCGGCGCCTACAACAAGGAGGCCGCGGCGCAGGGGCTGGCGCTCTCCTCCGTCGACGCCTACGGCACCCCCGGCGACATCCGCTACGTGGGCGTGTGGACCCCCAACCCCGGCGGAACCTGGAAGTACACCTACGGCATGTCGCGCGAGCGCCACAAGGAGGAGTTCTACGCGAAGAAGAGTCAGGGCTACCGGCCGGTCAAGGTGGCGGTGGCGCCCGACGGCACGTATGCGGCCGTGTGGCGCAAGGACGGGCGCAAGTCCTGGGCCCACTACATCGACATGTCCGCGGCCGGCTACCAGAAGCGGTTCAACGCCCTCAAGAAGCGAGGGCTGCACCCCGTCCAGGTGAACGCCGAGAACGGCAAGTACACCGCCATCTGGGAGTAGGGCACGCTCACCTGGCGAGGACGCGGACGTCCCCCGACCCGCTGCGGGCGACGATGGTGCGGGAACTCCCCGCGTCGCGCGTGACCGTGGTGCGTTCGCGGCCCTCCTTGCTCGTGGCCGTGACCGCGTACGAGCCGGAAGGCACCTTCGCGGTCACCCTGCCCTCGCGTGAGAGCAGGTCGAGGTCGGCGGGCGGGCGGTCGAACGCCACGTCGATCTGCCCGTCGACCGTCCGGCACCTGACCGCGTCCGACGTCAGGCCCTCAGCCGTGATCGAGCCCTCGCTGCGCAGCCGCAACCGTCCGGAGGCGCCCGACACCTGGATGCGGTCGCGGCTCACCACGTCCACGTCCTGGGCGAGGCCCTTGAGGATGACGCCGTCGGCCGCTTCGACCGACAGCCGTACGCCGGGCGGGACGCGGACGTGGTAGCGGGCGCCGCAGTCGCCCACGATCATGTTGCAGTCGGCGCTCAGGCGGAGCGTGCCGTCGCGCAGCGACCAGGTGGCGTTGCCCTCGTCAGCGGCCTTGCCGCGCACCCACCGCTCCACCTCGACCCGCCCTCCGGCTCCTTGGAGCACGCGCACGCCGCCCAGCGACGACCGGATTCCCAACTCGGGGCCTGTGAAGACGAACGACTCCGTGGCGCGCACCTCCGCGGCGTCGAACTCCACGCCGCAGCCCGTCGCGGCCAGGGCCATGGCCGCCGCGCAGGCCGCCGCTACTGTGATGTGCCTCATGCGGACGATGGTGGCCGAACGCCGCTCGCCCGCCATCGGCCGGAGGACCGACCGCCTCCTGTGGCCCATCGGCCATTCGGCCGAAGGCGCTCCCCGGCCGCGTCGAACGGCCGGCTGAAGGATCGCGTCAGAGAGCCGACAGCAGCGCGTTGACGTGGCGCAGCGGGTCCGCCCCCAGCGGGCGCACCGCGACCGTGTCGGCGCCGGCCGCCCACATGCTCTTGACCTGCGCCGCCGCCTCGTCGGGTGTCCCGGTCGCCATCACCACGTCCGCGGGCGAGACCCCCAGGAACTCCGCCTGCCCGGCCACCGTCTCCTCCACCGCCTCGGCGGCGCCGGCCCCCGTGTGCAGGTAGGTGAAGACCACGAGCTCGTGATCCGCGCCGCCGCCGATCTGCGACCGCACGCCGGGCAGCTGCGCGGGACCGATGCCTTCGGGCACGATCGTGCCCTGCGCGACCCGTCCCGACAACGCCAGCGAGCGCGGTCCCTTCACCCCGGCGAGCACGGGCGGCGGCTCGGCCGGCGGGTGCACCAGCGACACGCCGTCGAGGTGCACGGACCGGCCGTGCAGAGTGACCGTCTCGCCGCGCAGCAGTGCGCGTACGGACGTGATCGTCTCCTCCAGGAGGGACAGCGGCGAGGCAACGGCGGCGCCGGCCTGGCGCATCCAGGCGGGCACGCCGTGACCGATGCCGGCGGCCAGCCGGCCGGGATGCATGCGGGCCAGATTGGCCAGCTCCATCGCCAGCAGCATCGGATTGCGCAGGGGAGCGGGGGTGATGCCGATGCCGACGCGCAGCCGGGACGTGACGGCGAGTGCGGTGGCCGCCGCCGAGACGCCGCCCGTCCAGCCGAGGTCCTCCACCACCCACAGGTCGTCGACGGCGGTGCCGTCGAGCTCTCCGGCGAACGGGATCAGCTGCTCGGGCGGCAGGTCCCGGTCGAACATGACGCCAAGTCTCATGATGCTCTCCAGTAGTAGCGAAAGAGCCGGCCGACCTCCGCGTATCCGGCGCGCAGGAACGCGCCGGCCGACGGGACGTTTGCGGCGTCGGTGGCCGCGACGATGCGCGGCACGCCGGCCTCGGCGAGCGTGCGGGTGCCCCTGGCCAGCAGGTCGTTGACGTAGCCGTGGCCGCGGTGCTCGGGCAGCACCCCGATGTAGGCGATGGAGTGGTCGTCGGGAACCACCAGCCCGACGGGGGCGTCGCCCAGACAGCCGATGACGAACCAGTCGGGCTTGGCCTTGCGGTTGATCAGGTCGTCGTACATCCACCGGGCCTCGCGCTCGGCTCCCACGGTGGCCACCTCGACCTGGGTGTCGTGGTCGAGCGAGCCCTCGGACACGCGGATGAGGATGTCGAGCACGTATGACGGGTCCATGCGGCGCGCGGGGCGGTAGGTCAGCCGGCCGGGGTCGTCGGGCAGGTCGGTGCCCGCCGCCCATTCGAGCATGAGCCGCTCGACCTCCATGGTGAAGCCGGCCAGGGTCAGGGCCTCGTGCTCGACGGCGCGGTCGACGACAGGGGAGAGCCCGGGCCTGAGGGGGATGTCGTGGATCATCTTGCTCAGCCTCATCTCCGCCAGGCTGCGGCGCACCAGGCCGGCGGCGGCGACGGGGTCGGGCCCGGGGTCGAACTGCCAGGTGATCACTGGTCCGGAGCCGGGAAAGGGCGCCCAGTAGGCGAGGCGGGCCTGCCCTTCCGTGAAGCACCACTCGGGCCGCGTCCTGCCCTCCTCGAAGGCGGACACCAGCTGGGAGCGGGCAGGCTCGGGGAACTGGTCGAACAACGTGAAGGCCTCCATGCGCGCGAAGGGGGGGCTCCCGCTGGGCGTGCCCACGATGACATCTTCTCGCACGCCTGCCGCGGATCAAGACCGCCCGCGGGTCAGGCGGCGTCGTCGAGGGCCGTGCGCGCCTCGCCGAGCGATTCGGTGGTCTCGAAATGGTGGTCCAGGTTGGTGATCGTCAGCAGGTGGCGGATCATGCCGGGGCCGACCACGAGGATCAGGCGGCCGTGCCGCTGGTGGACCTGGTTGTACGTGGAAACCAGCACGCCCAGGCCGACGGAGTCGCAGAAGGGGGCCCCGGTCAGGTCGATGACGAGTTGGAGCGGCTCGGCGGCGGCCATCGCCTGCTCCAGCTCGGCCTGCAGCCTCGGAGCCCCTGCCACGTCAAGGTCGCCTGCGATGTGGACGACCGTGCAGCGGTCCTCCCGCCACTGTCTGACCACCATGGGCCTCACCTGTCCCGACCTGCAGAAAGATGTGTCTATTTCTTACATATGTTCTGCATTGCCGTTTTGGTGGAGGGTGTAACGCTCGGCTTCGCGGTCGGCATGGATTTCGACCCCTTCTGCCGGACCTTCGGCTGGTCGCTGCCGAGAATCAGCTCGATGCCGTTGATGTCCACCTCGCGCAGCTCGGACCCGGGGATGGCGTCGGCCACCACCCGCGCGGCCTCCTCCTGGCCCTTGCCATGGCGCACGACGGTCTTCTCGTAGTCGTGCTGCCTGGTGTTGCCCGGCTGCCCGGGCACCTTGAACCCGTACGCGACCAGCGCCTCCTTGGTGCGGGCGCCGAGACCGTTGATCAGCGTGCCGTTCTTGATCCTGAGCGAGACGCTCTCCGGCGGGATGGGTGACGGCTTGGCCGAGGGAGTGGCCGACGGGGTGGGCGCGGCCAGGTCGCGGTCGGCGTCGATCCTGGAGAACATGTCGCGGGCCGCCGCCTTGTCCCACAACACCGCGGACTCTCCTGTGGGCGTCTTGTAGTCGACGTCGGCCAGCGGCACCTCCGCGAACTTCACGTCCTCCAGCGAGACGTCCCTGAGCTGGGTGGCCAGGCCGATCAGCCCGTCGTCGGGGTCGACCTTGACCGTGCTCAGCGTCGAGTTGACGAACGAGGCCAGCGTGCCGGGGTTGGCCAGCGTGCCCGCGCTCAGCGCCCGGTTGAGCAATGCGGAGATGACCTGCTGCTGCCGGTCGATGCGGTCGAGGTCGGAACGGGCGGTGGCGCGGGTGCGGGCGTAGCCGAGCGCCTGGACGCCGTCGAGCTTGTGGGTGCCGGCGGGCAGGTCGAGCGCGATCCGCTGGTCCTTGATCGGCACCGGCGTGCAGACGGTGACCCCGCCGAGGGAGTCGACGACGTCGATGAAGCCGAGGATGTTGACCTCGATGTAGCGGTTGATCTGCAGCCCGGTGACGGACTCGACGGTCTGCCTGGCGAGCTTGGGCCCGCCGAACTGGTAGGCCGAGTTGATCTTGTGGTCGCCCTTGCCGGGGACCGTCGTCCAGGTGTCGCGCGGCAGGCTCACCACCGTGACCTTGCGGTGGTCCTCGGACAGGTGGATGACCATCATGGTGTCGGTGCGCTGCCCGGACTCGCGGCCCAGCTTGAGCCGGTTCTGCTGCTGGCGGGTCAGGTCGTCGCGCTTGTCGACCCCCACCAGCAGGATGTTCTCGGCGCCGCGGGAGGAGGACGCGGTCACGCCCGCGTCGACCGTGCCGATCTGGCGGGGGGTCGCCCACACCACGCCGGTCGTGACCAGCACGCACGTGGACAGGAAACCCGCGATCAGCACGTTGCGGCGGCGGGCCCTGGCGCTTTTCAGCGGCCTGCGGGTGCGGCCGGGTGCGAGCTTGACACCGCCATAGGCGTCTCCGCCCACGAGCACACCGGCGTCCTCCTCGCCCGGCTCGCGCATGCACGTCCCCCTCTGTTCACGCCGGAGGATCGGGCTTTCGATTGCCCTCCTCCCCTGCTCGTACAGTAGCGTGAGCCCCGCCATGAAGCAGTTCCCCGACTCGCCGCACGCTCCCGCGGAGACGCGTGCCTGGCCCCCCATCTCCGTCGTCATGCCGGTCCTCAACGAGGAGCGGCATCTCCGCGAGGCCGTCGACCAGGTCCTCGCCCAGAGCTACCCCGGTGAGATCGAGGTCGTCCTCGCCGTGGGTCCCTCCCAAGACTGCACCCAGGAGGTCGCCGAGGCCATCGCGGCGGCCGATCCACGGGTGACCGTCGTGCCCAACCCCACGGGCCGCACTCCCAACGCGCTCAACGCCGCCATCGCCGCGTCACGCAACGGCATCATCGCCAGAGTCGACGGGCACGCCATGCTGCCCTCCGACTACCTGCGCGTGGCGGTCGAGACGCTGGCGGAGACCGGCGCCGACAACGTCGGCGGCGTGATGGCGGCCGAGGGCGTCACGCCGTTCGAGCAGGCCGTGGCCTGCGCCATGACCTCCAAGATCGGCGTGGGCGCCGCCGCCTTCCACGTGGGCGGCACGGCGGGCCCGGCCGACACCGTCTACCTCGGCGTGTTCCGGCGCTCGGCGCTCGACCGGGTGGGCGGCTACGACGAGCACTTCCAGCGCGCCCAGGACTGGGAGATGAACCACCGCATCCGCCAGAGCGGCGGCCTGGTGTGGTTCCAGCCGCGCATGCGGGTCTCCTACCGGCCGCGGCCCAACGTCAAGGCGCTGGCCCGGCAGTATTTCCACTACGGCCGCTGGCGGCGCGTGGTCGCGCGCACCCACGAGGGCACGATCAACCTGCGCTACCTCGCGCCGCCCGCCGCGGTGCTGGCCATGCTGCTCGCGCTGGTCGCCTCGCCGGTCTTCCCGCTCGCGCTGGTCGTCCCCGGGGGCTACGCGCTGGCCATCGTGGCCGGCTCGGCGCTGACGGGCAGCGGTCTGCCGGCCGCCGCGAAGCTGCGCCTGCCGATCGTGTACGCCACCATGCACTGCTCCTGGGGCTGGGGCTTCCTCACCAGCTCGAAGAAGCTGGCCAGGCCGCCGCGGTGACGCCACTCAGCCCGCGAGCACCCGCTCGATGGCGGCGTTGAAGCGGGCCAGCGCGTCGGGATATTCCGGCCCCAGCAGATAGCTCCTGAGCTTGACCCTGGCCCGGGCCAGCGTGTCCTTCCCGTTGAGGAAGTCCGCCAGCCCGGCCAGGTCCTGCCCGAGCAGCTCGCCCGCCTCGGTGCTCGGGTAACGCTCGTGGAAGGCCTTCTCCGGCAGGCCCGCCACGTTCGTCACCGCGTACGGCTTCTCGCTGGCCAGGAAGTCGGCCACGACGCTGGAGATGTCGGTGACGAGCATGTCGCACTCGTTGAAGCAGTCATAGAGATGCGGCTCGGAGCCGGTGACGATCAGATGCCTGATCGCCGGCGCCTCGCCGGCCGCCGCTGACGGGTGCCTGGCCTTCGACGTGGCCAGCTCGCTCTCCTCGATCATGGCGACGATTTTTCTGTGCGCCCGGAGGGCGCTCTTGTCGCGGTGACCGGTCAGCGGGTGCGGCTTGTAGATCACGCGCAGGCGCGGACGGTGGTCGAGCAGGGCCCGCACGAGGCGCGGGCCCATGCTGATCAGCGACGTGTGCAGCAGGTCGTCGCTCCAGCCCTCCCAGGTGGGGGCATAGAGCACGGTCCGGTACGGCAGCCCCGGCCCCTCCGTCGAGATGCCCTCGAGTTGCGGCCTGCCGACCTCGTGGATGTTCTCGTCCCTGACCCCGACCCTGGCACGCCGGTAACGGTCGCGGCCCGCCGGCCCGGCCACCCACACCTCGTCGTAGACCCGGGAGAACGGGTTGAACGACGCCTCCTTGTCGCTGTCGCCGTGGTTCAGGAACGCGCTGCGCAGGGTCGGGATGCGCAGCATGTGGACGTTGCGGCCGGCGTTGGAGACGTACAGGCACAGTTTGGCGGCGGTCAGGGCGCGGAAGCTCATCAGGTCGGCCGACGACGGGAAGCACAACATCGGCAGGGTGGTCGGCTCCAGATGGGCGGCCATGCCGCGCTCGCGGAGCACGACGATGGCGCGCCTGTCGATGCGTTCGAGCACGGGCAGCCACATCCTGGCCTGGTAGGCGGCCGCGGGGGCGCCGGAGAAGTACAGGATGACCTCGGGGCGGTACTTCTCGACCTGCCTGCCCACGACCTCCATGACCTTCGCCCTGTCGGTGAGCGGGGCGGCGCGCCGTACGTACGGGATGAGCGCGAGCGTGCCGGCGGCGCCGAGCGCGACGGCCAGGCTCGCGCCCAGGGCCGCCGTCCTGGCGTCGAACGCCGCCCCGAGCACCGGCAGCGCGTCGAGATAGAGGAAGCGCACGCTGCGGTCGTCGCGCAGGAAGCGGGGCGGCAGCTTGGGGATGCGCAGCGCGGAGACGTCGAGGTTGCGGGTCGTCACCGGCATCCGGCTGAGCATCTGCCTGAGCCGCAGGGCCAGCCCGGCGTGCCCGGCCCGTACGACGTGGATCGCGAACACGCCGGCCGCCATCCCCAGGAACCAGGGCGAGTCGGGCCCGGCCGTCCGCGCCACCAGCAGCAGCGCCATGGTCTCCCTGGCCGCGAAGCGCAGCGTGAGCCCGAGGTGCACCTTGCACAGCAGGTCGGGCAGCGGCCTGCCGGCCCGCGGAGCCACCCGCTCCACCAGGTAGGAGGCCGCGGCGACGGCCCCGAACAAGACCGGCGCCGGCCACAGGGCCGACGCCAGCAGGACGGGGTAGCAGCCGAGCAGTGCCGCGATCACGATGAGTCTCCTCATGTGATCGCACGGTAACAAGTCTCAGGTCAAGCGCCGTCCACGCCTGCCTCTATGACTTGCCCTGATAGGTCGGAGATGAGGATGTCCAGCGAGGTCTGCGCGATCAGGTGCGGAGAAGTGCCGGTATTGACGCAGTTGACCCGGATGCCGTCAGTGGCCCATTCGTGGGCCAGTGCCCGGGTGAGCCCGGCCACCGCGGCCCGTGAGGCCGCGTGCAGCGCCCCGAAACCGGGCGGGCTGTGCAGCAGCAGGCTGCCGCGCAGATGCGGGCGGGCGGCTCGGGCCACGGTGAGCGCGCCCAGATGGTTGACGCTGACCGCGTCGGCGACGCTCTCGACGGTGGCCTCGGCGAGCCCGCCCGCGTGGCCGGCGACCGCCGCGTTCACCACGTGGTCGACCTCTCCCACGCCGTCGAGAGCCTTGGCCACCGCACCGGCGTCGTCGACGCGCACCCCGTCGGCCTCGGAGAAGGCGTGCACCCGGGCGCCGCGGGCGGCGGCCAGCTCCGCGATCTCCGCGGAGCCGAAGACCACCACGCTCTGCCCGTCCAGCCCTCCGGGATCGCCCGCCGGCACCCTGACGGCGAGCTGGAAGAGCCGCTCGGCGATGTGCAGGTCGGCCGGATGGGTGACCTTGATGTTGTGCTCGCTGCCCGGCACCAGGTGGATCGGAACGCCGGGCAGGTAGCGCAGCACCACGCCGCAGTCGTCGGTGGCGGGCCGCTCGCCGAAACCGGGATCGGCCATCGCCCGCTCGTAGGCCTCGCGGATCAGCGAGAGCCGGAAGCACTGAGGCGTCTGGCTGCGCCGCAGCCGCGCCCGGTCCAGCACCTCGCCGATCACCTCGCCGCCGGGCGCCGGCTCGGCCACCAGGACCGTGTCGGAGCTCGGGATCGCCACATTGACGGCGGGATGGTCGCGCAGCGCCCTGACGCACTCGGCGATGATGCGCGGCTCCACCAGCGGGCGCACGGCGTCGTGCAGCAGCACGTTGCACTCCTGCGTGCCCAGCGCCCGCAGCGCCCGCCACGTGCTCTCGGTGCGGCTCGCGCCGCCGTCGACGACCTGGCTGACCTTGCCGTAGCCGCCCCGCGCGACGATCTCGCGCACCCGGTCGGCGTGCCCCGGCGTCATCAGCACCACGATCTCGTCGATCTCGGGGGCGCGCTCGAACGCCGCCAGCGAGTGCTCGATGATCGTCCGCCCGGCCACCTCGACGAGCTGTTTGGGCGTGTCATGCCCGAACCGCTGCCCCACGCCGCCCGCGAGGAGCACCCCAACCGACCGCAGCCGTGACGTCATACCGCGAGCCTAACGGTCCTGGTCCGTGATATCGCGTTGACCTCTCGCTACGCTGTGCCTACGCACCCGCGTGCCCGCACTCCCGACCCGACCGGGAGGAGACCTGTGCCTTGCCCGACTCAATGACGCGAGGTGGCACGACCAGCCCTCATGCCGCGGCCGTGGTCCTCGCCACGACGCCGGCATGCGGGCTCTCGTGCGCCGACGGCACACTGCTCGACCGGCTCAGCGACCAGCTCGCCACGCTGCCGGTGCGCGAGGTGCAGGTGGTGACCCCCAGCGGCGGCCTCGGCGCCGACCTGCGAGGAGTGGCCAAGATCGCCCGCACCGCCACCGGCGCCGTCGCCGTGCTGCCCGGCGACCTCGTGATCCACACCGAGGCGCTGGCGCTGCTGCTCGAACACCCGGCCCACGACACCGGCGCGCTGGTCTGCCGGGAGACGGCCGCGGCCCCGCTCCGGCCGCCCGTACGCGTCGAAGGCGGCAAGGTCGTCGCCGCGGCCAGCTCGTTCCACCTGGTCCCCGAGGCGAACGCCACGTTCAGGGGAGTGCTCCAGGCGGCCGAGGCCGACCTCGGCGTGCTGGCCGACATCGCCGAAGAGCTGGCCGAGCTGGCCGACACCGGCCGCCTCGGCCCCGTCACCCCGGTCGAGGCCGTCGACCTGCTGCTCGTCGGGCTGGTCCGATCGGGTGTGGCCGTACGCGCGGCGACGCTCGGGCCGCTGCACGCCGACCGGGTGACCGGCCAGATCTCCGCGGACACCGCCCTGGCCAAGCTGGCCGAGGTCGACGAGGCCAAGGTCAAGGTCGAGACCGCCGTCAAGCACGACGACGGCTTCTTCGCCACCTACTTCGTCTCCACCTGGACCCGCCACCTGATCAGGCCGGCCGCCACGCTCAGGCTGACGCCCAACACCGTCACCGGCGTCTCCGTCGGCCTGGCGCTGCTGTCGGCCGTCTGGTTCTCCGCCGGCACCCCGGCCGCGCGGCTGGCCGGGGCGGTGCTGCTCTACCTGTCGTTCGCGCTCGACTGCCTCGACGGGCAGCTCGCCCGCTACACCCGCACGTTCTCCCCGCTCGGCGCGTGGGCCGACGGCATGGCCGACCGGCTCAAGGAATACGTCGTCTACATCGGCCTGGCCGCAGGGTACGCCGGACCCCGCATCTGGTACCTCGCGGTGGCCGCGATGATCCTGCAGATCGTCCGGCACGCCGTCGACTACACGTACGCGGGGGCCGTGGCCGACGCCGCCCGCGTCGGCGCCGCCTGGGGCCGGCCCGCCCGCTCCCTGCTGGAGTCGGAGGACGCCCGCCGCGCCAGGGGCGTGCTCGGCCTCGCCCAGCGGCTCGAACGCGACACCGCGGCGCGCTGGCTCAAGAAGATCATCGTGCTGCCCATCGGCGAGCGCACCGCCCTGATCGCCATCACCGCCGCCGGCTGGAACGCCAAGGTCACGTTCCTGTCGCTGCTGTGCTGGGGCGGCGTGGCGGCCCTCTACCAGCTCTGCGGACGGATCGCGAGGTCGGCACGGTGACATCGGTTCACATGGCACCCGTCCCCAGCAGCACGGTCGTGGCCTACCGCGACGACGGCCCGCTCGCGCGGGCCATGGGCCTGCTCGTGGCCGGGCAGCTCCCGCCGCTGCCCCCGGTGATCGCGGGCACGTTCGTCACCGGGGTGCTGCTGGTGCTCGGCGTGGCCGGGTCCGACGGGCTCGCCGTGTTCGCGCCCGCCGTGACGCTGCTGCTGGCCGGGCCGGGCAGCAGCCACGCGCACGACGGCCGGCTCGACTGGCTCGTGCCGCCGATCCTGCGGGTCATCGAATACACCTTCATCGCGGCGTGCGGGTTCGCCCACGGGGTGCACCCCGTGCTGATCACGTTGCTGCTCGGCGCGCTGGCCTTCCACCACTACGACCTGGTCCACCGGCTGCGCCAGCGCGTCTACGCGCCGGCCTGGCTGTCCACGTTCGGGCTCGGCTGGGACGGGCGGATGATGGTGGTCTCGCTGGTCGCCCTCATGGGCTGGCTGACCGGCGGCTACGTGCTGTTCGCGCTCTACCTGTGGGCGTTGTTCGGCTGGGAGAGCCTCACCTGCTGGCTGGCCGCACCCCAGGCGGGGGCGGAAGCGGCGGAAACGGGAACACAAGACTGATGCCAGATTGCCCACCGTAGGCCGAAAGGGAACTAACCTTTGGGCCTACGGTGGCGCGTCCAACGACCCGCCCCCAAACGCGGGTCGCGTCCAGTGCCCCGCCGCACGTTACGACTGAGGAGTGCACGTTGCTGGGAATGGTTCTGGCCGCCGGGGCCGGACGACGCCTGCGGCCGTACACCGACACGCTGCCCAAGGCGCTCGTGCCGGTCGACGGCGAGACCACGATCATGGACATCTCGCTGCGCAACCTTGCCGAGGTGGACCTGCGGGAGGTCGTGGTCGTCGTCGGTTACGCGGCGCAGGCCGTCCACGACCGCAAGGAGGAGCTGGAGGACAGGCACGGCGTCAAGCTCACCCTCGTGCACAACGACAAGGCCGAGGAGTGGAACAACGCCTACTCCCTGTGGTGCGCGCGCGACTACTTCGCCCAGGGCGCGCTGCTGGTCAACGGCGACACCGTGCACCCGGTCTCGGTCGAGAAGACGCTGCTGTCGGCGCCCGGGACGAGCGACATCCTGCTGGCCGTCGACAACGTGAAAAAGCTCGCCGACGAGGAGATGAAGGTCACCCTCTCGCCGGAGGGCGCGCTGCGCCGCATCACCAAGCTCATGGATCCGGCCGAGGCCTACGGCGAGTACATCGGCGCCACCCTCATTCGGCCGGGCGCGGCCGAGCGGCTGGCCGACGCGCTCAAGGCGACGTTCGAGCGCGACCCGCAGCTCTACTACGAGGACGGTTACCAGGAGATGGTCGGGCGCGGCGAGCTGATCCACGCCGCGCCCATCGGGGAGGTCGACTGGGTCGAGGTGGACAACCACGACGACCTGGCGAAGGCCCGCACCATAGCCGTGCGCTACTGAGGGGGCGCGATGCCGCTTCTAGCGAGAATGCTGCCGACGCCGCTGACCATGCAGGTCAGGCGGGGCGCGGTGGCGGAGCTCGGCGCGCTGCTGGCCGACAGCCGCGTGGCCACCTCCGGCAGGGTCGCCGTGGCCGTCGGGCCGGGCCAGGGCGACCACATCGAAAGCCTGATAGCGCCCACGCTGGGTGAGGCCGAGATCTTCAGGGTGGCCGCCGGCACGGTCGAGGCGGCCGTCTCGCTCGGCGCCGACCTGCGCAAGGGCGCCTACGAAGTCGTGGTCGGCGTCGGGGGCGGCAAGACGATCGACGCGACGAAATACGCCGCGTCGCTCGCCGGCATCCCGATGGTGGCCGTGGCCACCAACCTCGCCCACGACGGCATCTGCTCGCCCACCGCCTCCCTGGTCTACGACGGCGGCAAGGGCACGTTCGGGGTGCCGATGCCGCTGGCGATCCTCGTCGACCTCGACTTCGTGCACAACGCGCCGAAACAGCTCGTCCGGGCGGGCGTGGGCGACGTGGTGAGCAACCTGTCGGCGATCGAGGACTGGCAGCTGGGCAACGTCGAGCGCGGCGAGCCGATCGACGGGCTGGCCTGCTCCATGGCCCGCACGGCCGCGGAGGCGCTGATCGGGCGGGCCGACTCCATCGAGTCCGACGCGTTCCTCACCGTGCTGGCCGAATCGCTGATCCTGTCGGGCATGTCGATGGTGATCGCGGGCTCGTCCCGGCCCGCGAGCGGTGGCGACCATGAGATCCTTCATGCCGTGGATCAGCTCTTCCCCGGCACCTCCAACCACGGCGAGCTCGCCGGCATCGGTGCCGCCTTCTGCTTCTTCCTCAGGCAGGACGACGCTCGCGTGGCGCAGGTGACCGACTGCCTGCGCCGGCACGAGCTGCCGATCGTCCCCGCCGACATCGGGCTGTCCAGCCAGCAGTTCGCCGAGGCCGTCGCGCTGGCGCCGGCCACCCGTCCCGGCCGCTACACGATCCTGGAGCACCTGCGCATGCAGGACTCCGAGATCCACGATCGGGTGGAGGACTATGTCCGGGCCTTCGGTCGCTGAGCTGCGGCGGGTCGCCCAGCCCGAGGGCCACCTCCAGCGCAAGAACGGCGAGCACTGGGCGGGCGTCCTCTACATGCGCAGGATGTCCATCTACGTCACGTGGCTGATGGCCAAGACGTCGGTCACGCCCAACCAGCTCACGTGGGTGATGACGCTGGCCGGCATCGTGGCCGGCGTCGTGCTGGCCCTGCCAGGGCTCTGGGCGGCCCTGTTCGCCGCGCTGCTCATCCAGGTCTACCTCCTGCTCGACTGCTCCGACGGCGAGCTGGCCCGCTGGACGGGGAAGACCTCGCTGGTCGGCGTCTATCTCGACCGCGTCGGCGCCTACTTCACCGAGGCGGCGCTGCTGGCCGGGCTGGGCTGGCGGGCCTCGGCCGTCCTGCCCGACTGGTACACCGTGCTGGGGGTCGGCGCCGCGCTGGGCGCGATCCTCATCAAGGCCGAGACCGACCTCGTGGACGTGGCGCGGGCCAAGGGCGGGCTGACGGCCGCGACCGAGGCGTCCGTGGGCCAGTTCCGCTCCGGGCTGCTGGGGCTGGGCAGGCGGGTGCTGTCGGCGACGAAGTTCCACCGCATCGTGCAGCCGGTGGAGCTGTCGCTGCTCGCGCTGGCGACCGCGGTGATCGATCTGGCGATCGGCGATCTCACTCCCACCAGGGTGTTGCTCGTCGCCTGTTTCGTCGCCGCCTGCCTACAGGTTGTCCTGCATTTGGTCAGCATCCTGGCATCGAGGCGACTTGCGTGATCTCATGTCGGAACCGGAAGGGCCCCTCGTCCGTCGTATTGATCGGACGTCCGCCGTTCGGTGGGGGTTCACTGACGGTTCCGATACGCTTAGCTCCACCCATATCCCAAACGATGCAGACCAGCAGACTCGGTGATCATGAAAGAATGCTCCGCCCGTGCTCTCAACGCGTCAGGACGATGATTCGTTGAAGATCTCGTGCGTCATCCTCACCATGGGCAACCGGGTCGCGGAGCTGAACCGGGCGGTCGAGTCCGCGCTCAACCAGGTCGACGGCGACGTCGAGGTGGTGATCGTAGGCAATGGCGCCGACGTGCCCGAGGTGTCGGCGACGCCACCCGAGGGGTCGTCCGCGATCGTGAAAGCGATCCGGCTCGACCAGAACACCGGCATTCCCGCAGGCCGAAACCGCGGCGTGGAGGAGTGCTCGGGCGACGTCGTGCTGTTCCTCGACGATGACGGCTGGTATGCCAGCCAGAAAGTGGTCGCCCACGTACGCGACCGTTTCGCCACCGAGCCCGACCTCGCGGTGATCTCCTTCCGGGTGATGGACCCCGACGGCGGCATCGGGCAGCGGCGTCACGTCCCCCGCCTGCGCGCGGGCGATCCGCAGCGCTCGTCGCCCGTCACGACGTTCCTCGGCGGCGCCTCGGCCATCAGGCGCTCGGCCTTCCTGCAGGTGGGCGGCCTGCCCGAGCGGTTCTTCTACGCGCACGAGGAGACCGACCTGGCCTGGCGGCTGCTCGGCGAGGGCTACCGCATCGAATATGATGCCGAGACGGTGATGTACCACCCGCAGGTGCCGCCGACACGGCACACCGAGTTCTACCGGCTCAACGCCCGCAACCGGGTCTGGCTGGCCCGGCGCAACCTGCCGTGGCCGCTGGCGTTCCTCTACCTCACCAACTGGGTCGTCCTCACCATCGTGCGCGAGCGCGGCTCGGGCGGCGCGCTCAAAGCCTGGTTCGCCGGCTTCTTCGAAGGCCTGCGCACCTCCGCCGGCGAGCGCCGTCCCATGGCCTGGCGTACGGCCTGGCGCATGGTCAAGCTGGGCCGCCCGCCGATCGTCTGAGCTCAGGCCTGCTCGGCCGCGCCGAAGACCATCTCGGCACGCGAGACGTTCATGCTGAACAACGCCCGCTTCGGCAGGCCCAGCTCGCTCAGCTCCTTGGCGACGGGATGGTTGCCCAGGCGGATCAGCGCCCCGGCGGGGCGGACCCTGGCGCCGCGCGCCCGCACCGACCAGGGCACGCGCCGCGTCACGCCCTCCCGGTGCGTGTACGCGTCCAGCGGCGCCACGACGGTGGCGCCCGGCACCGGCACGCCCGGCTTGACCAGCATGTCGAGCACGAGCCTGCCGTCCTTGCGCAGCACACACCGCTTGTACGGCGAGCCGAGCCGCAACTCGATGTCGGCCAGCTCCTTCGGGAACCCCCACAGCGTGCGCCCGGCTTCCAGCGTGAAGTGCTGGTCGACCGGCAGCCAGTGCACGAACATCCCGGCCTTCGACAGGTCGGCCGCTCTCATGGGCCCCGACGCGCCCGGCGGGCGCACCAGGAACGCCATGCCGAACTCGTGGTAGGCGTCGAGGTCGCCGTCTCGGTAGTCGACGAACAGCAGCACGCAGAGAGCCTTGCCCGGCAGGACCTCGGCGACGTCGAGCCCGGAGTAGGCGATGACCGCCCTGGCGGCGTCGGCGCGCACCGGGTGGAAGGCGCCGCAGATCTCCGCGTCCCGCACCCGCACCGGCATGCCGACCGTCCGGCCGTGGATCAGATGCGTTGCCATGGTTCCAGTACATCAACCGGCAGGCCGTGTGACCATTCCCGTTCGGGTGCCGTCCGGTGCTGTGACCGGAAACGATCGCCCGGTAGGCGTGACCGCGGGCGGCGGCGGAAGCGCGCGTGGCACTGGCGACCGACCGCGCGTCGGCGTGGCGCCGGTGGTGTCAGGAGTTGCCCGCGGTGCCGGGGCTGCCCAGGTGCCGGGCGAAGAAGCGGATCGAGCTGTCGATCTCGAAGGACGGGACTCGGAAGTGGCCGCCGGGGTTGGCGTGCAGGGTCTTCTCGGCGGAGCCGAGCGCGTCGAACAGCTTCATGACTGAGTCCCGCGGGTTGCCTTCATCGTCCCACTGCAGCACGAACTCGACCGGGATCGTGATCCGCGCCGCGGTGTCGATGAGCCACTCGCTTCCGACGAGGCCGAGGACGGCAGCTGTGATCCGGGGTTCGGCCGCGACGAGGCGGATGCCCATCTCACCGCCCTGGGACAGGCCGTAGTACCCGACGGGCTGGCCGTCGCCGACGGAGTCCAGTTTCCGGAGCGCGTCCAGGGTGGTCTGCCAGTCGGGTACGAGCTGCGCCGCCACGGTTTCGTTGAGGGCGGGCCACTCCGGGCCGGACCAGAAGGGCTCGCCCGCGGCCTCTCGTTCCTGGATGAGCGCGACGAGCCGCCGGATCTCCGGGTGCTCCGGCCTGTCGCCGGTGCCTGGAGCGTCGATCGCGGCGACCGCGAAGCCGCAGGAGGTGACGTAGGGGAAGGCCCGGGAGACGACCTCCCATCCCTTCTTGTGCTGGCCGCCGCCGTGCCCGATCAAGACCAGCGGACGGGGACCGGAGCCCTCGGCGGGCGTCCAGAGCACCCCGGGGATGTCTCCGATGGTGAAGAGCTGTTCGCGGATGCCGTCAGCGACGGTTTCTGAGGCGATGCGCATGGCAGGATTACATCGGCATTCGCACTGACGATGCGAGTCAATTATCCGGGCGGTCGGGCAGCCGCCGGTTGGTCTCCCGCCGCCCGGCACGTTCGGCCATGCCGCCCGGCTTTCCATGGTCACGCCCGCGGAGCGCCCTACGCGCCAACGCGCTGATCGTTTCGGGTCGCGGCACTAAGAGCTGTTTCTTGGATCAGGTGCGGAGCCAGATGACCAGGGCGGCCAGGGTGACGGTGCCGAGGAAGATGTAGGCGCGTTTGTCGTATCGGGTGGCAACGGCTCGGAAGTTCTTTAGCCGATTGATCGCCCGTTCGACGACGTTCCTGCCCTTGTAGCGTTCGGCGTCGAAGCCGGTGGGCCGTCCTCCGGCCGAGCCGTGCCGGCGACGGTGGGCGCGTTGATCGCGTGGTTCGGGGATGGTGTGGCGGATCTTGCGGCGGCGCAGGTAGGCGCGGTTGGCGCGGGAGGAGTACGCCTTGTCCGCGGCCAGGCTGTCCGCCCGGGTGCGCGGGCGTCCCGGGCCCAGCTGGGGGACCCGGATGGCGGCCAGCACCCGCCGGAACTGCGGGCTATCGCCGTATTGACCTGGTGTCAGCACCAGCGACAGTGTCCGGCAGCGGCCGTCCGCGGACAGGTGGATCTTGGTGGTGAACCCGCCACGGGAACGGCCTAAGCACTCCCCAGTCTGACCACCTCCGCCAGCCGGGCGGCCAAAGCGGTCAGCACTGGATCGCCCCGGTTGTCCCCGCGGCATCCCCTTTTTGCCGCCTCGGGGCGGGAGGCGGCGGGGGCGGGGTGCGTGGTGCGCCGGCGGCGTGCTGGTGCGCCCGGACGGTGGTGGAGTCCACGGAGATGTCCCAGTCCACCCGGCCCTTGGCGTCCTGCTCGGCCTGGATCGCGGTCAGCAGCGCCTGCCAGGTGCCATCGGCCGACCAGCGGCGGTGTCGCTTGTAGACCGTGATCCACGGACCGAACCGCTCGGGCAGGTCACGCCAGGGCAGCCCAGTCCGAGCCCGATACAACACCCCGTCGATCGTCTTGCGGTGGTCATTCCATCGGCCACCCCGCCGGCCGCCCTCGGGCAGCAGCTGCCTGAGCCGCTCCCACTCGGCGTTCGTTAAGTCACCACGCCTCATGCACCCATCGTGACAACATCACCACATTTAGTCCGCAGATCTAAGAAGCAGCTCTTAGGTGTGATGTGAGTGCCCCACCGGCACGGGGGCGGGCGCACCAGGAACGCCATGCCGAACTCGTGGTAGGCGTCGAGGTCGCCGTCTCGGTAGTCGACGAACAGCAGCACGCAGAGAGCCTTGCCCGGCAGGACCTCGGCGACGTCGAGCCCGGAGTAGGCGATGACCGCCCTGGCGGCGTCGGCGCGCACCGGGTGGAAGGCGCCGCAGATCTCCGCGTCCCGCACCCGCACCGGCATGCCGACCGTCCGGCCGTGGATCAGATGCGTTGCCATGTCTCCAGCGCATCAACCGGCAGGCCGTGTGACCATTCCCGCCCTGGTGCCGTCTAGGTGTGATGTGAGTTTCCAACCGACACGGGGGGCGTCATCATCGAGGAGCTGTATCGCGAGCACTGGCCGCTCGTGTGCGGGTTCCTCCTGCGCAGGACCCGTGACCCCCATCTCGCGGAAGATTTGGCGCAGGAGACCTTCGTCAAGGCGACGAGGGCCCTGCTGGGCTGGCGCGGTGAGAACCCGGCCGCCTGGCTGCTCGCCATCGCCCGCAACGTTCTCATCGACCACGTGCGCCGCCGCCGGATCGAGGTGGCCCTGCCGGACCCCGGCGAGCTGGGCGTCCCTCCGCTCCACGTGGCCTCGCTCGACGTGCGCGACGCCCTCGACCGGCTGTCCGAACAGCACCGCAGGCTGCTCACGCTGGTCTACCTCGAAGGGTTCTCGCTCGTGGAGGTGGCCGTGATGACCGGCAGGAAGCACGCCTCGATCAAGACCGCCGTGTGGCGGGCCAGGAACGCCTTCGCCGACATCTACGGAGCCCCCGAATGACCAACGACTTGCCAGAAATGCCGGACTTCGACCCGAAGGCCACCCGGAACGCCGTCCGGCGGGGTGTCTTCAGGACGGCCGCGATCGTCCTGACCGCCCTCGTCCTCCTCGCCGCGGCGGTCACGTGGGGGTCGGCTCTGGTGCAGACCCGCGGCGACCGCGAGCAGCGCATGGCGGCGGTGCTCGGCACCGCGTTCAAGATGTACAGCCCGGCCTACGCCGTGAGCGTGAGCGCCTGCTGCGAGACCACTCCGGTGTCGATGTCCCTGGAGGTGCAGGTGGCTCCCCTGCGTCCTGTCGGCGACTTCTGGCCCGCGGGCGGCGCCGCGTACACGATCAGCCAGAACCTCTTCGGCCGGGTGGGGCGGCTGCCGCTGGGCAGCACGGCCAACACCAGGCTCTCCACAGCCCTGTACGACGTCGGCACCACCCTCGCCCCGAAGGAGGAGGTGCGCAAGGTGCTTGACAGGCTGCCCGGGGACCTCAGGGCGCTGGCGGTCGTGGAGTTCGCCACGCCCCTGCCCGAGAGCGACATGAAGGCCTTCCTGAAGACGCACGGCACCTGTGCCGAGCGGGTCGCCTACGAGCGCAGGCCGGGTGCCCTGTCCATCAACTGGGGCTTCGGTTACTGGTCCGGCGCGCGGACGAACCTCGGCGAGAAGGGCGGCGACATGACCGAGGAAGCGTGCGGCGGCGGGCTACGGGATTTCCGTGCCTGGGTCGGCCTGCTCCGCGAGCACGACGACGCCAACCTGCGCGCCTTCGACCTGTCCCTGGACCGGCTGCGCGAGGCGGCGGACGGCGGCCTCGCCCACGCCTACGTCGACCAGGTCGGCTCGATCGAGAAGCTGCGCGAGGTGATCAGAGATCCGCGCGTCCGCACGGTCCGCCTGGCGGACGTCGCCTTCGATCTGGACAAACCCTGAACCGCCACCGGGTCCGGGGCCCTTAGACCGCCAGCGCGTGCGCGGTCAGGCCGGCCCACGACTCGGCGCGGCGCACGAAGTCCTGAGCGTGGTCCGGCCAGTGGTGGCGCAGGCGCGCCTCGGCGTGGCCCAGCGCGCCCAGCTTGAGCCGGCGTGCCGGGTCCTCCTTGAGGTCCAGGACGGCGTTGAGGACGGCGTCCACGTCGAGGGGCACCACGAGGCCGCAGCCGGCCCGCTCGACCAGCGCGGCGCCCTGCGGGGTGGTGATCACGGGCAGCCCCTGGCCCATGTAGTCCATGATCTTGGTGGGCGGCGCCGGCACCGTGCCGGCGGCCAGCGACAGGCCCGCCAGCGCGCCCCCGGCCATGCGCAGGGCGTGCCGGTTGGGCACGTAGCCGTACCAGTCGAGCAGGCCGACGCGCTGGGCGTCGCGCAGCAGCGGCCGCACGTCGCGGGCCGCCGAGCCGATCAGGTCGAGCCTGATCCCGTGTGGGACGAGGCGTTCGGCCAGCCCGATCAGCTCCGTCACGCCGCGCTCGGCCGACAGGCGGCCGATGTGCACGACCCTGGTGTCGCCGGGTGGAGGTGGTCCGGCCGACACCTGGGTCGCCTCGGGGACCACCGCGGGGGTGATCACCCGGTGCCGGCGTCCCGCCCGGGCGAGCAGCGCCGGGGCCACCTGCTCGCGTACGTCCCAGACGACAGGGGGGCGCCGGTGGGGCAGCGTGCGCAGCAGCCGGTGCTCGTGGACGAGCAGGAGGTCCGCGTCCTGCACGCCGCGCCTGAGCGCCGCGCGGGCCCGGCCCGACGACGCGTGGTACGCCACGTCGACAGCCGCGAGCCCCATGGCCGGCGTCACGTTGAAGTAGGTGAACGGCGCGACGTAGGTCACCTCGTGGCCCGCGTCGAGCAGCGCCCGGATCTGCCGGTGCATGATCCGGGCGTCCTCGGGATGATGGACGGTCGTGGCGACACATGCGCGCATGTGTCGATGCTCGGCGCTAACCAGGTCAAAGGCGTTAATGCGGGCCGAACGGCTGCTTAACTTCGGGATGGCCGCCGGTAGAGCCAGGTCAGGCGGGGCTCAAGCACCCACTTGAAGACCGTGCGGGTCTCCGGCAGGCACAACACGATCGCCAGGGCGAAGGAGCTGAAGGTGATCGCCAGCACGCCGAGCGGCCCGTACAGCCACGGGAAGTCCAGCCAGCCCTGGTCCTTGGCGATGAGGACGGGGATGCCGTGCAGCAGGTAGCAGTAGAGCGTGCGGGTGCCGAGGTCGGTGTACCAGGTCTCCTTCCTGGGCACCAGCGCCAGCACGGCGAAGCACAGGGCCAGCGCGCACACCAGCAGGCCGACGCGCAGGCCGAGCCCCATGTACCAGGACAGGTCGAGGTCCTGGTAGCTGTTCTTGTAGTAGAAGGGGCCGAGCGGGGCCTTGGGCGCGATGTAGATGGCCACCGCCGCCGCGCCGAGCACCGTGACCGCCGAGACGATCTTGATCCAGCGCCGGTTGAGCAGTTCGAAGTGCTCCGGCTGCATCACGAGGCCGATGACGAAGAACGGCAGGAGGCCGAAGAAGCGATCCATGCTGAAGTCGCCCGAGATCTGCGAGAACCCGGCGAACAGGTAGATTGCGATCGACACGGGCACGGGGTATTTCATGCGCTTCCACACCGGCGTGGACAGGCGCCAGAACAGCAGCGCCAGGAGATACCAGTTGAGCCACGCCGGGTCGATGATCGTCAGGCTCCACTTCTGGCCCAGCGCGAAGCGGAGCGCGGCGTAGCCGACCTCGACGATCACGTAGGGGACGAGGAACGTGTCGACCAGCTTGTTGGTCTTCGCGTTGGAGTTCCAGAAATTTCTGGACAGGTAGCCGCTGATCAGCACGAACAGCGGCATGTGGAACGTGTAGATGAAGATGTACAGCGACCTGGAGGAGTCAGCCGACAGGGTCGGAACCAGCGAGTGGCCCAGCGGCACGAGCGCGATCAGGATGAACTTGACGTTGTCGAGAAACGGATCGCGCTTGCGCTTGGGCGGCTGCTCGGCCTGCTGCTTGGGCTGCGGTTGCGCCTGGGGCTGCGCGGCGGGCGCCGTGACCACGGGACGATCGGCCCGCACCGCCGGCTGCGGCGCGGTGCGCTCGCCGGGGGGCACGCCGTGCGGGTCGGTGGCCTCGCTCCAGAAGGTCTCCTCCGGCAGCGGCCATCGGGCTCCCGTGTCGGCGGGCCCGTCCTCGCCGTCGGGGCTCCGCGGGGTCGTGACGGGTGGGGACCATCTGGTGTCAGACACTGGGGGAGTCGCTCAGCTTCGCTCGGGGCCGGGGAACACGACGGCAGCACGACGCGGACGGCCTTGCGGCCCCGTGTCGCGCTGCGTCGCCGACCCGCAACACACTATCCCGCTCTCAAGGGTGCTGTCCCTCACGCGGGAGATATGACCCGATTACACAGGCAACTTGGAGCGTCAGGTGCACACGTTCTTCTGCTCGGACGCGTTGATCGAGCTCTGCTCGACGCTGTCGGGCAGCTTGCTGACCTTGACCGAGTCGAAGTCCTCGCCGATGACGAACTGGATCACCGGGGTGCCCTTGAGCTTGGCCCCGCCGGTGCTGGTCGTCGCGGACGTGTACGGCTGCGCATTCGTCGCCTTGACCTTGCCCGACGCCGGCGAGGGCTTGGGCACGACGGCCTTGGCCAGCACGCCGGCGTAGTCGGGCGCCGTCTCGATCGACTTGGCGTAGTGGACCTCGCTCTTGGGCAGGGTAGCGCCGCCCGGGGCCTCGTAGTTGCCCACCTCGACCACCTTGAAGCCCTGCTCGGCCAGCTGGGCGGCGACCTCGCCGGCCTTGCCCTGGGTTTTGGTGCCGTTGAGCACCTGGACCCGCACCTGCTCCGGCTTGGGCGTGACCTTGGGCTTGGAGCTGGAGCTGGCGCTGGCGGACGGCGACGGCTCGGTGACCTCGGTGTCCGTCTTGATCGCGGTGAACAGCTTCTCGGCGTCGGGCTGCCTCCAGATCACGCGGGCCTCGGGGTTCTCCGGGTCGGGCAACACCGGGACCGTGGTGAGCTCGACCCCCTTCGCCGTCAGCTGCTTCGTGCTCATGGCGATGGAGATGAGCTTCTCGGTGTCGTTGGCGAGCGCGGGGTCCATGGTGACCGAGCCGGCGGCGGCCGCGATGAAGTTTCTGAGCTTGCCGACGTCGGTCATGAGCTCGCTGCTGGTGGCCTTGGCGATGACCTTGCTCAGGAAGATCTGCTGCCGCTTGATGCGCTGGAGGTCGCTGCCGTCGCCGTATTTGCGCAGGCGTACGTAGCCCAGGGCCTTCTCGCCGTTGAGCAGGCTCTTGCCGGGCGGCAGCACCAGCTTGGAGGATTTGTCGTTGACGCCGGACTTCAGGCAGATCTCGATGCCGCCCAGGGCGTCGACGATGTTCTTGAAGCCGCTGAAGTCGACCTCGACGAAGTGGTTGACGCGGATGCCGGTGAGGGTCTCGAGCGTGGAGATCGTGCACGCGACGCCGCCCGAGTTGTACGCCGAGTTGATCATGTCACGGCGCGGCGGCATCTCCTGCTTGGTGGTCTCGTTCTTGCACTTCGGGATCTGCACCATCGAGTCGCGCGGGAAGCTGATCAGCCGGGCCTGGTCGCGGTCGGGGGAGATGTGCAGCAGGATAATCGTGTCGGTGCGCTTGCCGCCGCCGTCGGCCTGCCTGGCGGTCTCCTGGCCGTATTTCGCATTGCCCTCGCCCGCGCGGGTGTCGGAGCCCACGAGCAGCACGTTGAGCGCGCCGGTGTCGACGGGTCGCGGGTTGATGATGTCGTCGTTGATGCTCTTCTGCTTGATATTGCCGAACGCGTCGCGGTAGACGACGTAGCCGGTCAGCGCGCCCACGACCATGAGCGAGGTGACGCCGATGCTGACCCAGGCCAGCACGCGCATCCTGCCGCCCTGACCGCCGCCGCCACCGCGGTGGCCGCGGGGTGGCCGGTCGTCGTCAGGAGGCGGGGGAGGAGGCGGCGTGGAGCCCGCCGCTCTGCGGGCCATCCTGCTGCCCGGCGGGGAGTGAGCGCCTCGACGCTCGTGCGGAAAATCGGCTACTGGCGCGCCCCTGTAGTCGCTCATACGCCCCCTAGCCTCACTTCTTGCGCCTGACGCGCCGGCTTGGTCGCTCCGGGCAACGAGAGTAGGACACGTGCGGCGTGCCCGTGGCCATGATCGTAGGCGACGGTCGTGACCCGGGTGTGACGTTTTCGCGGCAAAGCATACTCAGAGCCGGACATTGGGTGGAATATCATCGCCAAACTCTTTTCACCCTCCGGGTTCTCGTCGCAGCGAATCAGGCTTGAGACTGAGGGCCGCCGCCAGGCAGGCCAGAGGTACGGCCGGCAGAACGTAGCGATAGTCGAACTCGGCGGCCGCGGCCGGTGTGACCAGCAGCACGACGGCCGCCGACCACGGCACCAGCCAGGCCGGAGCCCCCGCGCGAGGCCGGCCCCGCCGCCTGCGCCGGAACCCGGCGACGGCCGCCACCGGCGGCACCAGCAGCACCCCCAGAAGCACCGGGCCGGGCAGCCGCGCTGCGCTCTGGTAGGCCCTCAGCCATCCGGCGTAAGGCTCGACGATCTTCGTGCCGATCGCACCCTGCTCGTAGAGCTTGGCATATTCGGCGCCGACCTGTGCGGGATAACGGCCAGGCGGGCCTGGCTCGCTGACCGGGAACTCGTAGTAGCCGTAAATCTCGGCGTCAGGATAGACCGGGCGGCCCCAGACGAACGTGCGGCCCAGCTCGCCCAGCACGGAGGCGGCGTAGTCGAGCGGCTGGGTGGTGATCGCCAGCGCCGCGAACCTGGCCGCGAGCTCGTCGTTCTCCTGGGTGAAGGTGATCCCCGGCTGCAGGACGAGGGGCGCGTCCTTGGCCCAGATGTACTCCTGGGAGGGAGGGCGCCGCTCCGGCGGGCGCGGGTCGCACAGGACCTTCAGATCGGGCGGCGGGTCCATCCTGTCGCAGTCGGCGAACGACATCGTGCGGGCGTAGAGGAAGGCGCCGTTCGCGCCCACCAGGCCGACCCGCTGGTAGGTGGCGTAGAACCAGGCGCCGTACGCGACGAGCGGCACCAGGGCGGCGGCGAGCAGCACCCCGGCAGGACGGATGCGCCCGCGCAACACGAACCAGCCGGCCAGCACGACGATCAGCGGCTGGCCGACCGTCCTGGTGAGCACGGCGGCGGCCAGCAGCAGACCGATGGCGGCGACCGTGGCGGGCCGCCGCGTCATGCTGAGCGAGACGGCCGCCACGACCAGGAACATGAAGAGGGTGTCGGCGACCAGCAGGTGCTCGAGCTCGATCTGGTACGCGTCCAGCAGCACGGGGACGGTGGCCAGCGTCGCCGCCCACCGGGGCGCCCGGCGCGCCGCAGCCAGGTACACGAGCACGCCGGTGGCCAGCCCGAGCAGGTGTTGCACGACGGCGACGGCGGCGAAGGAGTGCAGCGGCTCGAGCAGCTTGAGGAACATCGAGTAGCCCGCCGGCCGCACCAGGTCGGGGCGCGGGTGGAAGACGGTGACGATGTAGGTGTAGGTGTCGGGGAACCACAGGGCGGGCCGGTAACCCGCCATCGCCAGGACGCGCAGGGCCGTGCCGAGGCCGAGCACGGCCAGGAACCATCCGTGCCGCCGTGTCAACCGCTGGGCCCGGCGGCGGGTGTCGCGCGGGAGACGCCGCCTGCCCCGGCGGGCCGGCGCGGGCGCCTCCGCACGAGCCTCCGACATCACCCGTACGTCCTCCCGAATCTCCGGCACGCCGCAGAGGTGCGCGATCCGACACCCGGCCGACACCCGGCCGCCACCCCCGGGCGGTCTGCCACCGTACGGTACCGGCGTTCGCGCGGAACCCGTGCCACTGGTGGCGCGCCACACCCCTGTCACCGGCGTGCCCGGTGCTCGCTGTTGGATACGCTCGCTCACCGATGGGACACGATCGACCAGGCCGGTTGCTCGCCGCGCTCACGGTGCTGCCCGCGCTCGCCGTGGCGGGATGGCTGCTGGCCGGGCTGCCGCTGCTGCTGCTCGGCCACTTCGCGCCGCTGCCCGCCGCGCTGCTCGGGCTGCCCGCCGCCGCGCTGCTGTGCCGGGCGGGCACGCGGCGGCTCGGCAAGCTGGTCGAGGCCACGCCCTGGCAGGTCGCGGGGGTCGTGGTGGTGGCCGTGGCCTCGGGCGTGTTCAACACGCTGCTGCACAGCGAGCAGATCGCCGTCAGGCGCGATCCGGCGACCTACGCGCTCTACGCGGCCTGGATCGCGGACCACGGCTCGCTGCCCATCCCCCGGCAGGCCGAGGCGTTCGGCGGGTCCGACCCCTGGTTGATCTTCGCCGGCGTCGGCTTCTTCGACGTGCCCGGCGGGGTGGTGCCGCAGTTCATGCCGGGGGCGCCGCTGCTGTTCGCGGTGGGCAACTGGTTCGGGGCGCCGTTCGCCATGCCCGCCGTGCTGGGCGCGCTGGCCGTACTCACGCTGGCCGGGCTGGTGGCGCGGCTGGCCGGCGCGCGGTGGGCGGTGGTCGCGGCGGTGGCGCTCGCGGTGAGCCTGCCGATCCTCTACACCTCCCGCACCACGTTCAGCGAGATCCCGTCGTTGATCCTGCTGTTCGGCGGCCTGTCGCTGACCTGCGACGCGCTCGCCAGGCCGGGGTGGTGGCGCGGGGTGCTGGCGGGGCTGGTGTTCGGGCTGGCCGTGCTGGTCAGGATCGACGGGCTGCGCGACGTGCTGCCGGTGCTGGCGTTCGCGGGGCTGCTGATCGCGATGTGGCGTTCGGCAAGGAACAGGGGTGCTCTGGGGCCGGGGCTGCTGGCCGGTCTGGTCGCGGGCGGCGGGCTGGGGATGCTCGCCGGATACGCGCTGGCCCGGCCGTACCTGGGCTATCTGGCGGGCTCGATCCGGCCGCTGCTGCTCATCTGCGCGGGCGTGCTCGTGCTCACCGCGGCCGGCACGGCCGCCGCGCCGCTCCTGGCGCGGTGGCGGCCGCCGGGCTGGCTGCCGGTGGCGGGCGCCGGGCTGACCGTGCTCCTCATGGCCGGCCTCTACGCGCGGCCGTGGGTGCAGACGGTCACCCGGGTGCCCGCGCACGAGAGCGACCAGCGCACGTTCACGATGATCGAGGCGATCCAGCGGGCCAACGGCATGGCCCCCGACGGCACCCGGCTCTACTTCGAATACTCGCTGCACTGGGCGGTCTGGTACGTCGGCCTGCCCGCGGTCGTGCTGGCCACGGTCGCCGCGGCCCTGCTCGTCCGCCGGCTGCTGCGCGACGGCACGCCCTTGGAGTGGCTGCTGCCGCTGGCGGTCGTCGGCTGGACGACCGTCACCACGCTGCTGCGGCCCGAGATCACCCCCGACCATCCGTGGGCCGCCCGCCGCCTGGTCCCCGTCGTCATCCCTGGGCTCGTCCTGCTGGCCGCGTACGCGCTGGCCTGGCTGCGCGACCAGGCGGGCCGGCGCGGCACGCGCGTCCGGTGCTGGGGCACGGCGCTGGCGGTGGTGCTGGTGCTCGTGCCCCCGGCCGTGACCTCGATCGGCACGGCGTTCACGCCGATCGAGCGGGGCGAGGCGGCGGCGGTCGAGGCGATGTGCGGCAAGATCCCGCGGAACGCGTCGGTGTTGTTCGTGGAGCGGGTCACCGGCGACCGGTTCATGCAGGCGGTGCGGGGCACGTGCGGGCGGCCCGCGGCCGCGGTCAGGCGCGTGCTCACCGACGTCGCGCCGGAGGACCAGGTCCGCCGCCTGATCGAACGGGTGCGGGGCACGGGGCGCGTGCCGGTCGTGCTGGCCGCCGACGAGGGCCAGGTCTCGCCGTACGGGCGGGCGACACAGATCATGGGGCTGGTGGCGCGCCAGGACGAGCGCTCGCTGATCGAGGCCCCGAACGGCACCTGGACCCTGCGGATGAACGTCTGGATGGCCGTGTCGGAATGAGTTGATCTTGTAGGGTAGACTCTGTGCTCCTCCGGGCAGAGTAACCTCGATCCTCGTGAGCACGCTTGACGCCTCCAAGAGTGGACCTGCCGTGGATGAAGCGCCATACGTCACGATCGTCCTTCCCTGCTACAACGAGCAGGATCACGTCATCGACGAGGTCGAGCGCATCACCAGGGCGATGGACTCGAGCGGCTACACCTACGAGCTCGTGGCCGTCGACGACTGCTCCAGTGACGAGACGCTGGCCAGGCTGAAGGAGGCCGCGCCCGGCTATCCCCACCTGCGCATCCGCGCCTTCCACCGCAACGGCGGCGCCGGCACCGTGCGGCGCATCGGCACGCAGGAGGCCAAGGGCGAGATCGTCGTGTGGACCGACGCCGACATGACCTACCCCAACGAGCGCATCCCCGAGCTGGTGCAGATCCTGGAGAAGGATTCCACGATCGACATGGTGGTCGGCGCGCGCACCAGCGAGGAGGGCTCGCACAAGCTGCTGCGGGTGCCCGCCAAGTGGGTGATCCGCAAGGTGGCCGAGAAGCTGGCCGGGCAGAAGATCCCCGACCTCAACTCCGGGCTGCGGGCCTTCCGCAGGCCGGTGGCCAAGCCCTATCTCCGGCTGCTGCCTCCCGGATTCTCCTGCGTCACGACGATCACGCTGTCGTTCCTGTCCAACCAGCACGACGTCTACTACCTGCCGATCGGCTACGCCAAGCGGGCCGGCAAGTCGAAGTTCAGCTTCGTCTCCGACGCCTACCGCTACATCCTGCAGGTGCTGCGGATGATCATGTACTTCAACCCGCTCAAGGTGCTGATGCCGCCCGCGCTGTGGCTGGTGGGCATCGGGCTCGTGAAGGGCATCTGGGACATGATCGAGCAGCCGTTCTACTTCCCGGCCAACACCGTCATGATCTTCCTGTCCGGGTTGCTGATCGGGTCCGTGGCGCTGCTCGCGGACCTGATCGTGCGCTCGCGCGGGAACTGACCGGTGCGCATCGCGATCGTCGGCCCGACCTACCCGTACAAAGGGGGCGGGGCCCAGCACACCACCGAGCTGGCACACCGGCTCGCGGCGCTGGGGCACGACGTGGTGATCGAGTCGTGGCGGGCCCAATATCCGTCGTTCCTCTATCCCGGCCGGCAGACGATCTCCGCGCCAGAGGGCAGCCCCTATCCGAAGACCGCGCGCAGGCTCGACTGGCGCCGGCCCGGCGGATGGGTCGCCGCGGGGCGGCGGCTGCGCTCGGCGGACCTGGTCGTGCTGGCGGTGCTTAGCCCGGTGCAGGTCCCGGCCTACCTGGGGATCCTGCTCGGCCTGGGGCGCAGGGCCAAGGCTGTCGCCCTGTGCCACAACGTGCTGCCGCACGAGCGCAAACCCTACGACCAGCCGCTGATGAGGGCGCTGCTCAAGCGGGTCGACGCCGTGCTGACCCACTCCGAGCAGCAGGCCGCGCTGGCCAGAGGGCTGACCGGCACGCCCGTGAGCGTGGCCGGGCTGCCGCCGCACCTGCCCTCGACCACCGCCGCGAGATCCACCGCCGTGCACCGCCGGCTGCTCTTCTTCGGCATCGTCCGGCCGTACAAAGGGCTCGACCTGCTGCTGCGGGCGCTGCCCGACGGCGTCGCGCTGACGGTGGCGGGCGAGTTCTGGGGCGGGCTCGACGAGACCAGGGCGCTGATCGCCGAGCTGGGCCTCGGCGACCGCGTCGAGCTGCGGCCCGGCTACGTGGCGGCCGAGGACGTGCCGGCGTTGTTCGCCGCCGCCGACGCGCTCGTGCTGCCCTACCGCACCGCGACCGCCAGCCAGAACGTCTGGCTCGGCCACGAGCACGGCGTGCCCGTGATCGCCACCCGCGTCGGGGCGCTGGCCGACCACGTCACCGACGGGGTCGACGGGCTCCTGGTCGAGCCGGGCGACGCCGGCGCGCTCCGCGAGACGATCGAGCGGTTCTACGCCTCCGGCGAGCCCGAGAGGTTGCGGTCGGGGGTCAAGGCGGTCGATCCCGAGCCGTTCTGGTCCGCGTACACGGGGGTGTTGCTCGGCGCCTGACGGCCCAGCAGCCACGACACCCCCGCGGCCGTCGCGTCGGACAGGGTGAACGCCAGCCGCGACACGATCGCCACCGCGAGCGCGGCGGGGGTGCCGACGATCGGCCCGAGCACCAGCACCAGCGCGCCCTCCCTGATGCCGACGCCCGCGGGCACGACGACGGTGAGGATGCCGGTCGCCCACGCGAACGCGTAGGCGCCGGTGGCCACGATGTACAGGTCGGTGACGCCGGCCAGCAGCCAGATGTGCACGCCGTACACGAGCCAGCCGAGCGCCGTCCACGCCACGGCGACAACGACCGTGCGGCCGGGCAGCACGCTCTCCAGCGGTTCCTTGCGGGCGACGCGCAGCGCGAGGTTGAGACCCCAGGTGAGCACCTTGGGGTGCAGGCAGACGACGATCACTGGTACGAGCAGCACGAGATACCAGGCCTGCCGCACCACCTCCTGCGAGCCCAGCGTGGCGGCGGCGATCGAGATCGCGACGCCGATGTTGATCACCAGGCCCAGCGAGATCGTCGCGAACGTGCGCCGCGGCGGGCTGCCGTGGTCACGGCCGAGGTCCATCATCGCGGCGTACGCCCACACCGCGCCCGGGATGTATTTCCCGAGCTGGCCCACGAACATGATCCGCCCGGCCACCCGCAGCGGCACCCGCGTGCCGAGCCCCGCCAGGATCTCGCGCCAGGCCACGAGCATGAAGAACTGGCCGAGCAGCACCGCGGCGAACGCCCCCAGCACCGCCCACGGCGACATGGCGGCCACGGCGGCCGTGGTCTCCTCCCAGTTCGCGGCCAGGCCGTAGCCCAGGAAACCGAGCGCGACCAGGGCGAGGACGACGCGCAGCAGGCGGCGGAGCATTGGGCCAGGCTACGCGTTCCTTCCCCAGACGAGCCAGACCATCGCCGCGAGCACGACCAGCGCGGCGAGCACCGCCAGCGTGATCTTGACCGCGCTGTACGGCCGGTCGCCCTGGACCTCCCCGCTCACCCCGTTGATCATCACCTGGTACGTCTTGCCGCCGAACAGGTAGTTGCCGACCCACACCGGCAGCAACACCAGCTTGAACGTGACGTTCGAGTAGGCGGTGTTCACGGAGTGCACGCGCTGCGCGTCACCGCCGATGTGCCGGCGGCAGTCGCCCAGGATGACCTCGTGCATGACGCCCTTGGCCAGCTCCAGGCCGGCCTGCGGCTCGGTGTCGTACCGGAGGCTGTGGTGCCCTGCCACGTAGCCGGGCTGGAACGCGACCGCCCGCTCCAGGGGCCAGGGCTGCAGCGCGTCGAGCCGGTCCTGGGGAAGCCGTCTCGTGGCGGGGACCAGGACGTCGTCGAAGCCGCGCGCGACCCGTCCGGCGGCCGGATACCAGCGGGTCTTGCGGACCCGCCGGGTCTTTCGCCGGCCGTTGGACGTGTACGACTGGGTAACCCAGTAGTGCTTGCCGCGCTGGCCGGTGTAGTCGGAGACCGTGGCCGCGTCGAACGTCCAGTGCGGCAGGTACGTGCTCTTCATGGTCTCCGCCTCGCTGACCTTCCTGAGGCGGTTGGGGGCGAACCAGCGGGTCCGCACCCAGCCGCGCAGCGAGTTCCTGGCGCCGCCCCGGTCGAGGGCGAACGGCAGCACGGCCTCGGGGGCGATCTGGGCGTCGTTCGCCGTGTCGGCCACCAGGGCGGTGCCGCAGAACTGGCAGGCCCTGGACAGGGCGTCGCTCTCCGTGCGGGCGCCGCAGCCGGGGCAGGTGAACTGGTGCCTGGCCAGGGTGTGGACGCGGGGCTTGGCGAGGAACGCGTCGAAGGAGTGCTCGCGTACCTGCCGCGCGGGCGGGGCGATCTGCTGGTCGAGCCCGCAGTAGGGGCAGCGCAGGACGGTCGTCCCCGGCGCGAAGGCCACGCTCGCGCCGCAGCCCGCGCACGGCTGGGCGGGGGTCTGGGTGGGGGAGCTCACGGGAGGTCCTCTCGGGGCCCGGGGCCCCCGGGCCAGGAACGGGGTCGGGCGGCGGGGTCGGGCGGCGGAGCCAGGCGGGTGTCGGGGTCAGGAGGGTGGCAGCGGGGGCGGCGTGTCGCGGAGCAGGGGCGCGAGGTCCGGCACGTCGCGGGCCGGGGTCCACTGCGGCATCCCGGCCCGCCACACCAGCGCGTCGGGGGTGAGCCCGGCGGCGGCCAGGCCGGCCGCGTCGAACGGTCCGCGCTGCTCGCCGTCCACTCCGAGATACCAGGGGCCGGCGCCGGGCAGCGGGGGTGGCCCCTGCCGGGTGTCCGGCCGGCTCTGGGGGGCGAGCGCCGCGGCCATCTGCTGGCCTGCGGCGATGCCCATGCCCAGCCCCATGCCCTCGCCCGCCCCGCCCGCGTTCTCCAGCGCTTCGGCCGCCTGGAACCTCGCGTACTGCCCGAGGTCGCCCACGATCCCCATCTGCGAGCGTTTGTCCATCGCCCGCTCCACCTCGGGCGGCAGCGAGATGTTCTCGATGGTGAAGGTCGGGATGGCGATGCCCACGCCCGCGAGGTCGGCCGTCAGCGCCTCCGCCAGCCGCTGCCCCATCTCGTGCTGCCTGGCGGCCAGGTCGAGCAGCGGCACGCCGGCGGTGGCCAGGGCGTGGGCGAGCCGGCCCACGACCATCTGCCGCAGGTAGCCCTCCACCTCCTCCGTGCGGAACTGCGGGTCCGTCCCCGCCAGCTCGCGCAGGAGGGCGCGGGCGTCGATGACTCTGGCCGCGTACGCGCCGAACGCCCGCAGCCGCACCGGCCCGAACTCCGCGTCCCGCACCATGATCGGGTTCTGCGTGCCCCACTTGAAGTCCGCGAACCGGCGGGTGCTGGCGAAGTAGACCTCGGCCTTGAACGGGGAGTGGAAACCGTACTTCCAGCCCTTGAGCGTGGCCAGGATGGGCAGGTTGCGGGTCTCCAGTGTGTACGTCCCCGGCGCGAACGCGTCGGCGATCTGGCCCTCGTTGACGAAGACGGCGACCTGCGACTCGCGGACGACGAGCTGGGCGCCCATCTTGATCTCGTTCTCGTGACGGGGGAATCGCCAGACCAGGGTGTCGCGGCTGTCGTCGAGCCATTCGACGATGTCGATGAACTCGCCCCTGATCTTGTCGAAGAACGTCACTTCGCCCCCGTTCGTCGGTTTTGAGCCAGGTCGGCCACCGTACCAAAGCGGCTTGACATCGGATTGGCGTCGTGGTCGGTACTGTGGCCACCGTGGTGAAGCAACGGGTCGCGCAGCTCGAATACAGCGAGTTCCAGTCCGCCATGCTCGACGAGGAGAAGCGGAGGCGGAAGGCCGCGAAGATCATCGCGGTGCTGGAACACTTCCACGGCCCGCTGGGCGGGCTGACCGTGGGCGACGTGGGCTGCTCGGCCGGGTTCATCGCCGACGAGCTCGCGCAGGCCGGGGCCAAGCACACCATGGGCATCGACATCGACGTGCCTGGCCTGCGCAGGGCGGCCGACCGGTTCGGCGAGCGGGTGGCGTTCGTGTGCGGCGACGGCACGGCGCTGCCGTTCCCCGACGGGTCGGTCGACGTGCTGGTGTTCAACCACATCTACGAGCACGTGGTCGACCCCGACGCCGTGGTGGCCGAGATGCACCGGGTGTTGTCGGACGACGGGGTGCTCTACCTCGGGCTCGGCAACCGGCTCGGCGTCATGGAGCCCCACTACAAGCTGCCGTTCCTGTCCTACCTCCCGCCGGCGGCCGCCGACCGCTACGTGCGGGCGTTCGGCCGGGCCGACCACTACTACGAACGTTTCCGCACCCGGCGCGGGCTGCGCAGGATGTTGCGCGCCTTCCACGTGTGGGACTACACGTTCCCCGTGCTGGCCACGCCCACCCGGTTCGCCGGGTCCGAGCTGTTCCCGGGGGCGCTGGGCAGGGTGGTGAAGGCGGTGCTGTCCAGGGTGCCGCGCGGGGTGCTGCGGCTGCTGCTGCCGGTCGTGCCGACCTACCTGTGGGTGGCGACCAAGAGCCCGCGGCGGCCCGCGGGCGCCGCGCTGCCGCAGCCGCCCGAGCCGGTCCGCCCGCTGTGAGCACGGGCGGATCGGGCGCGGGTGGCCCGGGACCGGGCGCGACCGGCGTGAGCGACGGCTCGGCCGGCGCGGGCGAGGAGGCGGCCCGCCCGAGGCGGTCCGTGGCCCGGGCCACGATCAGGTACGGGTTCCTGCTGATCGCGCTCGGGTTCGGCGGATGGGCCGTGGCCGGGCAGTGGGACGACGTGGTGGCCGGATTCGCCGGCCTGACGTGGCCCGCGCTGGCCGGATCGCTGGTCGCGGTGGTCGCCGCGCTGCTCGGGGCCATGCTCATCTGGCGCACCCTGCTGTCCGACCTCGGCTCCCCGCTGCCGCTCAGAGCGGCAGCCAAGGTCTTCTTCGTCGGCCAGCTCGGCAAATACATCCCCGGCACCATCTGGCCCGTGCTGGCGCAGATGGAGATGGGCCGCGACCTCGGCGTGCCGCGCTCGCGCAGCGCGGCGGCGTTCTTCCTGATGATGCCGATCCAGCTGGCCACCGGCCTGCTCGTCACGCTGGTCACGCTCGGCTGGGACCGTTACGGCTGGCTGCTGCTGTTCCTGCCCCTGCTGCTGGTGCTGCTCGAACCCAAGGTCGTCAACGGCGTGATCGGCTATGCCCTGCGCCGGCTCAAGCGGGAGCCGCTCGAACGCCCGCTCACCCGCCGCGGCATGCTCGCCGCGCTCGGCTGGGCGCTGGCCGGCTGGACCGCGTACGGCGTGCACTTCTTCTTCATCGCACCCGAGAGCGGGCTGCTCTTCGCCATCGGCGCGTTCGCGCTGTCCTGGTGCCTGGGCATCATGACCTTCGTCGTGCCGGCCGGCGCGGGGGTGCGGGAGGCCGCCATGGTCGGGGTGCTGGCCCCTCATCTGGCCGCCGGTCCCGCGATCGCGGTGGCGCTCACCTCCCGTGTCGTCATCATCCTGGGGGACCTGATCTGCGCCGGGCTGGCGGGAATCGCTGCACGTCGCGACAAGGTGTGATTTGGGCCACGATTGAGGGGACGCTGGCCATAGGCTGAAGTTCAGAGGGGGACCTACCGGGTCCCGCGTGGATCTTGAGGGGAGAAGATCTTCGTATGCCTCGAGTGCTCGTTGACGCGGCGGCGGTCCCCGCGGACCGCGGCGCGTTGATCAGATACGTGGACGGGCTGGTTGCCGGGCTCCACCGGGCCGGCGCGGACGTGGCGGTGGTCTGCCAGCGGTCCGAGGCCGAGCGATACCGGCGCCTCGCGCCCTCGGCGCAGGTCATCGCCGGGCCCGTCGCGATCACCAACAGGGCGGCCAGGCTCGCCTGGGAGCAGACGGGCCTGCCGCTGCTGGCCCGCCAGGCGGGCGCGGACGTGATCCACGCCCCCTACTACTCCATCCCGCTCGGCTCAGGGCTGCCGACGGTCGTGACGGTGCACGACGCCACCTGGTTCACCGAGCCTGACCGGCACCGGCCGCGGGCGTCGTTCTTCCGCTCCGCCACCCGTACGGCCGTTCGACGCGCCCGGCGGATCATCGTGCCCTCGAAGGCGACCAGAGACGAGCTGGTGCGCGTGCTCGCCGCCGACCCCACCCGCATCGACGTCGCCTACCACGGCGTCGACCTGGCGCAGTTCCACCCGCCGTCGGAGGAGGAGATCCGCCGGGCGGCCATGCGTTGCGGGCTGCACGGCCAGCCCTACGTGGCGTTCCTGGGCGCGCTCGACCCCCGCAAGAACGTTCCCAACCTGATCCGCGGCTTCGCCGCCGCAGTCGCGGCGCTGGAGCGGGCCCCCGCGCTGGTGCTCGGCGGCGGCGTGCACGACGACGAGGTGGACGCCGCCTGCCGCGAGGTCGAGGCCACCGTGAAGGTCGTACGGCCCGGCTACCTGGGCGCGTCCGATCTGCCGGGGTTCCTGGGCGGGGCGCTCGTGGTGGCCTTCCCCTCGCGGGGAGAGGGCTTCGGGCTTCCGGTGCTGGAGGCCATGGCCTGCGGCGCGCCCGTGCTGACCACCCAGCGCTCGTCGCTGCCCGAGGTGGGTGGCGACGCGGTCGCCTACACCGAGCCCGACGCCGGCAGCATCGGAACGGCGCTCGGACAGCTGCTCGCCGCGCCCGAGCGCAGGCGGCAGTTGCGGGAGGCGGGGCTGGCCCGCGCCCGCGAATTCACCTGGGACGCCTCGGCCGAGGCGCATCTCAGCTCCTATCAACGCGCGATCGAATAGTTCGGTAACCTCTCGGAATGATGACGAGCTCATTGCCAGACCTCGAGGCGATCCTCCTGGTCGGGGGGCAGGGCACGCGCCTGCGCCCGCTGACACTGGGCACGCCGAAGCCGCTGCTCCCGACCGCCGGCGTGCCGTTCCTGGCCCACCAGCTCGCGCGAGCACGATCGTTCGGCGTGCGCCGGATCGTGTTCGCGACGTCCTACAAGGCGGCGATGTTCGAGCCCGCGTTCGGCGACGGGGCGGCGTTCGGGCTCTCACTCGAATACATGACGGAGGAGACGCCCCTCGGCACGGGCGGCGCGATCCGCAACGCCGCGGAGGCGCTCACCTCGGGCCCCTCCGACCCCGTGCTCATCCTCAACGGCGACATCCTGTCCGGGCACGACATCGGCGATCAGGTGCGCACACACCTCGCACGGCGGGCCGCTGTAACGCTCCATTTGACAGAAGTGGACGATCCCACCCGATTCGGATGCGTGCCGACCGACGACTCCGGGCGGGTGACCGCGTTCCTGGAGAAGACCCCCAACCCCGTGACCAACCGCATCAACGCCGGCTGCTACGTCTTCACCCGGTCGGTGATCGACTCGATCCCGCGCGACGAGGTCGTGTCGGTGGAGCGGGAGACGTTCCCCGGGCTGATCGAGTCGGGGGAGCTCGTGCTGGGCTACGCCGACCGCAGCTACTGGCTCGACGTCGGCACCCCCGCCGCGTTCGTCCGCGGGTCGCGCGACCTGGTGCTGGGCCGGCTCGCCTCGCCCGCGCTGCCCGGTCCCACAGGCGAATACCTGGCGCTCGACGGGGCGCGGGTCTCGGCCGAGGCCAAGGTGCAGGGTGGCACGGCCGTGGGCGCGCGGGTCGTGGTGGGCGCCGGAGCCTCGGTCGCCGGGTCGGTGCTGCTCGACGACTGCGTCATCGAGCCCGGCGCCGTCGTGACCGACTCCGTGGTGGGCACGGCGGCGCGGGTCTGCGCGGGCGCGGCGGTGCACGACGCGGTGATCGGCGACCGGGCCGTCGTCGGACCGGGCAACGAACTGCAGCACGGCGCGCGGGTCTGGCCCGACATCGCGCTGCCCGAACGCGCGGTGCGCCATTCCAGCGACGTCTGAGACGCCGCACGCTCGCGGCACACTGTAAGGGTGAAGGAGCGCAGGTGGGGGCCCCGCGGGCCGCTTGACGTGGGGCTGGCGCTGCAGCCGCACCGGCGGGGTGGCGGCGACCCCACCTGGCGCCGCGGCGGTGACGGCGCCGTGTGGCGCACGTCCAGGACGCCCGACGGGCCCTGCACGCTGCGGGTGAGCGTCGAGGGCGGGTCCGTGCACGGGCGGGCGTGGGGGCTGGGCGCGGAGTGGGCGCTGGAGACGCTGCCGGCGCTGCTGGGGGCCGACGACGATGTTTCGGGCTTCAGCGTCAGGCACGAGGTCCTGGCGGAGGCCGTACGCAGAAATCCGGGGTTGCGGATCGGCAGGACCGGCCGCGTCATGGAGGCGCTCGTCCCCGCCGTGCTGGAGCAGAAGGTCGTCGGGCAGGAGGCGTGGCGGGCCTGGCGCTGGCTGCTCACCCGCTACGGCGAGCCCGCGCCGGGACCCGCTCCCGAAGGCATGCGGGTCGTTCCCGAGACCGCGGTGTGGCGGCAGATCCCGAGCTGGCACTGGCACCGCGCGGGCGCCGAGGCCGTGCGCGCCAGGACCATCGCGAACGCCGCCTGGCACGCCGCCAAGCTGGAGGCCGCCGCCACCACGGAAGAGCTCGACCGGCTGCTGCGGGCGCTGCCGGGGATCGGGGTGTGGACGTCGGCCGAGGTGCGCCAGCGCGCGTTCGGCGACCCCGACGCGGTGAGCGTGGGCGACTTCCACCTGGCCAAGCTCGTGGGCTACGCGCTGACGGGGGAGAAGACCGACGATCAGGGGATGTTGCGGCTGCTTGAGCCGTACGAAGGGCATCGGCACCGCGCCGCGGTGCTGGTCTGGCTCACCGGGCTGCGCCCGCCCGCCCGCGGGCCGCGGATGCCCGCGCGCGACTACCGGGCGTTCTGAGCCGCCCTGGGTGCGAGCGGCGAACCCAGCTCCACGTACTGTGCCCTTATGAGTCCCGTCAGCGATTCCGCGCTCCGCCGTGCTCTCGCCCGTGCCCGCGACGGCAAGGCCATCGACGTCGCCGAGGCGACCGTCCTGCTGCACGCCCGGGGCGAGCAGCTTGACGCCCTGCTCGACCACGCCTCCCGCGTACGCGACGCCGGGCTGGCGGCCGCCGGCCGCGAGGGCGTCATCACCTACAGCAGGAAGGTGTTCATCCCGCTGACCCGGCTCTGCCGGGACCGGTGTGGCTACTGCACGTTCGCGACCGCGCCGCACAGGCTGGAGTCGCCGTTCCTGAGCCCCGACGAGGTGCTGGAGATCGCCCGGCAGGGGGCGGCGATGGGGTGCAAGGAGGCGCTGTTCACGCTGGGCGACCGGCCGGAGGACCGCTGGCGCCAGGCCCGCGAGTGGCTCGACGCGCACGGCTACGACGACACGCTCTCCTACGTGCGGGCCATGGCGATCAGGGTGCTGGAGGAGACCGGGTTGTTGCCGCATCTCAACCCGGGGGTGCTGAGCTGGCGCGACCTGCAGCGGCTCAAGCCCGTCGCGCCGTCCATGGGGATGATGCTGGAGACGACGTCGCGGCGGTTGTTCGAGGAGAAGGGGCAGCCCCACCACGGATCGCCGGACAAGGACCCGGCCGTGCGGCTGCGGGTGCTGGAGGACGCCGGCCGCAGCGGCGTGCCCTTCACGACCGGGATCCTCATCGGCATCGGCGAGACGGTGGAGGACCGGGCTGAGTCGATCTTCGCGATCCGGCGGGTGGCCCGCGAGTACGGCGGCATCCAGGAGGTCATCGTCCAGAACTTCCGCGCCAAGCCGGACACCGCCATGCGCGGGCTGCCCGACGCCGACCTGCAGGAGCTGGCGGCCACCATCGCCGTCGCCCGCCTCGTCCTCGGCCCCCGCGTCCGCCTCCAGGCGCCGCCGAACCTGGTGGACGCCGAGCACGCGCTCATGATCCGGGCGGGCATCGACGACTGGGGCGGGGTGTCGCCGCTCACGCCCGACCACGTGAACCCGGAGCGGCCCTGGCCGCAGATCGACGACCTCGCGGCCCGTACCGCCGAGGAGGGCTTCCAGCTGCGGGAGCGGCTGACGATCTATCCCGAGTACGTGCTGGCGGGAGAGCCGTGGCTCGACCCGCGGCTGCTCGGGCACGTGGCCGCCCTGGCGGACCCGGCCACGGGCCTGGCCAGGCAGGACGCCGTCCTGCGCGGGCTGCCCTGGCAGGAGCCCGACGGGGGGTTCGCCGCGTCGGGCCGGGTCGACCTGCACGTCGAGGTCGACACGACCGGGCGGACCAGCGACCGGCGCGACGACTTCGACCAGGTCTACGGCGACTGGACCGCACTCCGCGACCGCCTCGCCCCGGATCCCGCCACGCCGGCCGGCGGCGGGGGCGCGACGCCAGGCGAGGTGCGGGCGGCGCTCAGGCGGGCCGAGGCGGATCCCGCGGGCCTGACGGACGCCGAGGCGGTCGCGCTGCTCGGGGCGGAGGGCGAGGCGCTGGACGAGCTGGCGGCGATCGCCGACGGGCTGCGCAGGGAGGCGGCGGGGGATGACGTGACCTACGTCGTCAACAGGAACATCAACTTCACGAACGTCTGTTACACCGGCTGCCGCTTCTGCGCGTTCGCCCAGCGCAGGACCGACGCCGACGCGTACACGCTGAGCCTCGACCAGGTGGCCGACCGGGCGCAGGAGGCGTGGGAGGCGGGGGCGACCGAGGTGTGCATGCAGGGAGGCATCCACCCCGACCTGCCCGGCACGGCGTACTTCGACATCGCGAGGGCGGTGAAGGCCAGGACGCCGGGCATGCACGTGCACGCGTTCTCCCCGATGGAGGTCATCAACGGCGCGAGCCGGACGAACATGTCCGTCCGCGCCTGGCTGGAGGCCGCCAAGGAGGCGGGCGTCGACTCGTTGCCCGGGACGGCGGCCGAGATCCTCGACGACGACGTGCGGTGGGTGCTGACCAAGGGCAAGCTGCCGGCCGCCGAATGGGTCGACGTGATCACCACGGCGCACGACGTGGGCATCCCCACGACGTCCACCATGATGTACGGGCACGTCGACAACCACCTGCACTGGGTCAGGCACATCAAGCTGATCCGGCGGCTCCAGGAGAGGACCGGCGGGTTCTCGGAGTTCGTGCTGCTGCCGTTCGTGCACACCAGCGCCCCCATCTACCTGGCCGGCCTGGCCAGGCCGGGCCCCACGGCGCAGGAGAACAGAGCCGTGCACGCCCTGGCCAGGATCCTCCTGCACGGCGCGATCAGGAACATCCAGTGCTCCTGGGTCAAGCTCCGCGACGACCTGTGCCGCCAGGTGCTCCAGGGCGGCGTGAACGACCTCGGCGGCACGCTCATGGAGGAGACCATCAGCCGGATGGCCGGCTCGGAGAACGGCTCCTACAAGACCATCAGCGAGCTGCGGGAGATGGTCGAGGCCACGGGCCGCCCGGCCAGGCAGCGCACCACCGAGTACGCGACTCCGGCGGCGGAGCGGCTGCGGGCCTCGCAGGCGAGTGACGGGGTGTGCCAGAGCGTCAGGAGGGCCCTCCCGATCGCCTAGTTATAACATGTTCTAACAAGGCGCCCGCCACGGGAGGCGCTGGAAGAATCGTCACTCCCCGGAGAGAGGTTCACCGTGCGGTTGGGTCGGCACCGTGCCGCGCTGCCCCCTGAGCGGCGGCGCAGGAAGGCGTTCCGGCGGGGCATGCTGGCGACGCTCGCGGCCGTGGCGATCGTCGCGGCGGGCGCCGTCGCGGTGCTCGGCGGCGGGGGCGTGCTGTGCAGCGCACGAGAGCCTGTTCTCGTGAGTGTGGCGGCGGCCGTCGACGTGGCGCCCGCGGCGATGCAGGCCGCGGGGCGGTTCAACGAGACCAAGACGGCGGTCGGCGGCAGGTGCGTGCTGGTCCAGGTGACCGAGCACCCGCCGGCCACCGTCCTGCGCACGCTGATCGGCGACCGGGCGGGCGTGCTGCGCGAGCGGCCCGACGGCTGGATCGCCGACTCCTCCGCGTGGATCAGGCTGGCCCGCCAGCAAGGGGCGAGCGCGCTGCCCGCGGGCGAGAGCGTGGTGGCCACGTCGCCCCTCGTGTTCGCGACCCGCCAGTCGCTGGCCGAGCGGTTCTCCGTCGGTAAGACCGAGATGAACTGGCGGATGGTCTTCCCCTCGACCGTGCGCGGGCGGCTGACGCCCACCGAGGACGAGCCCGACATCGTCCGCGTGCCCGACCCGTCCCTCGCCGGGGCGGGCATCGCCACGGTGGCCGCCGCCAGGGACGTCGTCGGCACGGGCCCGGAGGCCGACAAGGCGCTGACCGCGTTCGTACGGTGGGCGCAGGCCGGTTCGGCGCCCGACTACCGCAGCATGCTGGACGCGGTCGACGACCGCGCGTTCTGGAAACGACCGGTCGTGATCGTCCCCGAGCAGTCGGTGCGGCAGCACAACCTGCGCCCGTCGGACGACCCGGTGGTGGCGCTGCACCCGCGCGAGGGCACGATCAACCTCGACTACCCGTACGTGGTCACCACCACCGACCCGGCGGTGGCGGAGGCGTCCGCGGCCTTCGCCGGCTGGCTGGAGGGGCCGCAGGCCCAGGAGATCGTACGGCGGGCCGGGTTCAGGTCGGGAGACGGGCGGCAGGGGCCGATCTCTCCCGGGCCGCAGGTCCCCTCGGCGGCCCCGAAGACGAGGCCGTCGGTGTCGCCGCAGGACATCGACGCGGCGCTGGCCGCCTGGAGCAGGCTGGCACCGCCGACGAACATCCTGGTGCTGACCGACGCCTCCAAGCACATGGCGGAGAAGCTGAACGGCAGGACCAGGATCAGGGTGGCGCTGGACGCGGCCAAGATCGGGCTGCGGTTGTTCCCCGACTCCACGCGCATGGGGTTCTGGGAGTTCGCCGACCGGCTCGGCGGCATCAAGGGCTACCGGGAGCGGGTCACGCTCGGGCCGATCAACGAACCCGAGTCGGGCCAGGTGATCCGGCGCAGTCGGCTGGACGAGCTGACCAGCACGATGACCGCCCATCCGAAGACGGACAGCTCGCTCTACGACTCGATACTCAGCGGCTTCCGCAAGGTCACCGGCGACTACCGCGACGACATGAACAACGCCCTCCTGGTGATCACCGGTGGCCGCGACGACGGCCAGGGCACCGACCTCGCGGGGCTTCTCCAGGCCTTGCGGGACGGGTGGAACCCGGACCGGCCCGTCCAGATCATCATCATCGCGTTCGGCAAGGACGTGGACCGGTCGAGCCTGTCGCAGATCGCGGCCGCCACGAACGGCTCGCTGCACGCGGCGAAGGAGCCGGAGGAGATCATCGACGTCTTCCTCGCCGCCCTGGCCCGCCGGCTCTGCCACCCCACCTGCAAGCCGACGACGTGAGGGCCGCGTGAAGGGGGCGCGGGACGCCCCCTTCAGCGGTGCTAGGCGCGCTGCCAGAGGGCGGGAACGTTGGGCGGTTCCCACCCGGCGATGGCGGTGTGCGCCTGGACGCACCGGTAGGTGGCGCCGTTGTAGGTGACCGTGCTGCCGGTCGTGTACGCCGTGCCGGCCTTCCAGATGCCCGAGGGAGTCGTCGGGGTGCTGGTCGGGGTCGGGGTCGGGGTGGGCGTGGGCGTGACGGTCGGGTCCGGGTTGCTCCCGCCCCCGATGCGTACGTCGATGCACGAGTAGAAGGCGTTGGCCGTGTCGGCGATGTTCCAGATCGCCAGGATCTTCTGCCGCCCGGAGAACCCGGAGAGGTCGACCGTGTGCGAGACCGTGGGAGGCGGCTGCCTGCCGCCGCCGTCGAAGACGGCCACCCGCGTGCCGCCGATGTAGTACTCGAAGTCGCGCGTGGCGTGCTGGACGGTGAACGTCCAGGTGAAGGTCGTGGTGCCGCCCACCGAGGCGACGGGCCACGGCTTGCTCTCGTCGCTGAGCTGGGCGAACTGCGGGAGGTTGGCGTGGCAGCTGCGCAGGCCCTTCGGTCCCTCCACGCTCTGCGGCTCGTAGATGATGTTGCCGCAGTCGGGCACCTTGCCCTGGGCGCAGTTGGCCTGGCGGCTCGGCGGCGAGTTCACGTAGCCGTGGGCGAACGCGGGTGCGGTGTTGAACACCGTGGTGGCGAACGCGACCACCACCACGGCGAGTAAGGTCAGCGTTCTTCTCATTCGGCGGCTCCTTCACATGGGGGGATGAGCCGAATGTAAAGGAAACTTTCCTAACGGTAAATGCCCGGATGACTGGAGTTCCGTCACCCGGTCAACGCGTGACGATGAAGTCGTCAGGATCGCGCGGCGCCCGCTCGCGCGGCGGCGCGGCCGCGTGCCCGACGGCCACGCAGCCCATCGGATCCCACGACCCGGGCAGGCCGAGCACCTCGCGCACGACCGGCCGGCAGAACATCGTGGACGACACCCACGCCGACCCGAGCCCCTCGACGGCGAGCTGGATCAGGAAGTTCTCCACCCCGGCGCCCGTCGCCACGACGAACATCTCCCGCTCGGAGGCGTTGCGCCGCTCGTCGCGGTAGGTGTGGGAGCCCTCCATCACCAGGCACGGCACCACCAGACAGGGCGCGTTGCGCAGCACGTCACCACGCTTGATCCGCTTGGCGATCGACTGCTCGGTGAACCCGTCGCCGCGCAGATCGCGGATCCACGCCTCGCGCATCGCGTCGAGCAGTTTCGTCCTGGTCTCGGGCGACTCGACCAGCACGAACCGCCACGGGGTCGTGTGGTGCGGCGCCGGCGCCGCGATGCCTGCCGCCACCGCCCTGCGCACGGCCGCGGGGTCGACGGGCCGGTCGGCGAACTCCCTGATCGTCCTGCGGGCGAACACCACGTCGCGCGACCCGTAGCGGAACAGGTCTTCGTCGGCCGCCCGCACGAGAGGCCTGACGCCCGGCCCGTCGTCGTCGGTGACCAGGTGGGACAGCCCGCGCACGATCGCCACGGGAACCCCGCCGAGCTTGCCCTTGACCAGCTCGGCCGCGCCCGCGATCTCGTCGGCCAGCGCCGTGACCGTCGCGCCCAGCTCGTTGCCGTAGCCGTCGGACGTGCCCCGGAAGTCGTCGAGCGGCCGCACGCCCGCCGCCCCGATGGCCACGTCGGTGAGGCCGTTGCGCCACGGCCGGCCGAACGTGTCGGAGACGATCACTCCGGCGCGCACGCTCAGGCCGGCCCTGATGCGCCTGGCCGACGCGTCGGGATCGGCGGGCAGGAGCAGCACGGTGCCGGGCTCGGTGTTGGAGGCGTCGACGCCGGCGGCGGCCATGACGAAGCCGTGGCGGGTCTGCGAGATCACGGTGTCGCCGCGCCGGGCCACCACGCGCTCGGTCTCGTCCTCGATCGCCTGGGCGCGGTCGGGCGCCTGCCGTACCCTGCCCTCCGCCTTGCTCACGATCTTCGAGGTGACGACCACGACGTCGCCGTCACGCAGCCCCGCGTCCTTGAGCAGGGTCGCCACGTCGTCGCCCGGCCGCACCTCGCCGATGCCCGTGACCGCGATCACCTCGATCCGCCGCGCGGGGCCCGCGGGCTCGGGAGCCTGCGACCGGTGGGAGGCGGTCCCGGGCGACGAGTGGGGCGACGGGTGCTGGGAGGCGGTCATCGGGCGAGCTCCAGGGCGAGGTCGAGTGCGGTGCGGGCGATGCCGGCGGCGGCGTCGGAGTCATGCATGAGGATCGGCCTGGCGACCACCCTGACGCCGTCGAGGGCGACCGCGTGATCCTCCTCCGCCACCAGCCAGCCGTCGACGAGATCGGAGCCGTACAGCTCCAGGACGGCCTGCGCGGTCGTCTCCACCCCGATGGCCGTCAGGCAGGCGTCGGCCATGCCCCTGACGGGTGCGCCGCCGATGATCGGCGAGACGCCGACCACGGTCTTGGGCAGCAGGGCCTCGCGGATGCCCGGGACCTGCAGGATCGTGCCGATGCTCACCACCGGGTTGGACGGCGGCAGGATGACCACGTCGGCCTGCTCGACGGCCTCGAGCACGCCGGGCGCGGGCTTCGCGGTGTCGGCCCCCACCAGCGCGAACGACTGGGCGGGCACCGAGGCGCGCAGGCGTACCCACCACTCCTGGAAGTGCACGGCGCGCTTGCCGCGGTCGTCCTCGATCACGACGTGGGTCTCGCAGCGGTCGTCGGTCATCGGCAGCAGCCGCACGCCGGGCTGCCAGCGCGCGCACAGCGCCTGCGTGATCTGCGAGAGCGGATAGCCCGCCTCCAGCATCTGCGAGCGCACGATGTGGGTGGCGAAGTCGCGGTCGCCCAGCCCGAACCACTGCGGCTCGACGCCGTAGGCGGCCAGCTCCTCCTTGACGACGTGGGTCTCCTTGGCCCGGCCCCAGCCCTGTTCCTCGTCGATGCCGCCGCCCAGGGTGTACATCACGGTGTCGAGGTCGGGGCAGACCCGCAGGCCGAACAGGGTGATGTCGTCACCCGTGTTGCCGATGACGGTGATCGAGGCGTCTGGCTCGGTGGCGCGCAGGCCGCGCAGGAAACGGGCGCCGCCGATGCCGCCGGCGAGGGACACGATGTGCATGCGGCCCAGTCTTCCACCGGGCTCTGGCAGGCCCGCCTCGGGACCGGTTTTGGCCGTGCCGAAACCCCTGTACATGGGGATATTTGTAGAATTGGGATGGAAGAGGTTTCTGGGACTCCCGCGAGCCTCGTCAGTGATGTGGCAAACTCCCTTCGGGCTAAAGGGTCCGATGGGGGTAGTTGTGAGTAGATTTGACGTCGCCCGGCTGAGGGAGCCGGCCGCGTGGGCCATGGTCGTCCTAGGACTGATGTACGTCCTGGTGAGGTTCGGTCGCGTCCTGGTCGGTGACCCCGACACGACCATCATGGAACGTGCTTCCTGGAACACCCTCGACATCACGAGCCCGTACGTGGTGGCGTTGCTCGTGGGGTCCGTGCTGCTCCTCACCAAGGTCGGCGAGCCGTCGCCCAAGGCCAAGCCCGTCGCGTACGCCGCGGTGGCCGGGCTGGCGATGGCCGCGGTGGGCGGCATGCTCTCGCTCGTCCTCGGCGTGTTCACCGGCGACGGCGCCCGGTCCGCGATCGAGCTCGTGCTGCTGGGCGCGCCCGCGCTCGCGCTGACCGCCATCGCGCTCGTCTACCTGCTGCCGCAGGTCGTCCCCGACCGGCCGGCCGCGCAGGTCTACCAGCCCCAGTTCGGCCAGCAGCCCCCCTACTACGGCCAGCAGCAGCCCGCCCCCGGCTACGGCCAGCCCGGACAGCCCGGCCCGGGTCAGCCCGGTCAGCCCGGTTTCGGGCAGCAGGAGCAGCCCGCCGCGTTCGGCCAGCAGCCCGGTTTCGGCCAGGAGCAGCCCTCCGGCGCGTACGGCCAGCAGGAGCCCGGTTTCGGCCAGCAGCCTCCGTCCGGCCAGCCCGGCTACGGTCCGCAACCCCCGTCGGGCCAGCAGCCCGGTTTCGGCCAGCAGCCCCCGTCCGGCCAGCCCGGCTACGGCCCGCAACCCCCGTCGGGCCAGCAGCCGGGATACGGCCAGCAGCCCCCGTCCGGCCAGCATCCCGACTACGGCCAGCAGCCCGCCCACGGCGGACAGCCCGAGCAGTCGGGCTACGCGCCCCCGGCCGACAACCAGCAGTACGGCCATGACCCCCAGCAGGCCGCGCCCCAGCCGCAGATCAGAGGCGCGCTGCCCGCCGCCCCTTCGGACCAGCAGCAGCCGGACCAGGCCTTCGCGCCGCAGAGCTTCGGCCAGTCGGCCTACGCCCCCGCCGACACGGCCCCCGCGGGCCAGGAGTACGCCGCTCCGCCCGCCGAGTACCAGCCGGCCCCGTACGTCCCCGCGGACAGCCAGCCCAACATCCACAACCAGCCCAGCCAGAACCCGTACGCCCCCCCGGCCGACCAGCAGAACCCCTACGCCCCACCCGCTGACCAGCAGAACCCCTACGCTCCCTCCCCGGACCAGCGGAATCCCTACGCGCCGCCGGACGCCGCCCCCAGCGCCTTCGCCCCCGCCGAGCAGGCCTACCCCCCGGGTGACACGAGCCCGAACGTCCCGCCCGCCGGGGTGGACGGCCAGCAGCCGTACTTCGGCCAGAGCGCGTTCGACCCGCAGCAGCCGGACCAGCAGCAGGGCGGCCAGCCGTTCACGGGATTCTCCGGCCAGGAGTACGCCACCCCCCAGGCGTACCAGGAGCCGCCCGCCGACCCCCGTTCCCAGCAGCTCATGGACGCCTACCAGCAGGCGGAGACCTACCAGCACTCCTTGCCGGGGACCCAGCCCGAGTTGCGCGTGCCCGATTACACGGGCCAGCCGCCCCAGCAGTACGACGACCCGTTCGGCCACCCCCAGCAGCCTTATCAGCAGCCCCATCAACAGCAGGGCGGCGGGTACGAGCCGCAGCAGGGCCAGTACCAGCCCTCTCATCAGGTCCCGGCCGGGGACGCGACGATGCGGCTCGACCCGTCGTTCGGGCCGGACGCCTTCGGCGGCGACCAGCGCCGTCCTGGGGACGACCCGATCGACCCGACAGCCATATACACCCCCAATGAGCCACGCAGGTAACGGACCGGCAATGAACGGCTAGAGAGAAGGTGGGCCACGGGCGGCCGTCTATCCCGCCCTGGTACGGTTCGGACCGCTGACAGCGTTGAACATGCCTGGTTGACGCCGCGCGCACATGGGTGTCGGCCGGGTGCGAACATCACATGCCAAGCACACCGGGGCGAGGTCTGGTCTTTCCCCGGATACCTGCATGCCGCTTGACGCCACGTGCGGCACGCGCGTGTAATTACAACCATGTTGTTACGCCTTCCAGTGGGTGGGTAATAAGGAAGGCGTCCATGGGGGGCTCCATTGCGGGCGGGCGGCAGGGAGGTGTGCAGTGACCGATCCGGTCATCGCACAGGATCAGCTTGACGCTGAAGAACTCGGATGGCAGGAGCGCGCCTTGTGCGCGCAGACTGATCCGGAGGCGTTCTTCCCGGAGAAGGGCGGCTCCACCCGAGAGGCCAAGAAGGTCTGCCGATCGTGCGAGGTCCGTGCAGAGTGCCTGGAATACGCACTCGAGCACGATGAGCGGTTCGGCATCTGGGGTGGGCTGTCCGAGCGGGAGCGCAGACGGATCAAACGCCAGGCCGTTTGAGAGATATGGGCGAGAGGGTCACGCGGCTGCCGTGTGGCCCTTTTTCGCATCTCTTGAAGGGGTTCGCCGGTAAGGTGGGCGCGCCTGATCAACTCCCAGGAGTCACCCGCCCATGGCACGTCCCTGCGTCACCGCGATCGTCGTCGCTCACGACGGCGGGCGCTGGCTTGGGGAGACGCTGCGGGCTCTGGCCGGCCAGAGCCGCAGACCCGACCGCGTGGCGGGCGTCGACAACGGCAGCAGGGACGGCTCCGTCGACCTGCTCGCCCGGACGCTCGGCCGCGGCAACCTGATCTCCCTGCCCCGCTCCACCGGTTTCGGCGAGTCCGTGGCGGCGGCGCTGGAGAGGCTGCCCTCCGCCGGTCCCGATGAGTGGATCTGGCTGCTCCACGACGACTGCGCCCCCGACCGGCGGGCGCTCGAGGCGCTGCTCGCCGCCGCGGAGCAGCATCCCAAGGCGGCCGTGCTCGGACCGAAGCTGCGCGACTGGCTCGACCGCAGGCTGCTGCTCGAAGTGGGCGTGAGGGTGGGCCGCACCGGGCGCAGGGACACCGGGCTCGAACCACGGGAGTTCGACCAGGGGCAGCACGACGGGACGCACGACGTGATGGCGGTGTCCACGGCCGGGATGCTGATCCGCCGCGACGTGTGGGAGCAGGTGGGCGGGCTCGACCCGTTCCTCCCGCTGTTCCGCGACGATCTCGATCTGTGCTGGCGGGTGCGCAACGCCGGGCACCGGGTGCTGAACGTCACCTCCGCCGTGGCCTGGCACGCCGAGGCGGCGGCCCGCAGGCGACGGCGCATCACGGTCAGCGGGGACCATCCGCGCAGGCTGGACAGGCGTAACGCCATCTTCGTGGTGATGGCCAACCTGCCGTTCGGCGCGATGCTCTGGGCGCTGCTGCGGAACGTGGTCGGCTCGGCCTTCCGCACGCTGCTGTTCATCGTCAGCAAGCAGCCCGCGAACGCGCTGGACGAGATGGTGGCCATGGGTTCGGTCCTGGTGCACCCGTTCCGGCTGCTCAGGGCGCGCCGTGCCCGCCGTAACGGCCGCAAGAAGGGATATAACCGCACAAAGCGGTTGATGACCCCTCGGGGAGCGGTCTGGCGGCGGCTCACCGACATGATCCAGAGCTTTCTCGCCGGCGAGGCCCCCGTCGACTCCGCCGGCCGCCACCACCACTCGTCCGCCGAGGAGGAGGACGAGCTCCCGCCCCCCGACACCGGCGCGGTCAAACGGTTCCTCAGCCGCCCCGGCGTCGTCCTCCTGCTCGCGCTGACCGCCGTCTCGCTGGTCGCCGAGCGTTCCCTGCTCGGCGGCGAGCGGCTCGGCGGCGGCGCGTTGGTCCCCGTCACGGGCGGCGCGAGCGACCTGTGGGCGTTCTACACCGAGGGCTTCCACGACGTCGGGCTCGGCTCGGACGCCTGGGCGCCCCCGTACGTCGCCGTGCTCGCCGTCCTGTCCACGCTCGCGCTCGGCAAGACGTGGCTGGCCGTCTCGGTGCTGCTGCTCGGCTCCGTGCCGCTGGCCGGCGCCTCGGCGTACCTGGCCACCCGGCACATCATCCCGGCGGTGCCCGCACGGGCCTGGGCTGCGGGAACGTACGCGCTGCTGCCCGTCGCGACCGGCGCGATCGCGGCCGGGCGGCTGGGCACGGCGGTGGTGTTCGTGCTCCTGCCCCTCTACACGTCGTTCGGCACGGTGCTGCTGTCCGGCGAGCGCCGCCGGGCCCGCCGCGCCGCCTGGGGACTCGGGCTGCTGCTCGCCGTGGGCACGGCATTCGTCCCGCTGGTCTACCCGCTCTTCGCGGTTCTCGGCGTGCTCGCGGCGGTCGCCTTCGGCGGTGTGCGGCGCGGCGTCGTGACCTCGATGGTCATCGCACTCGCGGTGCCGGTGGCGCTGTTGTCCCCCTGGCTGGCGACCCTGGCGGCCGACCCGGGCAAGATCCTCCTGGAGGCCGGGCTGCACGATCCCGCCCTGACCGACCCCGTGCTCGCTCCCGAGTCGCTGCTCGCGCTCAGCCCGGGCGGACCGGGGCTGCCGCCGTTCTGGGTGACGGCCGGCCTGATCACGGCCGCGCTCGCCGCACTCCTCATGCGCCGCCAGCGCATGATCGTCGCGATCGGCTGGGGCGTCGCCCTGTACGGGATGCTGGCCGCCATCCTGGTCAGCCGCGTCACCGTCGAAGGAGCGCGGGCCTGGCCGGGGGTCCCGCTGGCGTTCGCGGGCACCGGGCTGCTGGTCCTCGTGGGACTGACCGCCCACCGGCTGGCCGAACTGCGCGCCGGAGGCGGGCTGCGCAAGCTGGGCGCGACGGCGGTGGCGGCGGTCGCGTTCAGCACGCCGCTGCTGGCCGCGGGCTTCTGGGTGGCGGGCGGCGTCCGCGGGCCGCTCGTGGGCGACGCGCCCGACGTGCTGCCCGCGCTGGCCACGACCTACTCAAGGAACGGCGAACGCACCCTCGTCATCGAGGGCTCCGCGTTCACGGTGCTGCACGCCCGCACCCCGCTGATCGGCGAGGCGGAGCTGCCCGTCGCGTCCGGCGGCCGCACCCAGGTGCGGGCGGCCGCCGAGGGCCTGGCCGGCGGGCGCGGCGGCGACGCGGCCACGCTCGCCCGGCACGGCATCGCCATGGTCGCGGTGGCGCCCCCCGTCTCCCCTGAACTGGCCAAAAGACTCGACTCCCAGCCGTCGCTGCAGCGCATGAGCCTGTCGGACGCGGGCGGGCTGTGGCGCCTGACCGAGCCGGTCACCCGCGTGCCCGCCCGGCCGGACAGCGCCCTGCACACGCCATGGTTGTGGGCACAAGCGGCGCTGGTGCTGGTGGCGGTGGTCATGGCCGCGCCGGGGCGGCGCCCGCCCGAAGGCGTCGAGTCGCCGTCCGTGGCACTGGCGGGTGCGTGATGAAGGCCTTCGTGGAGAACAGGTTCGGCCTGCTGGCACTGGTCGTCGTCGCCCTCGCCGCCATGTACGGCGTCGCGTACGTCACCAGGCCCGCACCCCTGCCGCCCCCGCCCGAGGGCCCGCGGAAGGTGGCCGTCGAGTCGGTCACCGCCGTCTGCCCCGGCACGAAGGGCGAGCACGTCAACGTCTACCTGCCCGACACGCTCAACCGGGAGAAGATGGACGCCGAGCCGTACGTGACGAAGGGCCCCGGCGCGCTGGAGGCCGGCTACCTCACCCGCGTCACCAAGGGCGGCGGGCGGGGACTGGCCGGAGTGCGCTGCACCGAGCCCGGCCAGGAGACCTGGCTGGTCGGCCCCGGGCCCGCCGACGCCGACGTACGCCTCCGTCTCGCCAACGCCGACAAGGCGCCCGCGCTCACCGACGTCCAGGTCCATGCCGCGGAAGGGCTCGTCTCCGGCGACAAGGGGATCGGGCTGGAGATCGCGCCCGGCGAGCACAAGGAGATCGACCTCAAGACGCTCGCCCCCTCGGCCGACATCATGGCCGTGAGCGTCACCACCGTCTTCGGCCGCGTCGCAGTCGCCGCCAGGACCACCCTCGACAGCGGCGGCGTCGACTGGCTCCCCGCCGCCGCGCCTCCCGCGACGCGCGTGGTCGTCCCCGGCATCCCCGGCGGCGGCGGGCGCAGGGAGCTCCTCGTCGCCGCCCCCGGCGAGACCGATGCCGTCGTGCGGCTCAAGGCGGTGAGCGAGGACGCGGAGTACGCGATGAAGGGCCGCGAAACCCTCGACGTGCCGGCCGGCGGCGTGGTCGCCCTCGACGTCACCACCGGGCTCGGCGGTTCCTCGGGCGCCCTCGTGCTCACCTCGACCGCGCCGGTCGTGGCCGGGCTCGTCGCCACGGGCACCGGCGGCCGCTCCGACGTCGCCTTCACCGCGGGCACGTCCTCACTGGACCTGGGCAGCGCGGTGGCCGGCAACCGCGCGGGCTCCCGCCTGGTCCTCACGGCGCTCGGCGGGCCCGGCAAGGTGCGGGTGCGGACCGTGCCCGAGGGCAAGGCGTTCGACGTGGAGGTGCCGGCGGGGCGGACGAAGAACGTCAAGCTCAAGGCGGAGGGGAACTTCGCCGTGGTCGTCACGCCCGTGTCGGGGGAGGTCTACGGGGGACGCGTGGTGGAGGAACGCCTGAAGAGCGGGGTGCTGCTCACGGCCCAGCCGCTGTCTCCCGCCCGCATGTGGACGCTCCTTCCGCCCCTCACCGACACCTCCCGCGTGGTGGTGCCCGGAGCCTCGTGAGCCCTTCTGCCCGGAGCCCGCGCCTCAGCCGCGGTCGTCGTAGCCCGGGTCGACGGTCTCGGGGGCCAGGCCGAGCAGGGTGGCCACCTGCTCCACGACCGTGTCGTGCACCATGGCCCCCAGCGTGTCGCGGTCGCGGGCCCGTGCCTCCAGCGGACGCCGGTAGACCACGATCGAGGCGGGGTTGGGGCCGGCGGCCGCGTCGGCGCGGCCGAACGGGATCGGGTCGGAGCTCAGCTGCGGGCCGTCGCCCAGCTCGCTCAGCGGCGGCACCTCTTCCACCGCGAACTCCACCGCCGACAGCTGGCGCTCCCACCGGGGCCTGAGCCGGTCGACCGCGTCGAGCACGAGGTCGTCGAAGCGCTCGCTGCGGGACTTGGCCATGGGGACGTGGGAGGGGGCGAGCGGGCCGCGGAGACCGCGACCGTGGCGATCGCGCCGCCTGGGACCGCGCCTGTGAGTCACGGGATCAAGTGTACGGGGGCGTACGGGCGCTTCCGGGGAGCGGCGTCACCTCTTCACGTCGGACTGTTCTGCCCGGGAACGCGGGAAATATTCGGGCTCGAAGACCGGGTCCCTGGCGGGGAAATCGGTGGAAAGGCTGCGACAGGTGTCCGAATTGTGGCGACACGCTCGTTAAGAGTGCTCAGATAGTGGCGCCTCGCACTCTTACCAGATACGGTCCCTCCGTGAGCCCCGTCCGCCGCTGTTCCCGCACCGCCTGCAGCCAGCCTGCCGTCTTCACGCTCACGTACGTATACGCCGACTCGACCGCTGTTCTCGGCCCCCTGGCGACGTACGCGGAGCCACATTGTTATGACCTGTGCGCCGAACACGCCGAGCGGCTGACCGCCCCCCGCGGCTGGGAGGTGGTGCGGCTGCCGACGGACGGCGCCTCGCCCAGTTCCGACGATCTGGAGGCGCTGGCCAACGCGGTCAGGGAGGCGGCGCGGCCCACGCCGTCCGGCGGGGGCGAGCCGGTCGGCCAGGGAGTCGAGGTCGGCAGGCGCGGGCACCTGCGCGTTCTGCGGTCGGCCCAGCAGCACCGCGACCGGTAGGCTCGTTTCAACGGAGGAAACGACCAAGGGCGGAGCTGCGGAGTGGGCGATTTCGCCAAGATCTTTAAAGCGTACGACGTTCGCGGGGTGTTTCCCGACGAGTTCGACGAGCAGACCGCCGAGGCCGTGGGGGCGGCATTCGTCGAGGTGACGGGCGCCGGGTCGGTCGTGGTCGCCCATGACATGCGCGAGTCGTCCGTGCCGCTGGCTGCGGCCTTCATCCGCGGCGCGCGCTCGCGCCGGGCCGACGTGGTGCACGCCGGGCTCGGCTCCACCGACCTGCTCTACTACGCCAGCGGCAGCCTCGGGCTGCCGGGCGTCATGTTCACCGCCAGCCACAATCCCGCCCGCTACAACGGCATGAAGATGTGCCGGTCCGGCGCGGTGCCGATCGGCGGCGACACGGGGTTGACGGAGATCCGCGACCGCGCGGCGGAGCTGGTCGGCGTGACGGACACGCCGACGGGGTCGCTGATCGAGAAGGACCTGCTTCCCGGCTACGCCCATCACCTGCGCACGCTGGTCGACCTGGCGGGCGTCAGGCCGCTCAAGGTGGTCGTCGACGCGGGCAACGGCATGGGCGGGCACACCGTTCCCGCCGTGTTCGAGGGGCTGCCGATCGAGCTGGTCCCGCTCTACTTCGAGCTGGACGGCGACTTCCCCAACCACGAGGCCAACCCGCTGGAGCCACAGAACCTCGTCGACCTGCAGCGGGCGGTCGTCGAGAGCGGCGCGGACCTCGGGCTGGCCTTCGACGGCGACGCCGACCGGTGCTGGGTGATCGACGAGCGGGGAGAGTCCGTCTCGCCGTCGGCCGTGACCGCGCTGGTCGCGGTGCGCGAGCTGGCCAAGGCTCCGGGCGCGACGATCATCCACAATCTGATCACGTCGCACGGCGTGCCCGAGATCGTCCGCGAACACGGCGGAGTTCCGGTGCGGACGCGGGTGGGGCATTCGTTCATCAAGGCCGAGATGGCCCGCACGGGCGCGGTGTTCGGCGGCGAGCACTCGGCCCACTACTACTTCCGCGACTTCTGGTTCGCCGACTCGGGCATGCTGGCCGCGATGCACGTGCTGGCCGCGCTCGGCGAGCAGGAGCGGGCGCTGTCCGAGCTGGTGGCGGCCTACTCGCGCTATCACGCCTCCGGCGAGGTCAACAGCGCGGTCGACGACCAGGACGAGGCGCTGCGGCGGGTGCGGGAGGCGTTCGCGGGCCGGGGCGAGTTCGACGAGCTCGACGGGCTGACCGTGACGGGATCCGGCTGGTGGTTCAACCTGCGGCCCTCCAACACCGAGCCGCTGCTCCGGCTGAACGCCGAGGCGGCCGACAAGACCGAGATGACGGCGATCAGGGACGAGGTCCTCGCCATTGTGGGAAAGGTGTCAGAGTGAAGATCGACGACTGGTTGCTGGAGATCCTGGCCTGCCCGGCGTGCAAGGCGCCCCTTCGTGCCGAGGCCGAGGCCGAAGAGCTGGCCTGCACCGGTTGCGGCCTCATTTACCCGGTCCGGGATGACATCCCCGTTCTGCTGGTCGACGAGGCCAGGAAGCCGTGACCTGGGAGCCGGGGCGGCTCGACGACCAGGGGCATCTCAGCGACGGTGATCCCGGGGGCATGTTGCCGGCGGTCGCCGCCGCGGCGGCCCACGTACGCACCGGCTACCGCACCGCCGTCGAGTCCCGTGTCGACCGCCTGGCCGAGATGGGGCGCCCGCGCGCCATCGTGGTCGCGGGCATGGGCGGCTCCGGCATCGCGGGTGACATCATGGCGGCGGCCGTCGGCAACGGCGCGCCCCTGCCGATCATCACCCTGCGCTCCTACCAGCTTCCCGGCTGGGTCGGCGCCACCGACCTGGTCATCGCCGTCTCCGGCTCGGGTGACACCGAGGAGACGCTGGCCGTCGCCACCCAGGCCGTGCGGCGCGGGTGCACGCTGCTGGGCGTGGGCGCGCCCGGCTCGCCGCTGGAGGCGATCGCCACCCAGGCGTCGGCGCTCTACGTGCCGGTGCCGGCGAGCGGGCAGTCCAGGGTCAACGTCTGGCTGCTGGCCGTGCCGCTGATCGTGGCGGCCGCCGCGCTGCGGCTGGTTCCGGCCGACGCGGACCTGTTCGAACGGGTGGCCACGGCGCTGGAGGAGATGGCGCACCGGTGCCGGCCGGCCAGCGAGTCGTTCGTCAATCCGGGCAAGTCGCTCGCGCTCGACCTGGCCGAGAGCCTTCCGTTGATCTGGGGTTCGTCGGCCGCGGCGTCGGTGGCGGCGTACCGGCTGGCCTGCCAGCTCAACACCAATGCGAAATATCCCGCCATCTTCGGAGAGCTGCCCGAGGCGGGCCATGGCCAGATCGCGACCTTCGACGGGCCGATGGCCGAGCGCGACATCTTCGCCGACGCTCCCGCGCACACGCTCAGGCTGGTCGTGCTGCGCGACGTCGAGGAGCATCCCCAGCTGACGCGCCAGCGCGAGGCGTCGCTGCGCCTGGCGCGTGAGCGCGACGTGCCGGTGACCGAGGTGGCGGCGGAGGGCGTGCACCCGCTGGAGCGGATGGCCTCGATGATCCTGCTCGGCGATTACGCGAGCACCTATCTGGCGCTGGGATACGCCGTCGATCCGAGCTCGGTCTCGGCGATCAGTGAGCTGAAGGCCAGGATTTCGCAATAGGATCCCCTTCCAGGCCTTTGTGATTGACCTTATGAGTGGAGAAGACCGGTGAGCGCGAGCGGCGGAACAAAAGCGATCATTGCGGCGTTGGTCGCAAACTTGTCCATTGCCGTAGCCAAGTTCGTGGCGGCGTTCTTCACCGGGTCGTCGTCGATGCTGGCCGAGGGCATCCACTCGGTCGCCGACTCGGGCAACCAGGTGCTTCTCCTGGTCGGCGGCAAGCGTGCGGCCCGCGCCAGCACCAAGGAACACCCGTTCGGCTACGGCCGCGAGCGCTATTTCTACGCGTTCGTGGTGGCCGTGGTGCTGTTCGCGATCGGCGCGCTCTTCTCGCTGTACGAGGGCTACCACAAACTGACCCACGCAGAGGCACTCACGTCTCCCGCCTGGGCGTTCGGCGTGCTGATATTCGCGATCATCGCTGAGATCTTCTCGTTCCGCACGGCCATCAAGGAGGCCAACCTGGTGCGCGGCCGTCAGGGGTGGGTCGCGTTCATCCGCAGGTCCAAGTCGCCGGAGCTGCCGGTCATCCTGCTGGAGGACCTCGGCGCGCTGCTCGGCCTGATCTTCGCGCTGTTCGGCGTGACGATGGCCGTGGTGACGGGCAACCCCGTCTGGGACGCCATCGGAACATTGATGATCGGCACCCTGCTCGCAGTCATCTCGGTCGTGCTGGCCGTGGAGACCAAGTCGCTGCTGGTCGGCGAGGGCGCCTCGCCGGAGGTGGAGGTCCAGATCCGCCGCGCGCTGGAGAGCGCGCCCGAGGTCGACCGGATCATCCACATGCGCACGCTGCACCTCGGCCCGGAGGAACTGCTCGTGGGCGCCAAGATCGCGGTCTCGCACGACGAGACGGCCGGCGAGGTGGCGCGCGGCATCGACGAGGCCGAGCAGCGCATCCGCGCGGCCGTGCCGATCGCCAGGGTCATCTACCTCGAGCCCGACCTCGACCGGTCCCGCACGCCCGCCTCCTGAGCGCCGCCGGACGTACGCAGCAGCCGCAGGGCCTTCTCCTTCTCGAAGTCGAGGGCCCTGCGGGGCACCGGGATGCGCCCGATCCGCACCCCGAGGTCGCGCACGGCCGCCGCCACCGCCGGCTCGCTCAGCACCCGCAGCGCGAACGCCAGCTCGGCCGGCGACACGTCGAACCGTTTCTCCAGCTCGACGCCCTGTGCCACGGCGGCCAGCTCCTCGGGGCCGAACCGCCGGTGCGCCCCCTGCTCCCGCACGGGGGGCAGCAGGCCGAGTGCCTCCCGGTAGCGGAGCATCCGCGGGGACATGCCGAGCCGCTTGGCGGCTTCCGTGATGCGCATCCTTACATTCTTACGTCAGTTTCACCCCTCCCGGCGTGCGTCGTCGTGCGAACGGTGCCTAGACTCGTCGGCGACAACCATCAGTGACGCGAGGGGAAACCCGATGGACTTCAAGGTCGCAGACCTTTCACTTGCCGACTTCGGTCGTAAGGAGATCCGGCTCGCCGAGCACGAGATGCCCGGCCTCATGGCCGTGCGCCGCGACTACTCGGACACGCGACCTTTGGCGGGCGCGAAGATCATGGGCTCCCTGCACATGACGATCCAGACCGCCGTCCTCATCGAGACGCTGGTGGCGCTCGGAGCCGAGGTCCGCTGGGTCAGCTGCAACATCTTCTCCACGCAGGACCACGCCGCCGCCGCCGTGGTCGTCGGGCCCGACGGCACCGTCGACGACCCGAAGGGCGTGCCGGTCTTCGCCTGGAAGGGCGAGACCCTGGAGGAATACTGGTGGTGCACCGAGCAGGCGCTGACCTGGCCTGACGGCGGCGCCCCCAACATGATCCTCGACGACGGCGGCGACGCCACGCTGCTGGTGCACAAGGGCGCCGAATACGAGAAGGCCGGCGCCGTGCCCGCCGCCACCGCCGACGACCCCGAAGAGTGGCACGTCATCATCGACCTGCTCAACCGCACGGTCGGCGCCGACAAGAAGTGGACCAGGATCGCCGAGAGCATCAAGGGCGTCACCGAGGAGACCACCACCGGCGTGCACCGCCTCTACGAGATGCACAAGAACGGCCAGCTCCTCTTCCCGGCCATCAACGTCAACGACTCGGTCACCAAGTCGAAGTTCGACAACAAGTACGGCTGCCGCCACTCCGTCATCGACGGCCTCAACCGCGCCACCGACGTGCTCATCGGCGGCAAAGTGGCCGTGGTCTGCGGCTACGGCGACGTCGGCAAGGGCTGCGCCGACGCGCTGCGCGGCCAGGGCGCCCGCGTGATCGTCACCGAGATTGACCCGATCTGCGCGCTCCAGGCGGCCATGGACGGCTACCAGGTGACCACGCTGGACGAGGTCGTCGGCATCGCCGACATCTTCGTCACCGCCACGGGCAACTTCAACATCATCACCGCCGACCACATGGCGCGGATGAAGCACCAGGCGATCGTCTCCAATATCGGCCACTTCGACAACGAGATCGACATGGCCGGCCTCGCCAAGCTGCCCGGCATCCAGCGCAACACCATCAAGCCCCAGGTCGACGAGTGGGTCTTCGCCGACGGCCACACGATCCTCGTGCTCGCCGAGGGCCGCCTGATGAACCTCGGCTGCGCGACCGGCCACCCGAGCTTCGTCATGTCCAATTCGTTCACCAACCAGGTGATCGCCCAGATCGAGCTGTTCACCAAGACGGCCGACTACCCGATCGGCGTCTACACGCTGCCCAAGCACCTCGACGAGAAGGTCGCCCGCCTGCACCTCGACGCCCTCGGCGTCAAGCTCACCGAGCTCACCAAGGAGCAGGCGGCCTACATCGGCGTCCACGTCGAGGGCCCGTACAAGTCCGACCACTACCGGTACTGATCTGTCTTCGCAAGGCTTCCCGTCTCTCCGGAAGCCTTCCCTCCTTCGCCGCTCCGAGGGGCTCTCCGCCTCTCGGAGCGCTTTCAAACCCCCATCTTTTACGGCAGGCCAAGTCACCCGCACGCGCCGACGCCGCTCCCGTCCGTCATGGCCGGTCGTGAAGGCTCACGGGAATCTCGCCGTTACGAGCGCGTTCTTGGCCGTCTTCTTCGGTTACAGGTGAGCCATGGACGTCTGGGAAAGCGGTGAGCGGCAGATCTCGTGGGCCGCGCGTTCGATGCCGGTGTTGACGGCGATCGGCGAGCGCTTCGGCCTCGAACGGCCGCTGGCCGGGCTGAAGATCGCGGCCTGCCTGCACGTCACCGCCGAGACGGCCGTGCTCATGGGGGCGCTGAAGGCCGGGGGCGCCGAGATCGCGCTCGCCGCCTCCAACCCGCTGTCGACGCGGGACGACGTGGCCGAGGCGTTGCGCGCGTACGGGATCGCGGTGCACGCGAGGGCCGGCGTCGACCGGCCGACCTACTACCGGCACATCCACCAGGCGCTCGATCTCGGGCCCGATCTCGTGCTCGACGACGGGTGCGACCTGGTGAACATCCTGCACACCGAGCGTACCGACCTGCTCGACGGCGTCGGCGGCGGCTGCGAGGAGACCACCACGGGGATCATCAGGCTGCGCCAGATGACCGCGGAGCACGCGCTGAAGTTCCCGGTCGTGGCCGTGAACGACACCCGCACCAAGCGCATGTTCGACAACCGCTACGGCACCGGGCAGTCGACGCTCGACGGGATCATGCGGGCCACCAACATCATGCTCGCGGGGCGCACGGTGGTCGTGGCCGGGTTCGGGTTCTGCGGGCGCGGGGTGGCCGAGCGGGCCAAGGGCTTCGGCGCGCGGGTGATCGTCACCGAGATCGACGCCGTCAAGGCGCTCGACGCGACGCTGCAGGGCTACGAGGTGCGGCCGATGGCGCAGGCGGCGCTGCTCGGCGACCTGTTCATCACCGTGACCGGCAACCGCGACGTGATCAGGGCCGAGCACCTGGCCGCCATGAAGGACGGCGCGATCCTGGCCAACGCGGGGCACTTCGACGTGGAGATCGACGTGCGGGCGCTGGACGAGCTGGCCGTCGAGGTGATCCGTGGCGTGCGGCCCAATACCGACGAGTACGTCATGCCCGACGGGCGCCGGCTGCTGCTGCTCGCGGAGGGCCGGCTGGTCAACCTGACGGCCGCCGAGGGGCACCCGGCCGCGGTCATGGACATGTCGTTCTCGGCGCAGGCCCTGGCCGTGGCCTGGTTGGCCGGCGAGCGGGCACGTCTGGAGCCGGGCGTCTACGACGTGCCGCCGGAGATCGACCACGAGGTGGCCAGGCTCAAGCTGGCCGCCACCGGCATCGGCATCGACGAGCTCACCGCCGAGCAGGAGGACTACCTGCACTCCTGGCGCGTCGGCTCCTGAGCATCGCGGCGTCTCCGGCACGCGCCTCCTGAGGTCGCGCGGCTACAGCGCCGACTGCATCTCGCGCATGCGGCGGATCTCGGCCATCTGGGTGACGCTCACGTCGCCGGCCAGCTCCTCGATCCTGATGTGGGAGCCGCTGGTCAGCACCTTCTCCGACATCGTGATCGCGCCCTGGTGGTGGTTGATCATGAGCTGCAGGAACATCCGGTCGAAGTTGCTGCCCGTCGCCGCCCGCAGCTCCTCCAGCTGCTCCGGCGTCGCCATGCCCGGCATGCCGTCGTGCGCCGCGTGGTGGTCGGGCACCTTCTGCTCCTGCTCCCGCAACCACGTGGTCATGTACTGGATCTCGGGTGCCTGGGCGGCCTTGATCCGGCCGGCCAGGCTCTTCACCTTGGCCGACTCCGCCCTGTTCGGGGCCAGCAACGCCATGTCCAGGGCCTGCCGGTGATGGACGATCATGTCCTGGACGTAGGTCACGTCGGCGGCGTTGGGGGTGGGGGAGGGCACCGCGGTGGCGGCCTCGGCCGGAGAGAGCGTCCGGTCCTGCTCGCCCGGCCGGCCGGGCGCGATCACGGGGGCGGTCGAGCCGGCCCGTGGCGCCTGAGGTGACGTGCTGGAGCTGCAGCCGGTGAGGGTGACGACCGTGGCCGTGACGACAATGAGCGCGGCTCGCACCCAGCCTCCCTGACAAACGTGGTGGAGAATGCGCACTCTAAGTCATGAACCCGGGCTAGGAAAGAGGTCGAACCGGAACAAAAATTGACAGATTGGACGCTGGTCAACGGCGATGAAGAGAGCGACCATAACGGAGGTTTATGCCCCCTTTATCGGAGGTCCCCGAGTGTTCACCCGCCGCAGGGTCCTCATCCTGGTCGCGGCCCTGGTCGCGCTGGCCGGCGTCACCCTGCCGGTCCAGGCTGCGGACGTCCCGGCTCCTGGCGAGATCGTCATGAGCCCGAACATCAAGCACGTCACGAACGTGCCCAAACCCGAGGCCCTGGCCGACATCCACACGGACATGGCCTTCCACGGCAACTACGCGTACGTCGGGAACTACTACGGCTTCTCGATCTACGACATCCGCAACCCCAAGCGGACCTCGCTCGTCAGCTCCGTGGTATGCCCCGGCGGCCAGATGGACGTGAGCGTCCACGGCGACCTGCTGTTCGGCTCGGTCGACTCCTCGCGTAACGACGACTCGTGCAACAGCACCTCGCAGCCCGCCTCGGTCAAGGAGTCGTGGGAGGGCGTACGCATCTTCGACGTCTCCGACAAGTCACACCCGAAGTACATCAAGGCGGTCGAGACGAACTGCGGCTCGCACACGCACACCCTGGTCCCCGACCGGCGGGGGCGCAACGTCTACATCTACGTCTCCTCCTACGGCCCGAGCGACGCGTTCCCCGACTGCCGGACGCCGCACGACCTCATCTCGATCATCAAGGTGCCGCTGCGGAACCCGTCCGCCGCCACCGTCATCGCGACGCCCAACCTGTTCCCCGACGGCGGCTACCCGGGCAAGCAGCTGCCCTATCCCGACGGCAGGTCCGCCACCACGGGCTGCCACGACATCACCGCCTACCCGGAGAAGGGCATCGCGGCGGGCGCCTGCATGGGTGAGGGCATCCTGCTCGACATCCGTGACCCCGAGCGGCCCAAGGTCACCGCGACCGCGCGCGACGAGGAGAACTTCGCCTTCTGGCACTCGGCCACGTTCAACAACGAGGGCACCAAGGTGATCTTCACCGACGAGCTCGGCGGCGGCGGCGCGGCCACCTGCAACGAGGCCATCGGGCCCAACCGGGGCGCCAACGCCTACTTCGACATCAAGCGGGGACAGCTGGTCTTCAGGAGCTACTTCAAGATCTCCCGCCACCAGGACGACAGCGAGAACTGCGTCGCCCACAACGGCTCGCTGATCCCGGTCAAGGGCCGCGACATCATGGTGCAGGCGTGGTACCAGGGCGGCATCTCGGTGGTCGACTTCACCGACTCGGCGCACCCCCAGGAGATCGCCTACTTCGAGCGCGGCCCCGACAACACCGCACCGGCGCTCAGCGGCGGATTCTGGTCAGCCTACTACTACAACGGCCACATCTACGGCTCCGACTTCAACCTGGGCCTCGATGTGCTGAAGATCAACGACTGGCGTACGAACCGGGCGAACGGCGTCAAGATGCGCGAGCTCAACGCGCAGACCCAGACGTCCTACCCCGAGCGTGGCCACGGTCACCACTGACCGGCCGCCGGTCCCCGTACCAAGGAGGCATCCCGCATGTCCAGCCCGCGCCGTGTCCTCGCGATGGCCGGGGCAGCCGTCGCCCTGCTCCTCACCGCGTTACCCGCGACCGCCAGTGACATCCCGCCACCCGACGCCGTCGTCACCAGCCCCAACGTGACCCACGTCAGGAACGTCCCCAAGCCGGACGCCATCGCCTCGTCCATCAACACCGACATCGCCTTCCAGGGCGGCTACGCCTACGTCGGCAACTACGGCGGCTTCTCCATCTACGACATCAGGAACCCCAAGAAGGCCAGGGTCGTGAGCTCCGTCGTCTGCCCCGGCGGCCAGATGGACGTCAGCGTCTACGGCAACCTGCTGTTCGCCGCCGTCGACAGCTCCCGCAGCGACGACTCCTGCGCCAGCACGGACCGGCCCGCCTCCGAGAAGGACGCCTGGGAAGGCGTTCGCATCTTCGACATCTCCCACAAGACCAGGCCGAGGTACGTCAAGGCGGTCGAGACGGCCTGCGGCTCCCACACCCTGACCCTGGTGCCGGGCAAGGGCCGCGACCGGAACAAGAACGTCTACGTCTACGTCTCCTCGTACCTGCCGGCGGCGAACTTCCCCGACTGCCAGCCGCCGCACGACAAGATCTCGATCATCAAGGTGCCGCTGCGCCACCCGGAGGCCGCCCACGTCGCGGCCACCCCGGTCGTCTTCCCCGACGGCGGCAACGAGGACCAGCCCGGCCTGCTCATCCCCACCACCGGCTGCCACGACATCACCGCGTACGCCGAGAAGGACATCGCGGCGGGCGCGTGCATGGGCGACGGCGTGCTGTTCGACATCTCCGACCGGCTCGACCCGAAGGTCACCGCCAGGACCACCGACCCCAACTTCGCCTTCTGGCACTCGGCGACCTTCAGCAACAACGCCGAGAAGGTCGTCTTCACCGACGAGCTCGGCGGCGGGGGCGCGGCCACCTGCAACGAGGCCACCGGCCCGAACCGCGGCGCCGACGCGATCTACGACATCGCGCGCGGGCAGCTCGTCTTCAAGAGCTACTTCAAGATCTCCCGCCACCAGGACGACAGCGAGAACTGCGTCGCCCACAACGGCTCGCTGATCCCCGTCAAGGGCCGCGACATCATGGTCCAGGCGTGGTACATGGGCGGGCTGTCGGTCTGGGACTTCACCGACTCCACCAGCCCGAGGGAGATCGGCTACTTCGAGCGCGGCCCCCGCGCGGGCGGCGGTGGCGGCGGCATCTGGTCCGCCTACTACTACAACGGCTACATCTACGCGGCCGACTTCCACGAGGGCTTCGACGTCGTCAAGATCGACGACCGGCTCACGGACAGCGCCAGGCACGTGCGTACCGACCGGTTCAACGCGCAGACGCAGGAGTCGTACCGCAACGGAAGGCACTGAGCTGATGGCCTCGCTCCGCTCGGCGGGTTCGGTCGCCCTATGCCGCCGCCTTCCCCCGCTCTGGTCGCTGCGCTCCCGCCGCTCCTCCAGACGGCGGCGCTCCCTCACGTGCTGATGGCCTCACCCCGTGAGGCGGGTTCGGTCGTTCGGGGCCGTCTCGGTCACTGGGGTGGCGCGAACCCGCCCGGGGTCGCCTGTGGCGGCTCCGGCGCGGGTGCGGGCGGCGGAGCCGGTGGGCCAGGCTGCGAGTACGGGCCGGGCGTCGGGTGGGGAGCCGCCGGAGGAGGCCCCGGCTGGGCGTAGGGGCCGTACGAGCCCGGCGGAGGAGGACCGGGCTGCGGATATGAGCCCGGCGGAGGAGGGCCGGGCTGCGGGTACGGGACCGGCGAGGGCGGCGCGTACGGGCCCTGGGGCGCGCCGCCGTTTCCCGCCCGCTGCGCGAACCGGGCCTGCTCACGGCGGCGGCGCTCGGCCAGGACGGCGCTCAGGTAGGCGTACGGCGGCGTCCCGGCAGGGGCGGCGGGAGAGACGAAGGACGCCACCTGGGTCGCGATGCGCACGCCCATCTCGTGCTGGACCTGCGGCGACAGGTCAACCCAGCGCAGCAGGTACTGCCTGGCCGCCTGCGCCACCTCGTCGGGCAGCTGGGAGAGCTCCAGCGTGGCCGCCCAGCTCGCCAGCGGCGGCGGCATCATGATGGCCTGCCCCGCGTCGCGCGGCGCCCGGTCGGAGATCACGATGGTGCCCGCGAACACGTCGCCCAGCCGCTTGCCCCGCTGCGAGACCAGCGAGGCGATCAGCGCCGGCGCGCCGGCGAGCAGCCAGAACTCCACCACCCCGGCCAGCCCGCGGAACAGTGCCTGCCGGAAGCGCTCGGGGCTGCCGTCGTCGCTGACCACCCGGAGCCCGAGCGCCAGCTTGCCGAGGCTGCGGCCCCTGGTGACGGACTCGAAGATCACGGGGTAGCCGATCATCACCAGCACCAGCAGCACGATCATGACCGCGCTGAACATGGCCAGATCCGTGACGCCGGCGAACGCTCCTAAGAGCGCGTAGGCGCCGAACATCGCCGTGAACTGCACCGCCATGTCAATGACGACCGCCAGCGCCCGCGAGGGCATCTGGGCCACCCGCACTTCGACGACGACGGCGTCGCCGGTCACTACCTCCGACATAAGTGGAGCCTAACGGCTATGTCGCACTGATTGAGCGGCCAGAATGTTCGGGTGGACATCGATGCTTTCGTCGCGGCGCACCGCCCCGTGTGGGACCGGCTCGACTACCTGGTGAAGAATCGTTCGTCGCTGACGGGCGTCGAGGTGGACGAGCTGGTCGACCTGTATCAGCGGGTTTCAACGCATCTGTCCATCGTGCGCTCCTCGTCGAGCGACCCGATGCTCGCCGGGCGGCTGTCCGCGCTGGTGGCCAGGGCCAGATCCGCGGTGACCGGCGCGCACACGCCCGCCTGGCGGGAGCTGACGAGGTTCTTCACGGTGACGTTCCCCGTGGTGGCCTACCGGGCCCGGTGGTGGTGGCTGGCGAGCTCGGCCGCGTTCCTGGTGGTCGCCTTCGTGATGGGCGCGTGGGTCGCGAACAACCCCGAGGTCCAGGCCGCCATCGCCAGCCCTGAGGAGATCACCCAGCTGGTCGAGGAGGACTTCGCCGACTACTACTCGGAGAATCCCGCCGCGTCCTTCGCCAGCCGCGTGTGGGTGAACAACGCGTGGGTCTCGGCGTTGATGATCGCCTACTCGGTGTTGCTGGGGCTGCCAATCCCGTACGCGCTCTACGCGAACGCCGAGAACGTCGCCGTCTCCGGCGGCCTCATGGCCTCCAGGGACAAGCTGGATATCTTCTTCGGCCTCATCATGCCGCACGGGCTCCTGGAGCTGACCGCGGTGTTCCTCGCGGCGGCCGTCGGCATGCGCCTGGGCTGGACGGTCGTCGACCCCGGCCCCCGCAAGCGGGTCGAGGCGCTGGCCGAACAGGGCAGGGCGGTGATGAGCGTGGCGCTCGGGCTGGTCGTGGTGCTGTTCGTGTCGGGGCTGATCGAGGCGTTCGTGACCCCGTCTGGACTGCCGACGTGGGCGCGGGTGGGCATCGGGGTGCTCGCCGAGGCGGTCTTCCTGACGTACGTGATCGTCTTCGGCCGCCGGGCGCTGGCGCGGAACGAGACCGGCGACCTCGAACGCGCCCCCGACGTCGCCCCGTCAGCCTGACGACAGGCCGTCAGGGGCGCCCCGCCGCAGCCGGCCCCCAGGGCGTCCTCCGCGGCGTCCTTCTGGGCCCCGCCCTCGCGGCGCCCTACGGCGTCAGAGGCGTCCCGCGGCCTTCAACGCCAGGTACGCGTCCGCGAGCGCGGGCGCGATGTCGTCCGGCGCCGCGTCGACCACCTCGACCCCATGCCGGCGCAGCCTGGCGGTGATGCGCCTGCGCCCGAGCTGCGCGTGCTCGGCGGCGGCCGCGTCGTAGACCTCCTCGGTCGAGTCGCGACGGCCGGCCATGGCCGCCACCCGGGGATCGGAAACCCCGGCCACCAGCACCAGGTGCCGCGCGGACAACTGCGGCAGCACCGGCATCAGCCCTTCGTCCAGCGCCGCGGAGTTCAGGTCGGTCAGCAACACGACCAGGCAGCGCCGCTTGGCCCTGGACAGGATGGCGGCCACCATGCCCTGCGAGTCGGCCTCGATCAGCTCCGCCTCGATCGGCGCCATCGCGTTGACCAGCGACGACAGCAATTCGGTACGAGACTCGCCGCTCACCCACGCGCGTACCGCGCGGTCGTAGGCCAAAAAGTCCACCTGGTCGCCGGCCCTGGCGGCCAGCGCGGCCAGCAGGAGCGCGGCGTCCATCGACCAGTCGAGCCGCGGCCAGCCGGGCGCCGGCCGCGGATCGGGCCGCACCAGCAGCCCGCCGCCGCCTCCCCCCGCGCCTGCCAGGGGGATCGGCGCGTCCCCCACCCTGCCCGCCGAGGTGCGGCCGGTATCGAGCACGATCAGCACGCGGCGGTCACGCTCGGGACGCCAGGTGCGCACCACGACGTCGTGGCGGCGCGCGGTGGCCCGCCAGTCGATGGAGCGTACGTCGTCGCCCACCACGTATTCGCGCAGCGAGTCGAACTCGGTGCCCTGCCCGCGCACCAGCGCCGGATGTTGCCCGTCCAGCTCGCGCAGCCTGGCCAGCCTGGAGGGCAGATGCTTGCGCGACAGGAACGGCGGCAGCACCCGCACCGACCACGGAGCCTGGTGGTCGCCCTGGCGGGCGGCCAGGCCGAGCGGGCCGACCGAGCGCACCGTGACGGCCACGGACGTCCGGTCGCCGCGCCTGGTCGGATCGAGGGTCACGACGATCTTGCGACGCTCGCCGGCCGGCACGTCCAGCGGGGCGACGCGGGGCGAGGCTCCCGCCGAGGGCTGCCAGGCGTCCCTGAGCACGCCGCGTACGCGCCGGGGACCCGGATTCTCCACCACCAGCTCCACCGTGGCCCGCTGGCCCAGGCGCATCAGGGTCTCGCCGGAGCGATGGAACCTGAGCGGGCGCACCGCGCCGGCGAACACCAGGTCCACGATGATCGCGGCGGCCAGCAGCAGGCACACCCCGGCCAGCGCGGGCCCCGGCAGGGGCGCGAACATCACCACCAGGATCCCGACCGCCGCGAGAAGCCCGGCACGTCCGGTCAGTGCCATAGATCGCTCACCCTCCTCACTAGCCCGGCTCTCCTGTCAGCGGGGGACGGGGACGGAGGCGAGGATGCCGTCGAGCAGGCCGTCCGCGGTCGCCCCTTCCAGCTCGGCCTCGGGCCGGAGCTGGACGCGGTGCCGCAGTGCGGGCCTGGCCAGCGCCTTCACGTCGTCGGGCGTGACGTACTGGCGCCCGGACAACCACGCCCACGCCCGGGAGGCCGCGAGCAGGGCGGTGGCGCCGCGCGGCGAGACGCCGAGCTGCAGCGCCGGCGAGCTCCTGGTGGCGCGGGCGACGTCGACGATGTAGCCGAGCACCTCAGGCGCCACGTGCACGCCGGCCGCCGCCTCCCGGCCCGCGGCCAGGTCGGCGGCCGTGGCGACGGCCTTGACCTCCGACAGGTCGCGGGGGTCGAAGCCGCGGGCGTGCCGGTCGAGCACCGAGATCTCCTGCTCGCGCGGCGGCAGCGGCACGGTCAGCTTGACGAGGAACCGGTCGAGCTGCGCCTCGGGAAGCTGGTAGGTGCCTTCGTACTCGACGGGGTTCTGGGTGGCGCACACCACGAAGGGGTCGGGCAGCGCCCGGGCCGCGCCCTCGACGCTGACCTGCCGCTCCTCCATCGCTTCGAGCAGGGCGGCCTGCGTCTTCGGCGGGGTGCGGTTGATCTCGTCGGCGAGCAGCAGGTTGGTGAACACCGGGCCCTCGCGGAACTCGAACCGCGCGGTCTTCGCGTCGTAGATCAGCGACCCCGTCACGTCGCCCGGCATCAGGTCGGGCGTGAACTGCACCCGCTTGAAGTCGAGCGACAGGGCCGCCGAGATCGTGCGCACCAGCAGCGTCTTGGCCACGCCCGGCACGCCTTCGAGGAGCACGTGGCCCTTGCACAGCAGCGCGATGACCATCCCCGTCACCACCGCGTCCTGACCGACCACGGCCTTGGACACCTCGGTGCGCAACGCCGCCAGCGCCTCTCTTGCCGAGTCGCCCGAACCCGTCACGCGGTAGGTCTCGTCAAAGTTCACTCAACTGCCTTTCGATCAAGTCCAAGTATCCGGCCAGTTCGACGAGCCCGGCGTCGTCCGCCGGCGGCGGCCCGTACAGTGCCGCGCCGAGCTGGTGCGGGTCCTCCACCGTGCGGGCGGCGAGCGCCGCGACGACCTCATGCGGCCCTGCGCCGTGGCCCAGCCCCAGCCTGGCCGTGAGCCGGTCGATCGTGCCCGCGCGCAGCGCGGCGGCCGCGCGTTCCCTGGCGTGCCTGGCCCGGTAGAGCCTGCCACGCCCTTCGACCGTCTCGGCGGCCCTGACGACGACGGGCAGCTTCTCCACCACCACCGGCCCGAGCCGCCTGCCCCGCCAGAACGCCGTGAGCGCCACGGCGATGATCGCCATGAAGACGACCCAGCGGACGTTGCCGGGCATCAGGTCGTACATCGACTGGCCCTGCTCGCCGGCCAGCTCCCTGGGCGGCGGGTTGTCCGGGGGGACGAGCCAGGTCACGGGCTTGCCGGTGCTGAGGAGGTTGAGCGCGAGCGCCGCGTTGCCGTCCTCGGCCAGCCGCTGGTTCGTCATGAAGCCGCCGTCGCCGACGACGGTGGTGACGCCCCCGCCGCTGGCGTAGCTGACCAGCGTGTGCCCGTCGCCCGCCGGGTAGCAGGCGGTCGAGCCGGGCGGGCCGCGGAAGGCGACGCCGCCCATGTAGGCACTGCCGGCGGCCCGGGCCGCCGGCAGGGGGCACTCGGGCTCGCGCGATCGGGGACGCGGGCGTTGGGGCAGCGCGCGCACGCCGGGGGCCAGGGCGGACAGGTTGATGACGTCGCCGACGATCAGCCGGTCGCCGGGGAGACCGGCGAGGCGGCGCTCGTCGACGTACGTCCGGTCGGTGATGAGCAGCAGGCGGTCGCCCGTGGCGGCCTTGTCGACGGCGGCCTGGGCGGAGTCGACCCGGTCGACGGTTACGCCCTTCTCGCGCAGCAGCTCGGCCAGGGCCTTGGAGCCGGCCAGCGAGGTGTCGTCGGGGTCGAGGGGCCGTGCGGGGACCCCGCCGGAGCCGAGCAGCACGCTCGCCACCGCCGCGAGCACGACGACCAGGCCGAGGAGCACGATGAGCCGGCCGGCGCGCCAGGTGGAGCGGGGGGTCGGGGAGGTCGGCCGGGATCCGGCGGCGGGAGGGGGCGTGGTCACGCTCATGGGGCCCCTCCGCTCCCCGGCCACGGGCTCGCGCCGGGCGCCGCCGCAGCGGGGGACACGATGGGGACCGGGCGGGCCTGGCCGAGGCGGTCGTCGAGGCCGGCCATCCGCGTGTAGGCGTCGCGGGTGCCGGGCACCCCGCCGTACGTGACGTCGTCGAACGAGCGGGCCGCCGCGGCCAGCTCGTCCGCGAAGCCCGGCAGGGAGACGGCGGCCTCTGCGGCCAGCTCGTCGGCCGTGCGCCCGGGCATGCCGTCGACGAGCGCGCGCTCTTCCAGGTCGCGGGCGATGGCACGGAGTCGCTCCTGGACGGCGGGAGTCCACTGCCCTTCGCCGGCCAGCCCTTCCGCCGCCTGCCGGTGCTCGGCGGCGCTCATCGCCCGCTCGCCGAACAGCGCGGCCGTCGCCGTCGCGTTCTTACGCGCGGACCTGCGCAGCTGCCACGAGATCAGCACGATCACCCCCAGGATGATCAGCACGATCACCACGGACGCGATGACCCCGCCGGCCGGGCCGCCGCCCGTGGCCGCGTCGATCAGGTCGCCCAGGAACTGCATGACCCATCGGTAGATCCGGTCGGGCAGCGACTCCGTCTCGTAGGCGGGGTCGAGCAGCTCGCGTGCGGCCTGCCGCGCGGCCTCCTCCCTGTCGATCGGGCTCACGACCTGGCGGAGTTGGACGGGTGCCAGAGCTCGTCGGCGGAGGCGTGCACCCAGCCCTGGCGCTGCTGCTCGATGGCCGCGGTCTGCAGGACGAGGTCGAACGCCTCGCTCCGCATGCGGCGGTCGGCGTAGAGCAGGCCGGAGACCCCGGCTTCGAACGGATAGACGAACATGGCGCTCAGCGTGCCGCCGATGGCGATCAGCACGGCGGACACGACCGCCGTGGCCGCCGAGCCCGCGCCGAGCATGCCGAAGAGCGTGCCCGCGATCGTGAACGGCACCGACAGGATGCCCGCCACGAGCCCGACGAGCAGCGAGGTGAGCAGCAGGATGCCGAACACCCGCCAGAAGTCGCCGGTCACCAGGTGCCATGAGCGGCGCATGGCGTCGAGCGGGCTGCGGCCCTCGAGGACCACGGCGGGCGAGGCGAACGCGAAGCGGGTTCTCATGAACAGGTAGTAGCCGATGTACACGACGATGAACAGGATGCTCAGCAGGGCCAGCCAGCCGAGGTCGCCGGCGCCGGCGTTGAGCGAGAAGGCCACGATGAGCAGCACGAAGACGAGGGCGGGCACCAGCATGATCGCGGCCATCAGCCCCACCACGCCGAACAACGCCGGCACCCGGCCCTTGACCAGCTGCCAGGCCTCGCCGGCGGTGAGCTTGCCGCCGAAGACGGCCCGGCCGAGGATGCGGGTCAGCACGCCGGTCAGCAGGGTGACCACGACGAACTGGATGGCGTAGGAGAGCAGGGTGCCGCCGTACTGGGCGGCGAAGCCGTACAGGCCGGTGAGCTCGCCCTGCGTGGCGACCAGGCTGTCGGGGTCGGCGAGCGCGCTGCCCACGGAGTTGAGGAGGAACGCCTGCCCCACCGCCAGGGGCACGGACGCGAGCAGGGCGGCGATGGCCGACAGGCCGAGCACGGCTTTCGGGTTGGACCTGATGAGCTTGATCGTGCCGTCGAGCAGGTCGCCGAGTTGCAGCGGGCGCAGCGGGATGATGCCCGGCCGGAGCGCGGGCGGCGGCATGGCGCCGTATCCGGGTTGAGGATACGGATGTTGCGGATAAGGTGGCTGCGGCCCGTGGGGCGGCTGCTGCGGTGGTTGTGGCCCGTAGGGAGCTCCGTGAGGGGATTGTTGGTGCGAGCCCGGCGCGGTCCACGGGGAGGCCGGCGGGGCGCTGTAGGGCGGGGGCTGTTCGGCCGACCAGCCTGATGGCGTCTCGGGCGTGGGACCGTGACCGTCTGACATATCCCCAATCCTGGCATGCTGGGCGGGACATTGGTGTCGCCCAGTGGAGCCGGGCTGATCCGACGCCCCGGCTTGGCCGCATTCTTCGGCGAATCCGGCCCATGTTCGCGTCCAGGGATGGCAGAAAGTTGCTCTGTTACCGCAGACTGAGATGGCGATCGCGGGGGCGGACCGGAAATTCGCCTTTTGCGGGGCTCCGAGTCACACTCATGAGCTCGCCAAGGGTAACCTTCAGCGATCGTGCGGGTATGTCCCAGAATGCGTAGAACGAATGAGGGGCCATGAAAGGTCGCGTGCTGGTCGTCGATGACGACGCCGCTCTCGCCGAGATGTTGGGGATCGTGTTGCGGGGGGAGGGTTTCGAGCCGTCATTTGTCTCCGACGGCGACAAGGCCCTTGACGCTTTCCGCGATACACGCCCCGACCTGGTGCTGCTCGACCTGATGCTGCCGGGGGCCGACGGCATCGACGTCGCGCGCAGGATCAGGGCGGAGTCGGGCGTTCCGATCGTCATGCTCACGGCCAAGAGCGACACCATCGACGTCGTCCTCGGGCTGGAGTCCGGCGCCGACGACTACATCGTCAAGCCGTTCAAGCCGAAGGAACTCGTCGCCAGGGTGCGGGCGCGCCTGCGCCGCACCGACGAGCCGACCCCCGAGATCCTGCAGATCGGCGACATCACCATCGACGTGGCGGGACACTCGGTCAAGCGCGGCGAGGAGACCATCAACCTCACGCCGCTCGAGTTCGACCTGCTCGTCGCGCTGGCCCGCAAGCCGCGCCAGGTGTTCACCCGCGAGGTCCTGCTCGAGCAGGTGTGGGGCTACCGGCACGCGGCCGACACGCGCCTGGTCAACGTGCACGTCCAGCGGCTCAGGGCCAAGATCGAGAAGGACCCCGAGCACCCCGAGATCGTCGTGACCGTCCGCGGCGTGGGCTACAAAGCCGGACCCGCCTGACCTCCGCCCAGCCCTGCCATGCCCCCGACCACGAAGACGAGAACACGCAGGCGTACGCTCCGCCAGATCCTCGGCGGAGCGCGCCGGCGGGTTCGTCGTGCGGCGGGCAGGACGCGCAGCGTGTGGCGGCGCTCGCTGCAGCTCCAGGTCGTCACCAGCACGCTGGTGATCTCCGTGATCGTGGTGGTGGTGCTCGGCACCTTCCTGTTCGGCCAGATCAACAAGTCGGTGGTCGACAGCAGCCAGCGGTCCTCCGTCAGCGACGCGTTCGCCGACCGCCTGCAGATCGCCGACGCCCTGGCCCCCGACACGGACGAGCAGACCAAGACCGCCGACACCGTCAAGAGCGGCGCGGTCAACCCGCTGGACGAGGTCATGGACACCGTCACGGGCTCGGGCGAGGACGGCTCCAAGAAGCGCTACGACGTGCTGATCCTCAACCCGGCCACCCCGGGCCAGTCGCGGGCGTCCGGCAGCGTCGTGCGCTCCAGCGTGCCCGCCAACCTCAGGGCGCACCTGCAGCGCTACATGCGCAACCACGAATACGGCAAACCCGTCGGGAACGTCCAGCAGATCAAGTTTCCCGGCGAGAGCCAGCCCCGGCTCACCTTCGTGGTCGGCGGCGTGGTGCACGTGCCCACCAGCGGCCAGAACTACGAGGTCTACCACTTCTTCCCGTTCGACGAGGAAGAGGAGCTGCTCACCAACGTCAGGCTCGCCATCGTCGTGGTGGGACTCGGCCTCGTGCTGCTGCTCGCCGCGATCGCGTACCTGGTCGCCCGCCAGGTCGTCTCCCCCGTACGGCTCGCGCGCCAGGCCGCCGAGCGCCTCGCCGCCGGCAAGCTGGACGAACGCCTCAAAGTGCGCGGCGAGGACGACCTGGCCCGGCTGGCGAACTCGTTCAACGAGATGGCCGCCAACCTGGCGCTGAAGATCCACCAGCTGGAGGAGCTCTCGCAGGTCCAGCGGCAGTTCGTCTCCGACGTCTCCCACGAGCTGCGCACCCCGCTGACCACCGTGCGCATGGCCGCCGACCTGCTCTACGACGCCCGCGAGGACTTCGACCCGATGGCCTCCCGCTCCGCCGAGCTCATGCAGGCGCAGCTGGAGCGGTTCGAGGCGATGCTGGCCGACCTGCTGGAGATCAGCCGCTACGACGCCGGCGCCGCCACGCTCGACCTCGAGCCGGTGGACGTGCGCGACGTCGTGCTGCGGGCCATCGGCGACTCCGAGGCGCTGGCCGAGCGCCACTCGACCCGCTTCGAGCTGCGGCTGCCCAACGAGCCGTGCATGGCCGAGATCGACAACCGCAGGGTCGAGCGCATCCTGCGCAACCTGCTGTTCAACGCGATCGAGCACGGCGAGGGCAGGGACGTCGTGGTCACCGTGGGCGCCGACAGGGACGCCGTCGCCATCGCCGTGCGCGACCACGGGATCGGCCTGAAGAACGGCGAGGACACGCTGGTGTTCGACCGGTTCTGGCGGGCCGACCCGTCGCGTGCGCGCACCATCGGCGGCACGGGGCTCGGGCTGGCGATCTCCCGCGAGGACGCCACGCTGCACGGCGGCTGGCTCCAGGCGTGGGGGCAGCCGGGCGAGGGGTCGCAGTTCAGGCTGACGCTGCCCCGGGCGGCAGGGGCCGACCTGAAGGGCTCGCCGCTGTCGCTGGTGCCGCCGGAGATCGAGATGCGGCGTACGTGGCGCGGCGCCATGACTCCCGTACTGCTGCCCGCCTCGGCGGACGGGGGCGGTCATGACGACGATTAGGCGGCTCGGCGCCGCGGTCGCGATCGCTCTCGCCATGGTCGTCGCGGGCACCGGGTGCACCGTGATCCCCGTGACCGGCCCGTACATGGTGGGTGACGACGGCACCGGCGGCGACCCGCTGAACAAGCCGTTCCAGCGCATGATCGCCATGCCGCCCCAGCCGAACTGGGGGCCCGAGGACACCATCAAGGGCCTGCAGGCCGCCATGGCCGCCTACGCCGACGACCCGTCGATCCTGCCCCAGTACCTGACCCCCGAGGCACGGGGCAAGTGGAGCGCCGCCGGCCCGGTGAAGGTGATCGAGGACGCGTTCGAGATCACCTATCCCACGCCGCGCGACGGCACGGAAACCGTGCTGCAGGTGACGCTCAAGGCCCAGTGGGTGGCCAGCATCGGGACCGACGACGCCTATGCCCCCACGGCCGGCACCTGGGACGGCGGGACGTTCGAGCTGGTCAAGACCCAGCAGGGCGGCTACCTCGTCAACAAGCTGCCCGCCGGGCTCCTGCTCACCAACTCCGACGTGGTGCGCGCGTACCGCCCCGCGAACCTCTACTACCTGAACGCCGACATGCCGGACCGGCTCGTCGTCGACCGCGTGCGCCTGCGGATGAAGCCGACGGAGAGCTTCGCGCGGACCATTCTCGAACGCCTGCTCAAAGAGCCCACCACGGCCCTTCGCGACGCGGTGACCACGAGCTTCCCCGAGGACACGACGATCGAGTCCATCAGGTGGAACGAGGAGCGCGTGCTGGTCAACCTCTCCGGCCCGCTCGATCCGCTCGACCTGAGCGCGGAGGCCGCACTCAGGGCGCAGATCAGGCACAGCTTCGCCGACAACGACGTCGCCAAGGGGCGCATCATCGAGATCCAGGTCGATGGCGAGACGTACGCCGTCGACCGGCCGGATCCCGCGGACCCCTGGCTGGACGACGGGGGCGACACCGCCTACTTCGTCGACAACGGCGCCGTGCACTTCATGGGGAAGGAAGGCCCCGCCGGCGCCGTGCCGGGCGCCGCGGGCGAGCAGCGCGCGGGCTACACCGACTTCGCCCTGTCGAAGGAGGAGACGGCCCTCATCGCCGCCAAGACCTCCACCGGCATCTCCATGGCCAAGCTCGCGCAGGACGGGCGCTGGCAGGAGGTCATCCAGGGCACGGAGCTCACGCCGCCGACGTTCCACCGGGACGGGACCCTGTGGACGTACGACAACAAGAACGGCGTACTGCTCCGGTACGACCCGGGGAGCGGGCGGGGGCCAGAGCGGGTCTCGGCGCCCAAGCTCGCCGGCCTTGACGTCGCCCGCCTGAGGATCGCCAGGGACGGCGTGCGGGTGTCCGTCACCACGGGCGAGAACACCGTGCAGATCGGCGCGCTCACCTCCACTCCCGACGGGCTCGTGCTCGGCAACTTCCGCAGCCTGACCACGACCGAGGTGGGAGACGAGATCGTCGACGTCACCTGGAGCGATGACGAGCACCTGCTGGTCCTGGTGGAGAGCAAGGCCGGGCAGATACTGAACGAGATCAACGTGGGCGACGGGGAGACGGTGGGAGTGCCGTTGAAGGACCGGCTCGCCTCGCTCGCGGCGCTGGACGACCGGGTGCTGGGAGAAGTGCGGACCGACAAGGAGACGAAGATCGTCGAGCTGAACCAGGACCGCCAGACCTGGGTCCCGAAGGTCGAGTCCAACGCCGGCAGCCCTCTCTTCCCCCTGGGCTGACCTGCCGCTCCGCCTTACCGGTCCGCCGGGTTCGCCGCTGCGTGGTCGCCGGGAACTGTCGGTGCCGGGCGGCATGCTGGGCCGCGTGGTGACTGCCGTTCTCGATCTGGTTCTCCCCGGCACGTGCGCGGGCTGCGGCGCCAAGGGGGCGCGCTTGTGCGACGGCTGCGTCGCCGAGCTGACCGCGTCACCCGCCCCGCGCAGGCCCGACCCGTCCCCGCCCGGCCTGCCCGACTGCTGGTCGGCGGCGCCCTACACCGGCGTGGTCAGGAAGGCGGTGGTGGCCTACAAGGAGCGCGGCGCGGTGGCGCTGGCCGGGGTGCTGGCGCAGGCGGCGACGTTCACCGCCGTGACGGCGATCGGGCGGACGCGGGCATCGTGGGCGCGTGGCCGGTTCGCGGTGGTTCCCGTGCCCAGCGCGCGGCGGAGCCTGCGCGGCAGGGGGCACGATCCGGTGGGGCGGCTGGCCGTGCTGGTCGCGCGCGACCTGCGGGCGCTGGGGCTGCCGGCGCGGGCGTGGACGGGGCTGGTCCAGGCCTGGGGCGTGGCCGACCAGGCGGGCCTGAGCTCGGCCGAGAGGGCCGCCAACCTCGCGGGGTCACTCCAGGTCGCCTCGCCCGCCGGAGGCCCTCCAGCGCCCGTTGCGCTGCTCCTGGACGACATCGTGACCACCGGCGCCACGCTCGCCGAGGCCGCGCGGGCGCTGCGGTCGGCCGGCGTGAAGACGCCGCTGGCGGTCACCGTCGCCGCGACACGCCGAAGATCTTGTAAGTCGTTACGGTGACGGTGAGTAAAGAAAGATCCAATTCGCCGCTCTAGCCTGAAGGTGACATGTGCCTTGCCCGAGTGACATGCCGGGGCAGCTCAGCAGTCAGGACGTTCGCGCCCGTAAGGGGTGCCGACCGGGTGTGCCGGGCCTGGGAATGCGCTTTCCATACCGTGGAAAATCACGGAAAGTGATCGTTTGATCATCCCTCCGGCTGACATTCTCCCTGGATACGGATAGCGTTCTGACATGGCACCCGTTCGGGTCCGTGGTTGCGCAGGGCCGGTGTTCCCGGCTCTGCTAGCCGATGCCAGCCGCAGGCAAAACGGTCCACGTAAGGCGACTCTTTGTCGACCGATCACGGTGCGGCTTAGGGGTAAGTCCTGCCTTCCCGAGGGGCCAGATGTCCCTCGCCAGAAGAGAAGGGCAGTAGTGGCGACTGAGCTGCGAGACCCTCAGCAGGCGGATGTGGGGTCGAAGACCAGGTCGGCCGGGCGGGTGCCCACTGAGTTCCCGGTGACGGCGAGTCGGAAGAGGGTAACGGTGGCAGAAAGGCAGACAGAAGACCCCGCCCGGCACGCGCATCGTCGGGCGCTCTTGCTCAGTCGTTAGACGAAGGGGGGCTGTTGCATGGACATCATCGTCAAGGGCCGGCACACAGGAGTGAGTGAACGGTTCCGAGACCACGTGACGACCAAGCTGGCCAGGATCGAACGTCTGGACAACCACATCATCCGAGTCGACGTGGAGGTGTCGAAGGAACGCAACCCGCGCCTCGCCGACCGACGCGAGCGCGTCGAGCTCACCATTCACTCGAAAGGACCGGCCATCCGCGCCGAGGCGTCGGCCGACGACCGGTTCGCAGCCCTCGATCTCGCCCTCGACAAGCTGGAAGGCCGCCTCAGGCGCCTGGCCGACCGGCGCAAGGTCCATCACGGCAACCACTGCCCGCCCTCTGTGGCGGAGATCACCGCGACGCTTCCTGACGCCGCCGGGCTTCCCCCGGTCACCCGGCCATCCGTCCCCGAGCAGGCCCAGGAGCCGGACGAGGACGAGCAGGAGAAGAGCGACCGGCTCTACGACGACATCGTCCCGATCGAGATGGACGGCGACGGTCCGCTCATCGTCCGGGAGAAGTTCCACAAGGCGGAGCCCATGACCATCGACCAGGCCCTCCTCGAGATGGAGCTGGTCGGACACGATTTCTACCTGTTCCGTGACAAGGAGAGCGGCCAGCCGTGTGTCGTCTACAACAGACGCGGTTACAACTATGGTGTGCTGCGGCTCGTAGAGCCCTGACAGCGCGCTGAAAGATCTTCTCGACCACCCGAGAACCGCGGCACCCGTGCCATCATGGCGGTTCAACGGCTCTGGCCCCCCGACGAGGAGGAGACGTGAGCGAGCTCAGTCAGGTTCAGATGAGCGAGCGAAGCGACGAACACACAGTCGCGAGGCTGCGCAAGGAGGCCTCGTGACCGAGTCCGGCGAGGTCCGCGCGTCCGAGAGCGAGCCGATCCGCGTGCTGATCGTGGACGATCACGAGCTGATCAGGCGCAGCCTGGCGCTGGCGCTGGCCGCTGAGCCCGACATCGAGGTGGTCGGTGAGGCGAGCGACGGGCAGGAGGCGGTCGAACTGGCCGACCGCCTCATGCCCGACGTCGCTCTCATGGACGTGCGCATGCCGCGGCAGGACGGCATCGAGGCGGCGAAGGGCATCAAGGCCTCCGTCCCGAGCACCCGCATCATCATGCTGACGGTGAGCGACGAGGAGGAAGACCTCTTCGAGGCCATCAAGGCGGGCGCCACCGGCTATCTGCTGAAGGACGTCCAGATCAACGACGTCCCCGCCGCGGTGCGCGGCGTGCACGAGGGCCAGTCGTTAATCAACCCGGCGATGGCGGCCAAGCTCATCACCGAGTTCGCCAACATGAGCCGCAAGGAGGCCGAGCGCCCGCCCCAGCTTCCCGTGCCCCGGCTGACCGACCGGGAGATGGAGGTGCTGCGGCTGGTGGCCAAGGGCATGAACAACCGCGAGATCGCCAAGCAGCTGTTCATCTCCGAGAACACCGTGAAGAACCACGTGCGCAACATCCTCGACAAGCTGCAACTGCACTCGCGCATGGAAGCCGTGGTCTACGCGGTGCGCGAACGCATGCTGGAGATCACCTAGGAAGCTCCACGAGCACGGTGATGGGCTCCGGCTGGACCCCCGCCCTGGGCGCCCCGTCGAAGATCTCGGACAGGGCGCCTCTCGAAACGGTGCTCAACCCCTCCTGGCCGTGCTCAGGATCGTTGCGAGTTCAGGAGGGTCGGCGCGGTCGACGCGGACGGAGTCGCAGCCGACCCAGTCGGCCGCCGACCACAGGGCCTCGCGCAGGGCGTCGGCCCACCGGGCGGAGGAGAGGCCGGGCTCCAGGCTGAGCTGCCTGGCCACCAGCGTGGTGCCTTCGCGCGCCGGGTCGACGCGGCCGATCAGCCGGCCGCCGGCCAGCACCGGCATCGTGAAATAGCCGTGGACGCGCTTGTGCTTGGGCACGTAGAGCTCCAGCGTGTAGCGGAAGCCGAAGACGCGCTCGGTGCGGCCGCGGTGCCAGATGAGCGAGTCGAACGGCGACAGCAGCGTCGTGCGGTGGCGGCCGCGCGGCTCGGATGCCAGGGCGGCCGGATCGGCCCAGGCGTTGGCGAGGCCCTTCTTGCCCGGCCAGCCGGTGACGGCGACGGGCACCAGCCCCGCGGCCCCGCTCAGCAGCACCTCGTCGAGTGTCGCCGCGTGACGCCCCTTGAGCCGGAGGAAGTCGATCAGGTCGGTGCGGTTGGCCACGCCCAGCGAACGGCCCGCGATGGCGGCCAGGCGCGTGATGCACTCCTCGTCGGGCAGGTCGTCGCCCAGCAGGTCGGCGGGGACGGCGCGCTCGGCCAGGTCATAGACGCGCCGCCAGCCGACGCGGCGGGTGCAGACCAGCTCGCCGATGTCGAGCAGCCACTCCAGGCCGATCTTGGAGTCGGACCAGTCCCACCACGGGCCGCCGTTCTTGGCGCCGCCCACGTCGGACGTCGTCAGCGGCCCCGACTCGCGCACCTTCTCCAGCAGCTTGTCGACGTCGTCGGGGACCTCGTGCCAGCGGAAGCGCCGCTCGCGGTAGGCGCGGCGGCGGAACGAATAGAGCGGCCAGTGCTCGATGGGCAGGATGCAGGCGGCGTGGCACCAGTATTCGAAGCTCTGGGCGGGGTTGTGCCAGTATGCGCGCTCGATCTTGGACCTGCCGACCGCGCCCAGGCGGGCGTAGGCGACCAGCTCGTGGGAGCGGGCGAGGACCGAGATCGTGTCGAGCTGCACGGCGCCCAGCCTGCGCAGCATGGCGTGCACCCCACCCTTGCGCGTGTCGGCCCCGATGAGGCCCTGGGCGCGCAGGATGATGCGTCGTGCCTCGTCGGCGGTCAGATCCGGTAGGGGGGTCATGTCGGCATGTCCGTACGGCGGTGCATGCGAGCAATCTAGTGGCGGCCACCGACAGAACCGCCCGCCCGGCCGCCGGGATGAGGGGAACACGGCCTTCAGGCCCTGGCTCACGGACGTGCCGGACGGGCACCCGCAGACCGTTCGGGGTGCGCCGGGGAGAGCGGGATGGGTAGCGACGTAGGGGGGCGCGGGGCGGGACACGCCCGGGGGATCGCTGGAACGAAAAAACGGCGGGCGGCCCACTGGATGGGCGCCCGCCGTGCGAAGCGTACGTCAGCGGTGGTCTTCGGCTCGCATGCCCACGCGCGGAGCGTCGATCACGACGTCGGTGAAGATGTCGAAGACGAGAGCGAGGATGCCGCCCACGACGAACACACCGGCACCGATCCAGACGAGCGTCCAGTTACCGGCGGTCAGCCCGAAGCCGGCCACCACCGTGCCCACCAGCATCACGGTCACCGCCAGCCACGATGATGCGCGCCCGCCGTGGCTGCCAAGATTCTCGGTTTGCTCCGACTTCTTCCCCTCAACCATGACAAATCCTTCCTTTGCCGGTTATCGCGCTATTGGTGCGAGCCGGCTCTCAACCGGCATATCCTCTGCCTTAAGCCCATTCTCCCAGACCAGTCTTGCGCCCTCGTCGGCACGGTGGCTGTGTCTGCTTGCGGAACCACCTACCATGGCAACGGGGAAGTTTGTCTCGGCCTCTCCTCCTGGCGGCGCCGCCGGGGTAGACCTGCGAGGAGCTTTACATAAAGTGGCAGCCATTCTCGACAAGATCCTACGTGCCGGCGAAGGCAAGATCCTACGCAAGCTGAAGCGGTACGCAGACCAGGTCAACTCCATTGAGGACCATTTCACAGGCATGTCCGACGCGGAGTTGCGGGCGATGACGGACGAGTTCCGCAAGCGCCACGCCGAAGGCGAGAGCCTCGACGACCTGCTCCCCGAAGCGTTCGCGACGGTCCGTGAGACGGCCCGCCGGGTGCTCGGCCAGCGACCCTTCGACGTGCAGATCATGGGTGGCGCCAACCTTCACCTGGGCAACATCTCGGAGATGAAGACCGGTGAGGGCAAGACCCTGACCTGCACCCTGCCGAGCTATCTCAACGCGCTGGCCGGTAAGGGCGTGCACGTCGTCACGGTCAACGACTACCTCGCCAAGCGTGACGCCGAGAACATGGGGCGCATCCACCGTTTCCTCGGCCTCGAGGTCGGCTGCATCGTGTCGGGCCAGCAGCCCGACGAGCGCCGCAGGCAGTACGAAGCCGACATCACCTACGGCACCAACAACGAGTTCGGCTTCGACTACCTCCGCGACAACATGGCCTGGTCGCTCGACGAGTGCGTGCAGCGCGGCCACTTCTTCGCGGTCGTCGACGAGGTCGACTCGATCCTGATCGACGAGGCCCGCACGCCGCTGATCATCTCCGGCCCTGGCGAGCAGTCGGGCAAGTGGTACAACGAGTTCGCCAAGATCGTGCCCCGCCTGCGCAGGGGTGTCGAGGCGAAGAACCCCGGCGAGGAGAGCACCGGCGACTACGTCGTCGACGAGAAGAAGCGCACGGTCGGCATCCTGGAGTCCGGAGTCGAGAAGGTCGAGGACTGGCTCGGCATCGACAACCTCTACAAGCCGGAGCACACGCACCTCGTCGGCTTCCTGAACAACGCGCTCAAGGCCAAAGAGCTGTTCAAGAAGGACAAGGACTACATCGTCGCCGACGGCGAGGTGCTGATCGTCGACGAGTTCACCGGCCGCATCCTGCACGGCCGCCGCTACAACGAGGGCATGCACCAGGCCATCGAGGCCAAAGAGAGCGTCAAGATCAAGGACGAGAACCAGACGCTCGCCACGGTCACCCTGCAGAACTACTTCCGCCTCTACGACAAGCTGGCCGGCATGACCGGCACGGCCGTCACCGAGGCCAACGAGTTCAACAAGACCTACAAGCTCAACGTGGTCCCGATCCCGACCAACCGGCCGATGATCCGTAAGGACCAGGCCGACGTGGTCTACAAGACCGAGGACGCCAAGTTCAACGCGGTGGTCGACGACATCAAGGAGCGCTACGAAGCCGGGCAGCCGGTCCTCGTCGGCACGACCTCGGTGGAGAAGTCCGAGCGGTTGTCCAAGGCGCTCAAGCGGCGCGGCGTGCAGCACGAGGTGCTCAACGCGAAGAACCACGCGCGTGAGGCTTCGATCATCGCCGAGGCGGGCCGCAAGGGCGCCGTCACCGTCGCCACCAACATGGCAGGTCGAGGCACCGACATCCAGCTCGGCGGCAACCCCGAGTTCCGCGCCGACCTCGAGCTGCGCCAGCGCGGGCTCGACCCGGTCGAGACGCCGGAGGAATACGAGAAGGCCTACCCCGAGGCGCTGGAGAAGGCCAAGGCGGCGGTCAAGGCCGAGCACGACGAGGTCACCAAGCTCGGCGGCCTCTACGTCCTGGGCACCGAGCGGCACGAGTCGCGGCGCATCGACAACCAGCTGCGCGGACGCTCCGGCCGCCAGGGCGACCCCGGCGAGTCGCGGTTCTACCTGTCGCTCGGCGACGACCTCATGCGCCTGTTCAACTCGGCCAGGGTCGAGATGATCATGACCAGGCTGCAGATCCCCGACGACCAGCCGATCGAGTCCAACATCGTCTCCAAGGCGATCGCCTCCGCCCAGCACCAGGTCGAGCAGCAGAACTTCGAGATCCGCAAGGAAGTTCTGAAGTACGACGAGGTGATGAACCGCCAGCGCAAGGTCATCTACGCCGAGCGCCTCCGCGTGCTGGAGGGCGCCGACCTGCACGAGCAGGTGCGCGGCTTCATCAGCGACGTGATCGACGGTTACGTCCAGGGCGCCACGACCGAGGGTTTCGCGGAGGAGTGGGACCTCGAGAAGTTGTGGAAGGCGTTCGGCGAGCTCTACCCGGTCCAGGCCACGATCGAGGACATCGTCGAGGAGGCCGGCTCCCGCGAGGAGGTGACCGCCGAGCTGATCAGCGAGCGGATGAAGGCCGACGCGCTGGCCGCGTACACCAGGCGCGAGGAGGAGTTCGGTCCCGAGACCACGCGTGACCTCGAGCGCCGCGTGATCCTCTCGGTGCTCGACCGCAAGTGGCGCGAGCACCTCTACGAGATGGACTACCTGCGCGAAGGCATCGGCATGCGGGCCTACGCGCAGAAGGACCCGCAGATCGAATACCAGCGCGAGGGCTACGAGATGTTCTCCGCGATGCTCGAGGGCATCAAGGAGGACTCCGTCGGCTTCCTGTTCAACCTCGAGGTCGAGGTGCAGGAGAATCCGATCGTCGCCGAAGAGGACGACGCCCTGGCGGAGACCCGTTCGATCATCGCGCGCGGGCTGCGGGGTCCCGAGCGGCCGGCCGAGCTCGAATACTCGGCGCCGGGCGAGCAGGGAGAGGTCGAGCACACCCGGGTGCGCACGACCTCTGCCGAGCGGGCCGCCTACGGCAACGTGGAGCGCAACGCGCCTTGCCCGTGCGGGTCGGGCAAGAAGTACAAGCGCTGCCACGGCGACCCGAAGAACGCCGCCTGACGGTTCCTGCGAAGACCCTCACCTCTCCGGGGTGGGGGTCTTCTGCGCTGTACGGACCCGCACCCTCTTCGGACGGCCGGTTGCGCGCGACCTCGTCAGGCGGTCTCGAAGTCGGTGCAGAGCCATTGGTGGCCGCGTCGTTCCAGGCGGGCGGCGAGCACGTGGTCGCGCTCGCCGCAGTGGACGACCACGCACATCTCCAGGGCGCCTTCCCTGGGTTCGGTCACGTGCGGCCTCCCGGCGAACGGGGGGCGGCTGGACGCGATCATCCGCCCGGCCCTGACGAGGTCCAGGTAGGCCCGCTCGGTGAGCCGGCCGGCCAGCGTCTCGGGCGGGCGGCGGCCGGTGAGCACCTCCGCCAGGGCCTGCCCCAGATGGCGTAGCCTGCGCTCGTCCGGGGCCGCCCCAGGTGCTCCCCACACCAGGGGACGCGCGTCCAGGGCCAGGGCTCCGTGGGTCCGGGACGCCGCGTCGCCCGCCCCGCGCCGCCCGTCGTCGTAGGGCGGCTCGGGGGCGGGGGTGATGCCGACGTGGGGTGGTGCGGACACGCATCCTCCAGGTGCTCGGGCGGAGAAACAAACGTCATAAGGAGTTTTCGGCCCGGCCCAGGAATACAGCGGTCACCAGCTTCCCCGGCTGGGGTCGCTTCTTGTCCCGCTGTGCGAAGAAGGTCCTCCCGAGCTGGATCCCCCTCGTCGAGGGCTGTGCGCCGTTTCGGGCGCGGAGCGGCGTACGCATCGGCCGTCCTGAACTCAGGCCGGTTCGCGGCCGGGCGTGGGGAGGTTCAGGGAGCGGATCAGTACGGTGAACAGCACGTAGTAGAGCACCAGGTACACCAGCCCGAACCCGACGATCAACCCCAGCTCGTGCGTGTTGGACTTGCCGGCGTTCAGCAGCAGGTCGATGGCGCCGCCGGAGAACGTGAACCCGAGGCGCGCCCCCAGCTCGGCCATCAGCGCCATCGACAGGCCGGTCAGGAGCGCGTGCACGCCGAACAGGATCGGCGCCACGAAGATGAAGGCGAACTCCAGGGGCTCCGTGATGCCGGTGACGAAGGCCGTCAGGCCGGCGGAGAGCATGATGCCGCCGACGGCCTGGCGGCGGGCGGGGTCGGCGGCCCGCCACATGGCCAGGGCGGCGCCCAGGAGGCCGAACATCATGACGGGGAAGAACCCGGTCATGAAGATGCCGGCGCCCTGCTCGCCGGCGAAATAGCAGTTGAGGTCCCCGGCCGCGTCCCTGGTCGCGCCGTTCACGCCCGCGCGGCACTCCGGCAGGGTGAACCAGACGATGGTGTTGAGTACGTGGTGCAGACCGAGGGGGATGAGCAGGCGGTTGGCCACGCCGTAGATGCCGGTGCCGACGGTGCCGTGGGCGGACAGCCAGTCGCCCGCCTGCGCCAGCCAGTCGCCGATCGGCCGCCACAGCAGGCCGAAGGCGACGCCGAGGAGGAGGGCGGCGACCGCGGTGATGATGGGTACGGAGCGGCGCCCGCCGAAGAAGGCCAGCCACGAGGGCGGTTTGAGCCGGTGGAACCGCTGCCAGAGCAGGGCGGCGGTGATGCCGATGAGGATGCCGCCGAGGACCCCGGTCGGGTTCTGCGCTCCGAGGTCGAGTGCGGGGGTGCCGTCGCGCAGCAGCACCGTCACCTTGTCGTGGACGGCGCCCTGGCCGGCATCGAAGAAGAGGGTCTTGGTCACCCGGTCGAAGACGAGGTAGCCGACGACGGCGGCGAGCGCGGTGCTGCCGTCGGACTTGCGGGCGAAGCCGATGGCCACGCCCACGGCGAACAGCAGCGGCAGGTTGTCGAAGAGGGCGCCGCCCGCCGCGGCGAGCACGCCGGCCACCGGGAGGAGCCAGGGCAGGACGCCGCCCAAGCCGCCGGCGCCCAGGAGGTCGTCCTGGCCGAAGCGGAGGAGCAGGCCCGCGGCGGGGAGCACCGCGATGGGCATCATGAGCGAGCGTCCCACGCGCTGCAGCCCGCCGAACACCGACGACCAGCCAGGGCTCATGACGGTGGTCCCCCCACATCGCTCGCGGGGGTCGCGGGGATTACTACCCCGGGGCGGATCGCGGGGAACCGGCGCCGGTCTCGCCGGAGTCGACGTCCGGTTCGGGTTCCCGGCCGGGTGTCAGGATGTTGAGCCTGCGGATCAGGAACGTGAAGACGACGTAGTAGAGCACGCCGTAGACGGCGCCCAGGGCGAGGATGCCGGGTAAGTTCTCGGTGTTGGACTTGCTGGCGTTCAGCAGCAGGTCGAGCAGGCCGGCGGAGAAGCCGAAGCCCAGCTGCCCGCCGATCAGCGTGGTCAGCGCCATGGCCAGGCCGGTCAGGATCGCGTGCACCACCAGGAGCAGCGGCGCCACGAAGATGAAGGCGAACTCGATCGGCTCCGTGATGCCGGTGACGAACGACGCCAGCGCCGCCGACAACATGATGCCGCCCACGCTGGCCCGCCGGTGCGGCGGCGCGGCGCGCCACATGGCCAGGGCGGCGGCGGGCAGGGCGAACATCATGATGGGGAAGAAGCCGGCCATGAACTGGCCCGCGTGCGCCGCGCCGCCGAAATAGCAGTTCCAGTCGCCGCCCAGCAGCTGGCCGCCGACGTCGCACTGCGGCACCACGTGCCAGACGACGGAGTTGGCGAAGTGGTGCAGGCCGAGGGGGATGAGCAGGCGGTTGATCAGCCCGTAGATACCGGTGCCGATGGGGCCGATCGCGGTGAGGGCCTCGCCCGCGTGCCGGATCCACTCGCCGAGCACCGGCCAGAGCCAGCCGAAGAGCACGCCGATGAGCAGCGCCACGATGACGGTGATGATCGGTACGAACCTGCGCCCGCCGAAGAACGCCAGCCACGACGGCAGCTTGATGCGGTGGAACCGCTGCCAGAGCAGGGCCGCGACTAGGCCCATGACGATGCCGCCGAGGACCTGGGTGGGGTTCTGCATGCCGTAGTTGATGATCTCGACGACGCCCTGGTCCTGGACCTCCTTGATCGCGACGGTGTCGCGGATGTCGGAGCCGAAGAACATCACCTTCGTGACCCGGTCGAAGACCAGGTAGCCGACCATGGCGGAGAGCGCGGTGCTGCCGTCGGACTTGCGAGCGAAGCCGATGGCCACGCCCACGGCGAACAGCAGGGGCAGGTTCTCCAGCAGCGCGCCGCCGGCCGCGGCCAGGACCTCGGCCACCTGGCCCACCCAGGCGAATCCCGCCACGTCCGCGAGGCCGCCGGGTTCGGCGCCGTTCGAGCCGAGCATGTCGGGCTGGCCGACGCGGAGCAGCAGGGCCGCCGCGGGCAGGGCGGCGATGGGCAGCATCAGGGAGCGGCCCAGCCGCTGGAGCACGGTCATCACGCGGGCGCCCGGCGAGGGCCGGGCGGCGGTGGTCTCGTTCACCGGGCGTTCCTCCGGGGGTGAGGGCCGACCCTCAGGGCTCGAGTAGGGTGCGCAGCTGGTAGCGGTCGGCGCGGTAGGTGGACACGCCCAGCTCCGCGCAGACGCCACCGGCGAACGACCTGCGCTGGAGCAGCAGCACGGCCCCGCCGCGCGGCAGTTTCAGCAGGTCGGCGTCGCTCGGGTCGGCGATGCCGCCGTCGATGGTGAGCTCGCCGGCGTCCATGACGAGACCGTAGCGGCTCTCCAGCAGCTCATACAGTGATTTGTCGGACAAGTCGTGGTCGGCTAGACCGGGGGCGAGCTTGACCGGGATGTGCGCCCGCTCGATGGACAGCGGCTCCCCGTCGGCCGTGCGCAGGCGCTCGATGAAGTGCACCTCCTCGCCCGGCTGGATGCCCAGCTCCTTGGCCAGGTGGGCGCTGGCGCGCACGATCCTCCTGTCGAGGTCGCGCGAGCCGGGGATCATGCCGCGGGCCCTCATGTCGTCGGTGAACGAGGTCAGCTGCAGCGCCAGCTCGATCTTGGGCCGGGCCACGAACGTGCCCTTGCCGGGGACGCGGTGCAGGCGCCCCTCGGAGACGAGGTGGTCGACCGCCTGCCGTACGGTCATTCTGGACAGGCCGAAACGCTGGCAGAGCTCGCGCTCGGAGGGGATGGCGGCGCCGATGCTGAGCTCGTCGCTGTCGATGAGGTCCAGCAGGATCTCGCGAAGCTGGAAGTATTTGGGCACCGGGCTGTCCGGATCGATGTGCGCCACGGATCCTCCTCTCGAACCGACCAGGGCAATGAGTTATGGTTCGTACTGGTCTAGTCCGGACTAGACCACATGTCGTAAAAGACGGTCAAGTCTAAGCCCCACGGATTTGAGGGATGAGCCCGAGATGACGACGAAGATGCGCCGCGAGATCGCCCAGCAGCCGGCCGCGCTGCAGGCCACGCTGGACGCCCTGCTCCCGAGGGTCGACGAAGTGCGCGCGGTGGGCGAGCACGCGAAGCAACTGCTGTTCATCGCGCGCGGCACCTCTGACAACGCGGCGGTGTACGGGCGCTACCTCGTCGAGTCGCACGCGGGCCGCCTGTCGGCGCTGGCCGCGCCGTCGATCGCGACGACGTACAAGCGCCGGCTCGACCTTGACGGCGTGCTGGCCGTGGCCATCTCGCAGTCAGGGCGTACGGAGGAGATCGTCGAGACGCTGGCCTGGGCGAAGGACTGCGGGGCGAGGACGGTCGGCGTCACCAACGGCGGCGCGGACAGCCCGCTGGCCCAGGCCGCCGACGTGGCCCTCTGCACGGTGGCCGGCGAGGAGGAGGCCGTGCCGGCGACCAAGACCTACACCACCCAGCTCGCCGCGCTGGCCGTGCTCGCGCTGGGTCTCGGCGCCGACGTGGACGTGGCGGAGCTGCGGCGGGTGCCCGAGGCCGTGGAGAAGCTCATCGCGGCACCTGGCGACCTCGACGCTCTCGTCGAAGGGCTGGTGGACAAGCCGGGCGTCGTGGTGTCGGGTCGCGGGCTGGCGTTCTCCACGGCTCTGGAGACCGCGCTGAAGCTCAAGGAGGCCTGCTACCTGCACGCCATGGGGCTGTCGTACGCCGACCTGCTGCACGGGCCCATCGCCGTGGTCGACGCCGACACCCCCGCGCTGCTGGTCGCCTCCGAGAACAGCCCCACCCTGCCCGGTACGGTCGCCCTGGCCGAGCGGGTGGTGGCCGCGGGGGCGGCGGCGTACACGATCGGGGGCGGCGAGGCGCTCGCGCGGGCGGGCACGGCCGCGCTCAACGGTCCCGACCTGCCCGAGTGGGTCGCGCCCATGGGCCTGATCGTGCCGGGGCAGCTGCTCACCGAGGCGCTCGCCCGCAGGCTCGGCGTCGACCCCGACGCGCCGCGCGGCCTCAACAAGGTCACTCAGACGGACTGATCACAAAGCGTCGTCTAGCCTGGTCAGAGTGTTAGCGCAAGGGAGGACCGGATGGCGGCTGACGTCAACGCGATCATCGCGGCGCTCGGCGGTGCCGGCAACATCATCGAGATAGAGCCCTGCATCACCCGGTTGCGTACGGAGGTGCGCGACGCGTCCATGGTCGACCAGGCGGCGCTCAGGGCGGCGGGCGCGCACGGCGTGATGGCCGCGGGCAACGTGGTCCAGGTCGTCGTCGGGCCGGAGGCGGACACGATCGCCAGCGACATCGAGGACATCATCGGCTGAGGGCGAGGTCATGACGACTGTTCTCGCCCCGGTCGAGGGGGCGGCCGTGGGGTTGGCCGCGGTGCCCGATCCGGTGTTCTCCGCGGGCATGGTGGGGCCGGGAACGGCGATCGATCCGCTCAGAGGGCCGGGCAAGGCCGTTGCTCCCATAGCGGGAAAAATCATGAAACTGCATCCGCATGCGTACGTCATCGTGGGGGACGACGGCAGAGGCGTGCTGGTGCATCTGGGCATCGACACGGTCCAGCTCAAGGGCGAGGGGTTCCGGCTGCTGGCGACCGAGGGCGACAGGGTGCGCGCCGGCCAGGCGGTGGTGGCGTGGGACCCGTCGGCCGTCGAGGCGGGCGGACGCTCGCCGGTCTGCCCGGTGGTCGCGTTGGACGCGCTCTCCGATGCGGTGACCGGGGTCGCACGGGGCAGGGTGCAGGCAGGAGACGAGCTGTTCATATGGGAATAGACCCGCTGCCAAGGCGTCACAATAGGCATGCCGCCGATCCGACCCCGATCGGCAGGCGCCGTACGAACCCGGGTCCGGCTGGTCCGGACCAGCGCAGAAGGAGGAAGAAGCAGATGGGTGAGCGCAAGGTCACCGTAGCGGCGGAGGTGGGGCTGCACGCCCGTCCCGCGGCGACGTTCGTGCAGCGGGCCAAACAGGCTCCGATGGACATCGCGGTGGCGAAGGCCCACGGCGGTGACCCCGTCAACGGCAAGAGCATTCTCGCAATCATGGGGCTCGACGTCCGCCAGGGCGAGACCGTCGTGATCTCCGCGGAGGGCGAGGGCTCGGAAGAGGTGCTCGACGAACTGGCAGAGATCGCCGGTAAGCCATGAATCTGCGGGGGGTGGGGGTCAGCCCGGGCATCGGGCACGGCCCCGCGTACGTACTGACCGCCTCCGTGCCCGAACCCCCCGAGGGCGCCACCTACACCGGTGAGGCGGAGCAGGAGAAGGAGCGCGCGATGGCCGCGCTCACCCGGGTCGCGGGCGAGCTGGAGGCCCGCGGCAACCAGGCGGGCGGCGAGGCGGAGGAGATCCTCAAGGCTCAGGCGCTGATGGCCGAGGACCCCGGCCTGGTCGTGAAGGTGCGCTCCCTGATCGACCGCGGGCTGGCCGCGCCGAGAGCGGTCTACGAAGCTTTCACGAAATATCGGGACGTGCTTGCCGGCTCCGGTGGATACCTGGGCGAGCGGGCCGCCGACCTCAACGACATCAGGGACCGCGTCGTCGCGCTCCTCTACGGGCACGCGATGCCAGGGCTGCCCGCCGCGCCGGCGGAGCCGTACGTGCTGGTCGCCCGGGACCTCGCGCCCGCCGACACCGCGCTGCTGTCCAGGGGCGACGTCGCCGCCTTCGTCACCGAGGAGGGCGGCCCCACCAGCCACACCGCGATCATCGCCAGGGCGATGGGCGTGCCCGCCGTCGTGGCCTGCCCGGGCGCGACCACCATCCGGCAGGGCGTGCGGGTGATGGCCGACGGCGGCTCGGGCGAGGTGCGCCTGGAGCCGGCCGAGTCCGACGTGGCCGAGGCCGTCGGCGCCGCGACGGCCAGGCGGGCCGCGGTGTCCGAGGCGGAGGGCCCCGGCCGGACCGCCGACGGCCACCTCGTTCCGCTTTTCGCGAACATCGGCAGCCCGGCCGACCTGGCCGCCGCCCGGGAGGCGGGGGCCGAGGGCATCGGCCTCTACCGGACCGAGTTCCTCTTCCTCGACCGCGCCGAGGCGCCGTCCGCCGAGGAGCAGCGGCGCGCCTACCAGGCGGCGCTGGAGGCGTTCCCCGGCGGCAAGGTCGTCGTCAGGACGCTCGACAGCGGCGCGGACAAACCGCTGGCGTTCCTGCCCTCCACCACAGAGCCGAACCCGGCGCTGGGCGAGCGGGGCCTGCGCGCGTTCCGCAAGTTCCCCGAGGTGCTGGAGGCACAGCTCGGCGCGCTGGCCGAGGTCGCGACCGACGACCTCATGGTGATGGCGCCCATGGTGGCCACGGCCGAGGAGAGCCACTGGTTCGCGCAGCGGTGCCGGGCCAAGGGGCTGCGCGGGGTGGGCGTGATGATCGAGATCCCGTCCGCCGCGCTGCGGGCCAAGGATCTGCTCGCCCCCGTGGACTTCGTCTCGGTCGGGACCAACGACCTGTCCCAGTACGCCTACGCCGCCGACCGCCAGCTCGGCGCCGTGAGCGCGCTCCAGGACCCGTGGCAGCCCGCGCTGCTCGACCTGGTCGCCATGGCCGCGCACGCCGCCCACGACGTGGGCAAGCCGTGCGGGATCTGCGGGGAGTCGGCCGCCGACCCCGCGCTGGCGTGCGTGCTCGTCGGCCTGGGGGCGACGACGTTGTCGATGGGGGCCGGGGCGCTGCCCGCCGTACGCGCCGGGCTGGCCGCGCACACCCTGCAGCAGTGCACGTTCGCGGCCGAGGCGGCGCGGGAGCAGACGACGGCGGGCGCCGCGCGTGCGGCGGCCCGCGTGCACCTTCCCGAACTCGCCAGGCTGGGGCTCTGACGGGAGGACGGGCCGCAGGCGTGCGGCCAGGCCGGGTCGTCGCACGGATACCTTAGGAGGCATGCCTCACTCCCCTCGACGCATCGCAACGGCAGGCATCCTGACGATCGCGCTCGCCGCGTGCGCCGGTGGCGGCGGTTCGGCGGGCACGACACCGCCGGGGAGTAAGGCGGCGCCGCCCACGCGGTCCACCCCCCAGCGCCCGCCCCAGACGCCGGACAAGCCCGATCCCGTCAAGAGCGCGCTGGCCGGGATGAGCGTCGCGGAGAAGGTGGGCCAGCTGTTCATGCCCGTTCTCTACGGCACCTCCGCCTCCTCGGTGTCGGGGGAGAACCACGCCCGCTACGGCGCCCAGACCCCGGCCAAGGTGATCAGGAAATACCACCTCGGGGGCGTGATCCTCTTCCCGCAGAACGTCAGGAGCTCCCGCCAGGTCGTCGATCTCACCAACGGCATGCAGCGCGCGGCCAAGGGCGTTCCCCTCCTGGTGGCCACCGACCAGGAGAACGGCCCGGTGTCGCGGATGTCCGCGCTCATGACCGACTTCCCCGGCGCGGGCGAGATCGGCGCGAAGAAGGACCTGTCGCTGTCGCGGGCCGTGGCCGCGGCCACCGGCCGGGAGTTGCGGGCGCTCGGCGTCAACCTCGACTTCGCGCCCGTCGCCGACGTCAACGTCAACCCGGGAAACCCCGTGATCGGCAGGCGGGCCTTCGGTGACGACCCGAAGAAGGTGGCCAAGATGGTCTCGGCGGCGGTCAAGGGCTTCGACGACGCGAAGATCGCCGCCACGGCCAAACACTTCCCCGGCCACGGCGACACGACCGTCGACAGCCACAGCGGGCTGCCCGTGATCAAGCACACCAGGGCCGAGTGGGAGCGGATCGACGCGCCGCCGTTCAAGGCCGCGATCGCCGCGGGCGTGGACGCCGTGATGAGCGCCCACATCGTCTTCCCCAAGCTCGACCCGTCGGGAGACCCGGCGACGCTGTCCAAGCCCATCCTCACCGGCCTGCTGCGGGAGAAGCTGGGCTTCAAGGGCGTGATCTCCACCGACGCGCTCAACATGGGCGGGGCGCGCACGAAGTACGACGACGGCGAGGTGGCGGTCCGTGCCGTGCTGGCCGGCGCCGACCTGCTGCTCATGCCCAACGACCTGCCCGAGGCCCACCGGGCGGTGCTGGCGGCGGTGAAGTCGGGCCGCATCTCCGAGCAGCGGCTCGACCAGTCGGTCACCAGGCTGCTCACGCTCAAGCTGTCGAAGGGCCTGCTGGCCGAGGCCCCCGTCGCCTCCGCCGAGGAGGCGGCCCGCGTGCTGCGCTCCGCCGAGCACCGCAAGCTGGCCGCCCGGGTCTCCGGCGGCTGACGCCCGGCCCCCGATCGGTGAGCGCCCGATGACCCCGTCGCTGGAGCTAGTGCGAGCCGCGTAGCCCGCTGGCGATGAACATCGCGGCCAGGATGGCGAACAGGAATGCCTGCAGAAACTGGATGAACATCTCGAACGCGGTCATCACGATCGTCACCAGCACGCCGACGACGCCGATGCCCGCGCCCAGCGGCGTGAGCCGCTCGAACAGGAACCAGAAGCCCACCGAGCTGAAGAAGGCGACGATGATGTGGCCGGCGAACATGTTCGCGAACAACCGCACGAAATGCGTGAACAGCGACGTGATGAACACCTCTGCCAGGATCATCGGGGCGTAGAGCCCGTACGCCCAGCCGGGCAGGCCCTCCAGGTGCACGATGCCCCTCAGGTAGCCGCGCAGGCCGTGGTGCCTGACGCCGAGGTAGAGCTTGATCCCGTAGACGGTGAGCGCCAGCACCAGGGGGAAGGCGATGTGCGCGGAGACGGGGAACTGAACGAACGGGACGATGCCCATCAGGTTCCAGACGAGCACGGTCAGGAAGATCGTGAGGAGCAGGCCCATCCACCGGTCGGAGTCCTGGCCGAGGTTGGGCTTGGCGATCTGCTCCCGTACGAACATGTAGACGTACTCGCCGAGGTTCTGGCGCCCGCGTGGCACGACTCTCGGCCGGGCGAACGCGGCCCAGCACAGGGCGATGATGATGGCCGAGCTGAGCAGGGCGATCAGCACCGGCTTGGTGAACCAGTGCGGCCCGCCGGGGAGGATCGGCGCGAACTCGAAGAGTTCGAGTCCGGGGGCCTGCCACTGGCCGGGGGAGGGATTCGGGCTGCTGGAGGTGATCAGGATCGTCGTCCGCACGGCGGTCCTTTCCGGGTAGCGTCCTAACGCTGGAAAATCACCCTAGCGATCGAAAATACGGGCATTTATGGGTGGTTCCGTTCCGTCCCGAAACCGCGGTCAGGCGTCGCGCCGGCCCAGCAGCAGCCCGCCGGCCAGCAGCGCGGCCGCCGCCCACGCGGCGAGCACGCCCAGCCCCGCCCACGGGCCGAGCGGCAGGCCGGCGGCGTCGGTGGTGGCCTGGACCGCGAGCCCGGCGCTGGCCGGCGACAGCTGCCAGAGCAACCGCTGCGTCCCCTCGTCGGCGACCATCCGTACGGCGAGCGGGAACAGATAGAGCAGTCCCAGCACGCTGCCCGTGGCCGCGGCGGAGTCTCGTACGGCGGTGGCGACGCCCAGGCTGAGCAGGGCGATCAGCGCCAGATAGAGCACGGACCCGGCGGCGGCGCGCAGCGTCGGGCCGTCGGCCGGCGACAGCGGCGGGTAGCCGTGGGCCGGGGTGAACCCGCTGCCGGGGAGCAGCAGCCGCCCGGCCAGCACCGACCCCAGCACGCCGGCGGTCCCCGCGGCCAGAGTCAGGCCGGTGAGCACGGTGGCCTTGGCGGTCAGGACGGTGGTGCGGCGCGGCATCGCGACGAGGCTGGTGCGGATCATGCCCGTGCCGTACTCGCCGCACACCATCAGCACGGCCAGCAGCGCCACCGTCGCCTGGCCGAGCTGGACGCCCTGCAGGCTGATCCTGGCGGCGTCGTGGCCGCAGCCCGCCGACGCGCACGTCACGGAGGAGGCCGCCACGGCGCTCAGCGCCACCGTCAGCACCGCCGTCCCGGCCAGCAGCCACCCGGGCCCCGGCGCGGTGCGCAGCTTCGTCCACTCCGCGTACACGGCGTGTCTCATACGTCGCTCCCGCGCAGCCGGTACGCGGCCACGGCGAGGGCGGCGGCGGTGTAGCCGCACAGGACGGCGAAGCCGGCCCACGGCGCCAGCGGGTAGTAGCCGGCCACCGGCGCGTAGTGGGCGATCACCTGCGGATATTCGGGCACGCTCTGCTGGATCGCGAACCCGGCCGCGGGCGTGAGCCGCAGCAGCCACTCCGACACGCTCTCCGGCAGGAAGGACAGGATCGCGAGCACGTACGGGACGAGGGTGGCCGCGACGGCCACGATGACCGCCGTCGCGCTGCGCCGGAACAGCGCGCCGAGCGCCAGGCCGAGGACGGCGGCCACGGCCAGCAGCGCGGCGACGCCAGCGATCACGCGCAGCTCGGTGAGCAGGGGGACCGGCTGGGTGAAGACGCCGTTGCCGCTCAGGATGCGCCGCCCGGCCGGCAGCGTGACGCCGGCGGCGGCCAGCCCGGCGAGGAACGTCACCGAGCCGACCACCACGGCCTTGGCCGCCAGCACCCGGCCCCGTCGCGGGCTGGCCAGCATCGTGGTGTGGATCAGCCGCCGCCGGTACTCGGCGGTCACGAACAGCACCCCCACGACGATCATTGCGACCAGCCCCGCCATCGCGCCGGTCAGCGTGCGCTCGACGGTGCTCCCGCCCGTGAGGGGCGCGACGTCCCCGACTCCGGTGACGGCGAACGTGCCGCCGGAGTGCTCCAGCCTGCCCGGGTGATGGGGCGTCACGCCGTCGAGGTCCATCGTGACTCCGATGTCGTCGCTCTTCCATGTGCCGCCGGTGCCGGAGCCGCGCACGCTGACCCGGTCGGCGACGGCGGTGGCCTCCGCGAAGCGGGACGCCGCGATGGACCCGCCGGCGGCGTTCGGCGAGATCGTCAGGTCACCGGGGGAGGCGGCGAACAGCCCGATGCGGACCTGCGCCGGCAACCCCTCCAGGCGGGCGGTGCCGACCCGGGTCCACCGCCTGCCGTCGGGTGACTCCTCGCCGGTGATCGTGTCACCCAACCGGGTGAGCCGCAGCCAGCGCGGGGATCGCGGCGAGACGCCGCCGGGGCGGCCGGCGACGTCCTCGGTGAAGTCGTGCTGCATGCGCACGCCGTGGCCGCCGGTGACCATCACGGCCGCGTAGGAGGCGCCCTGCTCCGTGCTCTCCTTGATCATGAGGCCGGCCTTGGCCCAGGGCACGACACCTTCGACCACGTTCCTGACGCCAGGGGTGGCGTCGGGCTTGCGGATCTGGCCGGTCATGGAGGTGACGCGCGCGGTGATGGCGCCGTCGCCGTCCAGCGGCTGGTGGACGAAGAAGAACCGGTCCTCCACAGCCTGGCCGCCAGGGCCCAGCGGAGGGACGGGACAGGGCACCTCCACCGGCCCCTTGCTGCAGGAGGCGTGGCTGCCCGCGGCGAACGACAACCCGAGGCCCACGACGAGCAGCGCCCCGGTCGCCACGCCGGCCACCCACCCGCGAACGGTGCGGAACTTGGTCCACTCGGCGCGTACGAGCTGCCAGAACCCGTCCCGCCCGGCTCGCAGGTCCGAGCGGTAGGGGGTGACGGCGGTCATCGCGCGGCCCCCCGGTGGTCGACCGCGTCCCTGGTCAGGTCGAGGTACGCCTCCTCCAGCGTCGCCCGGTGGGCGCTCACCTCGGAGAACGGCACGGACCGGTCGCCGAGCAGCCGTACGACGTGCTCGGCGGCCAGCCCCGCGACGGTGAGCGTGTCATGTCCGGTGACGGTCACCGTGGCGCCCGCTCCGGCCAGCGCCGACATCGCGGGCTCCCGTGCCGTCGTGCGGACCGTGACCTGGCCGCCGGACGCGGCCGCGATCAGGTCGGCCACGCTGGTGTCCGCGACCACCCGGCCCCGGCCGGCCACCACGAGGTGGCCGGCGGTGTCCTGCAGCTCGCTCATCAGGTGGCTGGACACCAGCACGGCCCGCCCTTCGGCGGCCAGCGACCGCAGCAGCCCGCGGATCCACACGATGCCCTCGGGGTCGAGGCCGTTGAACGGCTCGTCCAGCATGAGCATCGGCGGGTCGCCCAGCAGCGCCGCGGCGATCCCCAGCCGCTGGCGCATGCCCAGCGAGAACCCGCCCGCGCGGCGTCTCGCCGCGGCGGCCAGCCCGACCCGCGCCAGCAGCGCGTCGGCCCGGCCGGCGCCCAGCCCCTGGGAGCGGGCCAGCCACAACAGGTGGTCGCGCGCGGTGCGGCTCGGTTGCAGCGCACCGGCGTCGAGCAGCGCGCCGACGTGCCGCAAGGGGGTGCGCAGGCTCCGGTACGGCCGCCCGCCGACCAGCGCCCTGCCCTCGTCGGCGGTGTCCAGGCCGAGTACCACCCGCATGGTGGTGGACTTGCCCGCACCGTTGGGGCCGACGAAACCGGTGACCTGGCCCGGCCGTACGGTGAACGACATCCCGTCCAGAGCCTGGGTCGCGCCGAACCGCTTGCGCAGCCCGGAGACTTCGATGGTTGCTTCCACGCCAGGCAGACTAGGCAGCGGACCCCGTGCCGGTCGTCACGCGACGGAGCCATCTCCGACATCCCTGACGCCCGCTACGGCCCGTCCCTCGTACGAGGGATGGCGGCGGGCCGCGCGACGGTGACAATGGCTTGCGTGAAGCGAGCGGGCGGTGGGCGGGTGGCATGGGCGCGCCGGATCCCGGCCGCGTGCACGGCGCTGGCACCGTATGCGCCCCTGGCGACCGGCGTGCTGACGGCACTGCTCGCCGTGGCAGAGTCGCTGGCGTTCTCGTCGACGCAGCCGGTGATGGGCGACACGGTGAGCGTGCCCGCGGGCACCCCGGACGGGCCTGCGGGCACCCCTGCCGGCGCCCCTCCGGCCACGGACCCGGCGGGTCCGGGGGCGCGTGGCGCCGAGTCCCGGGTGCCGGATCCGGCCCAGGTCATCGTGCTGCCGCTGCTCGCGCTGGCCACCACGCTCCCGCTGCCGCTGTTGTGGGCGCAGCCGCTCGCGGGGGCCCTGGTCGCCTGCGCGGCGGCGGTGATGTCGATCGCGGCCTTCGACACGTTCACCGTGGCGGGCGCGGTCACGCAGCTGATCGCCGCCTACCGGTCCGGCCGCCACGGGTCGCCGGTCCCCGCCGTGCTGGCCGTGGCGCCGTTCCCGCTGCTGGCGGTGGCGCTGGCGGCGGCGGGTCGTACGGACGGCCAGGCGTGGATGCTCGCCCTGCTGGCGGTGTGCACGGCCCCGGCGGCCGCGCTGGCCGGGATCGCGCGGCGGGCCCGCCGCCGGGCGATGGCCGACACGGCGGCCCGGCAGGTCATGTCGGAGAGCCTGCTGGAGCACGCGGCCAGGGGCGAGCGCGCCCGTATCGCCCGCGAGCTGCACGACGTGGTCGCCCACCACATTTCCATGGTCGCCGTGCAGGCGGAAACGGCCCGGCTCGCCGTCCCCGGGATGCCCGATGCCGGTGCGGAGCGGCTGCTGGTGATCGGCGACACCGCCAGGGCGGCGCTGACCGAGATGCGGCGGTTGCTCGGCGTGCTGCGCGAGGACGCGGAGGCGGAGCCGGCCTGGCGGCCTCAACCGGGCCTGCGCCTGCACGAGCTCAACGAGCTGCTCGACGCGTCGCGCGAGGCGTCGGGCACGGTCACCAGGCTCGTCCTGCGCGGCACTCCGGCAGAGCTCGACCCGGGGGTGGAACTGGCCGCGTACCGGATCATCCAGGAGGCTCTCACGAACGTGCGGCGGCATGCCCCGGGCGCGGCCGTGGACGTGGAGCTCGACTACGGTGACGAGGTCGTGCGGCTGCGCGTCCGCGACAACGGGCCGGGACCGCCCGGTGATGAGCAGGGTGATGAGCCCGGTGATGAGCAGGGTGACGGGCAGGGTGGTCACGGCCTGGCGGGCATGCGCGAGCGCGCCGCGGCCGTCGGCGCCGACCTGCACACGGGGCCCGCGCCGGGCGGGGGTTTCCTCGTCGAGGCCCGCCTCCCACGCAGTGACGAACGCCTCCCGGGAAAGGAACGACCGAGCGGATGAGTGGCTCCAAGGTCCGTGTCGTCATCGCCGACGATCATCTGGTGGTGCGCACCGGGTTCGCCGAGCTGCTCGACACCCAGCCGGACTTCGAGGTCGCCGGCACCGCCGCCGACGGCGCCGAGGCGGTGCGGGTGTGCCGCGAGCGGTCGCCCGACGTGGTGCTCATGGACGTGCGCATGCCCGGCATGGGCGGCATCGAGGCCACCCGGCTGCTCGTGGGGCCCGGCGGGCCACGGGTGCTCATCCTGACGACGTTCGACCTCGACGAGTACGTCTACGACGCGCTGCGCGCGGGGGCCAGCGGCTTCCTGCTCAAGGACGTCACCGCCGAGCGGCTCTTCGACGCCGTACGCGTCATCGCCGCGGGCGAGGCGCTGCTGGCTCCGGCGGTCACCCGGCGGCTGATCAGCGAGTTCGCCCGGCAGGGCCCGAGGGGCGAGGCTCCCGTGGCGGAGCTGGCCAGGCTCACCCCGCGCGAGACGCAGGTGCTGAGACTGGTCGCGGAGGGGTTGTCCAATCCGGAGATCGCGGGGCGGCTGCTGGTGACGGAGGAGACGGTCAAGACGCACGTCAGCCGCGTGCTGAACAAGCTCGGCCTGCGTGACAGGACCCAGGCGGTCGTCGCCGCGTACGAGACGGGGCTGGTGGTGCCGCGCGGCCGGGCGTGAGCGCGGGCCGCGGGACGCCCTATTCTGGAACGACGTTCGAGCCTGGAGGTGGTCGTGGTCACGGGTGTGCTGATCGACTGGGGCGGGGTGCTCACGACGAGCCTGTCCGACTCCATCGGCAGGTGGATTCGCGAGGACCGGATCGACGCCGACCATTACTACGTCGTGATGCGCGAGATGGTCGATCACGCCTACGGCGACGGCGCGGGGGAGAGCACGGTCCACGCGCTCGAACGCGGCGAGCTCGACGGTCCCGCCTTCGAGCGCGATCTCGCGGCCCGGCTGCTCACGCTCGACGGGGTGCCGCCGGTGCCGGAGGGGCTGCTGGATCGGATGTTCGCGGGGTTCGAGCCGGTCGAGGCAATGTACGACGTGCTCCGCGACGTGCGGAAAAATGGCCTTAAAACGTGTTTGCTCTCCAACTCCTGGGCGAACACGTATGCCCGCGACGGCTGGGACGACCTCTTCGACGCGGTCGTGATCTCCGGCGAGGTCGGCATGCGCAAGCCAGAGCCGCGCATCTTCCACCACGCCCTCGGCCAGATCGGGCTCCCCGGCGAGGAGTGCGTGTTCATCGACGACATCGAGGCCAACATCCTGGCCGCCCGCGCCCTCGGCATCGCCGGCATCCATCACCGCGACGCGGAGTCGACCATCACGGAGCTCGAGTCCCTCCTCCGCCTCACGCTGCGCCGGGCCTGACAGCCTGCCGGGCATCGTGGTCCTGCTGCGTCCCACCGCTCGGCAGGCGGCGGCGCCGGCGGCGTGCCTGGAGGATCATCGGCAGCTCTGCAACGCCGCCTTGGAGCACCGGCGCACCGCCTATGCCAGGGCGGGGGTGGGTGTCCGGTAAGGCGAGCAGTCGGCCGACCTGAAACACATCCTCCCGCACCTGTGCCCGCTGCGGGCACAGCGCGAAGGAGAACCGCGTCACCCGAGCCGACTTCGCCTGCACGGCGTGCGGGCATGCCGCACACGCCGACGTCAACATCTTGAGGGCAGGGCTTGCCCTTCGCCAGGCTGCGCAAGCGGCTTAGCGAGAAGCCGCTCCCTCAGGAAGCGGAGGAGTCACCAGTAATGTGTCGGTCTGGTGGCTCGGGTTTCCCGATGGCCGGGCCCTGGCGAAAGCGTGGAAAGGTACGTCATGCGCGTCTATCTGCCGTGCACTCTCCCTGCCCTGGCCGCGGCGGTCGAGGCGGGAGAGGTGGGTCCGGCCCCGTTGACCGGCTACGCGGTGACCCCCGCGCTGACCGAGTGGTACGCCTCGGGCGACACCGAGGAGCTCGAATACGTCGCGCTCACCGAGGCGGCCCGCGCCTCGCTGCGCATGCTGGCCGGCGCCGGCGGGAAGGCCGCGCCCAGGCGCGTCGTGGTGGCGGCCGAGGTGCCGGACCGCGAGGTGTCCGCCGGCGTCGGTCTCGAGGAGCGGGGCAGGGTGCGCCTCGCCGGGCCGGTCCCGCTGGCCAAGGTGGCCGCCGTGCACGTCGACGACCACGACGCGGTGGCCGACATCGAGGCCGCGATCGCCGCGCTGCCGGCCTCCGACGCGGGCGACGACGACGCGAAGTTCACCGTGGACGGCGCGGAGGCCCACGAGCTCATGTGGTACGCGACCCAGGAGATCCCCGAACTTCTCGGTGAGTAACGGCCGCGCGGTGAAGACCGCGAAGATCAAGAGCCGTGCCAACGGCACCATCGGCACCATCAGAGCCTCCTGAGGGGACCGTCGCCTTCAGGCGATGGGGGAATCGGGAGCGGGAGGGCCGCCAAGGCCCGGGCGTTCAGTGGCAGAACCTCGGACACCGTCGCCTCCTGCGGGTAGGATTGTGCTTGTGCTTTCGGGCATCGGTCAGGGCTTGGCCGTCGTCTCCCGCGTAAGCGGGGCGAGAAGCCGCTTCCTTCAGGGAGCGGAGGAGTCACCAAGGTCTACGCCAGGGACGGACGCTACGACACCTTCTCCTACAAGGCCGGCAACGGGGGCCGCCACTGGGGCGACATGATCTGGGCGAACAACATGTGCGCCTGGGGCACCGCCACCGTGCGGTGGAACGGCGGCCGGGGCGGCCAGAACGGCTCCGGCATGACCGCCAAGGCCTGCCGCTGAGGCATGCGAGCGGAGGCCGCGGCCGGACGGCCCGCGGCCTCCGCGCGTCACGTGGAAGGTCACGCCCGGCCACTATGCTGGTCATGACATGACAAAGCACATTGTTTGGGATTGGAACGGCACCCTCTTCCACGATCTCGACGCCGTGGTCGAAGCCACCAACGAAGTCTTCAAGCCGTACGACCTGCCTGCGATGACCGCCGACGGATTCCGCGCCGTCTACACGCGCCCGGTCTGGCTCGCCTATGAGCGCCTGCTCGGCCGCCCGCTGACCGAGGGCGAGTGGCAGCTGCTCAACGATGGGTTCCACGAGCACTACTACCGGTTGTGCGACAGCTGCCGGCTGGCCGCCGGCGCCGAGGTCGTGCTCTCCAGCTGGACGGGCACGCAGTCGCTCTGCTCGATGGCGCCGCACGCCCATCTGGTGCCCAAGGTCGACTCGTTCGGCATCACCCGGCACTTCACCAGGATCGACGGGCTGCTCGGGCTGACCGGCGGAGAGAAGGCGGCCCACATGACCGCGCACATCGCGACGCTCGGCATCGATCCCAGCGACATCCTGGTGATCGGCGACAGCGTGGACGACGGGCTCGCCGCCAAGCACGTGGGAGCCAGGGCGGTCCTCTACACCGGCGGCATGACGACCAGGGCCGAGCTCGAAAGCACCGGCCTGCCGGTGGTCGACACGCTGGCCGACGCCCTTGACCACGCCTAGACAGCGCTCGGGCCATGCTCAGGCATGCTCGGGGCATACGAAAATCGCCCGGGCGCGGGCCCTGAGCCCGGTGGCGGCCGTACCCTTGGCAGGGATCACCCCCCTCAGGAGGCCGCCATCAACCGCCTTGTGCTCTGGAACGTCGACCTGACCCTGGTCGACGTCGCCATCGTGACCAGGGACGCCTACGCCGAGGCGTTCCGCCTCGTGACCGGGCGACCGCTGGTCAAGCTCGTTCCCCCGCTGGGCCGCCCCGACTCCGAGATCGTCTTCGAGACGCTGGCCGTCAACGGCGTCCAGGCCGAGGACGCCCACCTGCCCAGGTTCCTGGCGGCGCTGGCCATGGCGTTCGCCGACCGGCGCGGGCGGCTGGCCGAGCAGGGCCGGATGATGCCCGGGGCGAAAGACGCGCTCAAGTCGGTGTCCAAGCTCGACGGCGTGGTCCAGACGGTGCTGACCGGCACGATCAAGAGCAATGCCGCGCACAAGCTCAAGGCGTTCAAGCTGGACAAGTACATCGACTTCGAGCTCGGCGGCTACGGCGAGGAGGTCTATCCCAAGGCGACGCTGCTGCAGGTCGCGCAGTCGCGGGCCAAGCAGCGTCTCGGAGTGCCGTTCACCGCGGCCAACACCGTGGTGATCGGCGACTCCACGCGTGACGTGCAGGCCGCCAAGATCGGCGGCGCGGCCATGATCGGGGTCGCCTCCGGGCGGTCGACGGCGGCCGAGCTCAGCGAGGCGGGCGCCGACATCGTGCTGCCCGACCTGTCCAACGCCTCGGAGGTGGTGGCCGCGGTCGCCGGCCTCACGTCCCCTCTCGACCGCAAGGCCGGCTGACCTCCCTCCCGGCCGGCCGTAGCTCGGGGGTCAGGGCAGGGCGTCGAGGAAGCGGGCCGCGATCGGAGCCGCCACCGCGCTGCCCGCGCCGCCGCCCTCGACGACCACCGCGAACGCCAGGTCACCCTGGTAGCCGATGAACCAGGAGTGCGCGGGCGGTTCCTTGCCGGAGCCGTACTCCGCGGTGCCGGTCTTGCCCGCCGTGCCGGCCGGGAACCGTACGGCGTGGGCGGTGCCGTCGGTGACGACTGCGGGCATGAGCTTGCGCAGCGCCGCCACCACCTCTCGCTCCAGCGGGCGCGGCCGGGACGGCTGCGCGTCGGGGATGTGCTCGTCCTTGACGAGCCTGGGCGGGATGTACGCGCCGGAGGCGATGGCCGCGGCGACGGACGCCATGTTCAGCGGGCTCGCCAGCACCCTGCCCTGCCCGATGGCGGCGGAGGCGAGGTCGGTGTCGTCCTTCGGGTCGGGGAACTCCGCCCGTACGGCGGGCACGCCGGGCGTGATCGGGAGGCCGAAGCCGAAGCTCCCGGCGACCTCGCCCAGCCGGCCGCCGTTCAGTTCGGCCACGGCGAGCTCGCCGAACGTGGTGTTGCACGAATGCGCGAACGCGTCACGGAACGGCAGCGTGCCGAAGTCCTCGTAGCCCGCGTTGTGGAACGGGAAGCCGCCGATGCTCCGCTCGGCGGGGCAGGCGACCTTCTCGCTCGGCTCGGTCCCGTCGGCGACCAGGGCGGAGGCCGTCACGACCTTGAAGGTCGAGCCCGGGGGATATTTGCCGAGCAGGGCCCGGTTGAACCCGCCGGGCGCGTTGATCGCCGCGAGGATCTCTCCGGTCGAGGCCCGCAGCGCCACCAGCGAGCGGGGCTTGGACACGCCTTCGAGCGCCCGGGCCCCCGCCCGGTGCACCTTCAGGTCGATCGTGGTCCTCAGCGCCCGCTTCCCGGCGGGTTTCACGACTGTCTGGAGGACCTTGTCCCCTTCGTACAGGTCGATTCTGGTGCGTTCCGCTGCCTGGAAGCGGTCGGGAAAGGTCTGCTTGATCCCTTCGACGAGCTGCTGCACGGAGCCGGGCGCGTCCGGGGTGCTGATGGTGGTGCCGTCCGCGGCCACGACCGGAGGCCCGTCGCCCTGCTCCGTGACCATCCGCAGCGAGCGGTCCTGCTTCAGCAGGGGGTGCAGGGCGGCGGGGGTCCAGGCCACTTTCCAGGTACGGCCGCTCTCGACGAGCTTGAGCGCCCCGCTGTAGCGCCAGTCGTGTTTCCCGGTCACCTGGGCGACGAAGCCGACGTCGCCGTCGCCGTCGGCGGCCGAGCGGGCGAAGACGCCTGTCGGCTCGGGACGGTGGAAGCCGGCCCTTGTCGCCTTGAGGTCGGTGAGAAAGCGCCGGTGCCGGCGCTCGAAGTCGGCGGGCGGGTCGACGACCAGCTCCCGCATGGCCGCGTAGTCCTGGCCTGACCAGGCCGCGAGATATTCGTCGGCCGTCTGTTCCGGCGAGCCCTCCGTACGCAGCGCCCAGATGACGCCGCCGGCCGCGACGACCGGGACGAGCAGTCCCGCCACGATCCACGGCCATCGCCGGCTCCGGCGCCGCGGCGGTTGTTCAGGCCGGAGGTAGGCATAGTTTGTCCCCGTTTGTGGTGCCATGACGGAGAGGACACCAGAGCGGGAGTGTTGGTGTCCAATACTGATATGACCGCTCAATGGATATATATCTTGATATAGTTGCTGTTCATGGACCTCGTCCGGCACCTTCGCTACTTCACCGTGGTCGCGGAGGAACTCCACTTCGGCAACGCCGCGATCCGGCTCGGCATGGCGCAGCCGCCGCTCAGCCAGCGCATCAAGCGCCTGGAGGAGGAGCTCGGCGTGCGGCTGTTCGACCGCTCGGCCCGCCAGGTCAGGCTCACCGAGGCGGGTCGGCTGCTGCTGGGCGAGGCCCGCGAGATCGTGACCAGGGTGGACCGGCTGCACGAGCTGGCCAGGCAGGGCCAGGGCACGGTGCTGAAGGTCGGCGTCCCGCCCGACCTGGCCGCCGCCGCGATCGCCGCGCTCGTCGCCGGTTTCCGCGAGATCAAGCCGGAAGTACGCCTCGCGCCCGCCGAGATCTGGACCGCCGACCAGGTGACGGCGCTGGCGGAGGGCACGATCGACGTCGGCCTGGTCCGCCATCCGGTCTCCGCGCCCGGCCTGGAGTACGGCCGGATCCTCGTGCAGGCGCAGGGCGTGCTGCTCGCAGAGGGCGACCCGCTGACCGCCGTCGGCGAGGTGCACCTGGCCGACCTGGCAGGACGCGAGCTGGTGATGCCACCCAAGGAGGGCGAGCCGGGGCTGCACGCCGAGGTGCTGTCGGAATGCCGGCGCCACGGCTTCGTCCCCGCGCAGGTGCACCAGGGCGCCGGGCTCGGGCTGGTCCTGGCCGGGGCGGCGGTGGCGTTCGGGCCGAAGGCGGAGCTCTCGGGGCTGGCCTGGCGGCCGCTGCTAGGCTCGCCGATCATGTCCCGGGTCTCCACGGCCTGGCGCATGGCGACGGCGTCCGGCAACGACCTGATCGGCGACTTCTCCGCCGTGGCCGTACGGACATTGAAGGAGAGAGCGGGGATGACGGACGAGGGCGCCGTACCCGCACGGCGGATCAGCCGCAGGCCGGGGATGCTGGCATGAGGCGCGGACGCGACCCGCTGACGCGGCCGGTGAAGGAGGGCACGTGAGCACGCCCGACTTCGACGCCCTGTTCAGGGCGGCCGGCGTGAACGGCTGGCTGCACGCCGTCGACGTCGACTCGGGCCGGGAGATCGGTCACGGGGCCGACGTGCCGCTGCCCACGGCGTCGATGTTCAAGGTGCCGCTGCTGGTGGAGTTCTGCCGGCAGGCCGACGCCGGGCTGCTCGACCCCGCCGGCCGGATGACCGTGCCGGCGACCGGCCGGTCGTCGGGGCCGACGGGCATCTCGGCGATGCTGGACGAGGTGACGCTCTCCCTGCGCGACATGGCGTACCTGATGATCGCGGTGAGCGACAACGGCTCCGCCGACGTGCTGCTGGCCGAGGTCGGGCGCGAGGCGGTCAACACGATGCTGGCGGCGCTGGGCCTGCACGGCACGCGTGTCCTGCAGAGCTGCCAGGAGTTCAACGACAGCATGCGTGACGACGCAGGCCACCCGTGGCCGTTCGTCGACCCCGACGACATCGCCCGCCTGAGCGCGCTCGACCCCCAGCGGACCAACCGGAGCACCCCGCGCGAGATGGCGGAGCTGTTCGGGCTGATCTGGCGGGACGAGGCGGCCTCGGCCGAGTCGTGCGCCTGGATGCGCGCGGCGCTCAACAAGCAGGTCTGGCCGCACCGGCTGGCCTCCGGCTTCCCGTACGACGACGTGGCCGTCAGCGGCAAGACCGGCACGGCCCCGACATTGCGCACCGAATCGGGCGTCGTCGAATATCCCGACGGCCGGCGCTACGCGGTGGCCGTGTTCACCCGCTCCTTCAGCACCGCGCTGAACCAGCCGCGCGCCGACGCGGTGATCGGCACGGCCGCGCGTATGGCGGTGGACCACCTGAGGAAGTAGCAACTTGTGGGGAAGTCCGGGTATGACTTTCCGTTGATCAAGCGACAGGATGGGACACATGGTTGCTGAGGGCGAGCTTGTCTGGGAGCCGAGCGAAGAGGTCGTCGCATCGGCCAGGCTGACCCGCTACCTGGAGTGGCTGGGGCGGCCCACCGACTACGAGGACGCGTGGCGGTGGTCCGTCGACAACCCCGAGCAGTTCTGGACGTCGATCTGGGACTACTTCGACGTGATCGGCGAGCGTGGCGACGGGCCGGTGTTGTCCGGCGCGATGCCCGGCGTCACGTGGTTCGACGGCAGCACCCTCAACTACGCCGAGAACGCCCTGCGCCCGCGCAGCACTGACGGCACTGAGGGCGCAGCCCTGGTGTTCGTCTCGGAGGACGGCGCCCGCCAGGAGATGAGCCACGCCGAGCTGCGCGAAGAGGTCGCCCGCGTGCGGGCCGGGCTGCGCCGCCTCGGCGTCGGGCGCGGCGACCGGGTGGCCGCCTACGTGCCCAACATCCCGCAGGCCCTCATCGCCTTCCTGGCCACCGCCTCGCTGGGCGCGATCTGGTCGGCGGGCTCGCCCGACTTCGGCGTGCCGAGCGTGGTCGACCGGTTCACCCAGATCGAGCCCAAGGTCCTCATCGCGGTCGACGGCTACCACTACAACGGCAAGAGCTACGACCGTTCCGCGGCCGTCAACGAGATCGCCGCCGCGCTGCCGTCGCTGCGCGCGACCGTGTGGATCCCCTACCTGGCGGCGGCCGGGGAGGGCCACGCGCCGCAGCAGGCCGAGCCGGCCTCCCCGCACGCCGCGGAGCCGCCGCACGGCGAGGTGATCGGCTGGGAGGGGCTGCGCGCCGAGCAGGGCCCGCTGGAGTTCGAGCGGGTGCCCTTCGACCACCCGCTGTGGATCCTCTACTCCAGCGGCACGACCGGGCTGCCCAAGCCGATCGTGCACGGGCACGGCGGCGTCGTGCTGGAGCACCTCAAGTCGCTCACCTTCCACCAGGACATGGGTGAGGGCGAGGTGTTCTTCTGGTACACCACCACGGGCTGGATGATGTGGAACTACCTCATCGGAGCCCTGCTGGTGGGGGCCACGCCGGTGCTGTACGACGGCTCGGCCACCTATCCGTCGGCGGCGGCGCTGTGGCGGATCGCCGACTCCGAGCACGTGACCTACTTCGGGGTCGGGGCGCCCTACATCATGGCCTCGCAGAAGGCGGGCCTCCATCCGGAAGGGCTGGAGAAGCTGCGCGGCGTCGGCTCGACCGGGTCGCCGCTGCCGCCCGAGGGGTTCGCGTGGCTGGCCGCCGAGCTGCCCGGCATCCCGCTCGGGTCGTTCTCCGGCGGCACCGACGTGTGCACGGGCTTCGTCGGGGCCACCGTGCTCCACCCGGTCAGGGCCGGCATCATCCCGTGCCGGTCGCTGGGGGCGAAGGTGGAGTCGTACGACCCCGCGGGCAAGCCGGTCGTCGGCGAGGTGGGCGAGCTGGTGGTGACCCGGCCGATGCCGTCGATGCCGGTGAAGTTCTGGAACGACCCGTCGGGTGAGCGCTATTTCGGCAGCTACTTCGACGTCTACCCCGGCGTGTGGCGGCACGGCGACTGGATCAAGATCAACGAGGACGGCAGCTGCGTGATCTACGGCCGCTCCGACTCGACGCTCAACCGCGGCGGCGTCCGCATGGGCACCAGCGAGTTCTACCGGGTCGTCGAGCGGTTCGAGGAGGTCGCCGACAGCCTCGTGATCGACACCGGGCAGCTCGGCCAGGAGGGGCGGCTGCTGCTGTACGTCACGCTCGCCGAAGGGGCCGAGCTCACCGAGCCGCTCCAGCGGGCCCTCTGCGACGCCCTCCGCAAGGAGTTGTCGCCCCGCCACGTGCCCAACGAGATCCACGCCGTGCCGGGCATCCCGCGCACGCTGTCGGGCAAGAAGCTCGAGGTGCCCGTACGCAAGATCCTGCTGGGCGCGCCCGTCGAGCAGGCGGCCAATCCCGACGCCATGGCCAACCCGGAGGTCCTGCGGCACTTCAGACCGGCGTGATGACGATCTTCCCGCGGGTCCGCCCCGACTCCGCCCTGCGGTGGATCTCCGCCAGCGCCGCCAGCGGGTGGCACTCGGACGGGCCGGCGACCAGATCTCCCCGGTCCACCAGGGCCGCCAGCTGAACGAGCTGGCCGGGGTCGTTGCGGGTCACGAAGTGTGTGCCGCCCTCGATCGGGGTGGCGATCGTGACCACCGTTCGGCCGAGCCCGGCCAGCGCGGCGGCGTCCCGCGGAGGGACGGCGGCCAGGTTCAGCAGCACGTCCATGCCGTCGGGCAGCGGCGTGGCGGTGTAGTCGATCACTTCGTCGGCGCCGTATCCCTTGACCGCCGCCGCGCTGCGCGGGCTCGCCGTGGCCGTCACGACCGCGCCCGCCAGCCGGGCGAGCTGGACAGCGAACATGCCGACGCCGCCACCCGCGCCGTTGACCAGCACGCGCTGTCCCCTGGTGATGCGGGCGTGCTCGTGGACCGCCTGCCAGGCGGTGAGCCCGGCCACCGGGATGGTGGCCGCGTGGGCGAGCGGGATGCTCTCCGGGGCTCTGGCCAGCATGTTCGCGGGCGCGGTCACGTACTCGGCCGCGGCGCCGTCCACCTGGCCGAACACGCGGTCGCCCGGGGCCAGGCCGGTGACGTCCGCGCCGGTTTCCAGCACGGTGCCGGAGACGTCCCAGCCGAGGGTGCGTGGCAGGCTCGTCCCGAAGATCTCGGTCAGCAGGCCGGAGCGCAGGCCGATCTCGGCCGGGTTGAAGGACGTGGCCGCCACCTCGATCAGCACCTCTCCCGGGCCGGGCCGCGGCACCGGGATCCGGTCGTGCCGGATCACAGAGGGGCCGCCGAACTCGTGGATCCGGGCGGCGCGCATGGTGCCGGCCGGTACGGGGGCGCTGCGGAAGGCCGTGGCGTGCTCCGCGGCCCACTCGCGGAACGTGCGGGCGGCGCTCCGCGTGACCTCCTCGACCGTCCGCGTGACCGGGAGCGGGGCGGTCACCAGGGCGGCCTGAGCCTGGAGGACCTCGTCCACCGCGAGCGGGGGCCACCCCTCGGCCAGGAGCTCCGCGCGGGCATGGTGCGGCGGGACCTCCTCCCAGCGCGCCGGGAATCCGGCGATCTCGGCGAGCACGCCCACCTGGCCGGCCTGGGTGATCGGCTCAGGGCCGGTCAGCACGTAGGCGGCGCCGTGGTGGCCGTCCTCCAGCAGCGTCCGTACGGCGACCGCCGCGATGTCCCGCTCGTGCACCGGAGCCATGGCGGCCCGGCCGTACGGCGCGCGCACGACTCCGGCCCTGAGCCGCCTGGCCCACCGCAGCGCGTTGGCCGCGAAGGCGTGCGGGCGCAGGAACGTCCACTCCAGCCCGGACTCCTCGATCAGCCGCTCGACCTCGCGTTCGTGCTCGCGGACCGCGGCGGAGGAGAGGTAGACCACGCGGCGGGCACGCGCGGCGAGCACGTCGACCACCGCCCGCGCACCCTCGGCCGTCGCGAACGGCCACACCAGGAACACCGACTCCACCCCGTCGAGAGGCAACGATCCGGGGTCTTTGAGATCACCCGTACGGCCCCCCGCAGGGGTCCTCGTCAGGGGCGTGACCTCGGCGCCTGCCGCCCGCAACTGCTTCGCCACCTGGCTGCCGACCGTGCCGGTCGCCCCGGTGACCAGAACCGCACCCATAGAGCGCTCCTTTCGTCGCAAAGCAACCGTAGGAGCGCCCATCGAGACATCCAATGCGCCATTAGCGCGTATTTCATACGTCATCGTCTTAAACTCCTGGGTTATGGACGTGCTCAGTGACGTGATCGCGCTCATGCGCACAGGGCGCCCCCGGGCGGCCCGCGTCGCGTGGCACGCACCCTGGGGCCAGCGGTTCCCGGCGGTCCCCGGCTCGGCCGGGTTCCAGGTCGTCCTGGAGGGGACCGGCCGGCTGATCCCACCGGACGGCGAGTCGGTCGCGCTGTCGGCGGGTGACGTGCTCTTCTTCCCGCGCGGGCACGGCTACGGCATGGCCGACTCGGCGTCCACCCCGCTGGCCGAGCCGGCGTGCGACCCGCTGGAGGATGAGCTCGGCCTGTTCGCCGCGGACTCGTTCGGCGGCACGGGCGCGGCGACGGTGCTGCTGTGCGGTGGTTACCGGTTCGACACGAGCCGCGCCCATCCCATCCTGGCCGACGTGCCCGACCTGGTGCACCTGCCGGGGGCGCTCGGCCGGGACGCCGAGCTGAGCGCCGCGATCGGCCTGCTGAGCACGGAGGTCCGGCGGCCGGGCGGGGGCGCCGACACGATCGTGACGTCGCTCCTGGACATGCTCCTGCTCTACATCCTGCGGGCCTGTTTCGCCGCGGAGCCGGGGCGCTGCCAGGTCGGCGGCTGGGCGGCGGCCCTGGCCGATCCGGGGATCAGCGCCGTGCTCGACGCCGTGCACCGGGATCCGGCACATCCGTGGACCGTCCAGGAGATGGGCGAACGGGCGGGCCTGTCGAGGTCGGCCTTCGCCAGGCGGTTCACGGCGCTGGTGGGGCAGCCGCCGCTCACCTACCTGACCTGGTGGCGCCTGGCCATGGCCGCCCGGCTCATGCGGGAGTCGGACGCGGTGCTGGGGGAGATCGCCGCCCAGGTCGGCTACAGTTCGGAGTACGCCTTCGCCAACGCCTTCAAGCGGGAGCACGGCATGTCGCCCGGCCGGTATCGCCGTGAGGCCGGTCTGCTCGCGCCGCCGACCGGTCGAAGCCGGCGGCGGGCCGTGTTCCGCCAGGTCCCGGACGTGATTAAAACGTAGCAATCACAATGCCGTCATACCTTGGAGCAAGGCATTGACGCTTGCTGGACACAGCGCCTAGATTCCGGACAGCCACCCGTTAAAACGTTTGTTGTCGGGAGGATGGATGGCCGTTCCCCCCACGCTGGCCCTGGCGAACGTCAGCAAGTCGTTCGGCGCCGTGCGCGCGCTGCGTGACGTCTCCATCGAGTTGTTCGCCGGCGAGACGCACGGGCTGGCGGGGGAGAACGGCGCCGGCAAGTCCACCCTGGTCAAGACGCTCGCGGGGGTGCACCGCCCCGACAGCGGCCAGGTGCTGCTCGGGGGCGAGCCGGTCGAGTTCGCCGGACCGGCCGACGCCCAGCAGGCGGGCGTGGCCGTCATCTACCAGGAGCCGACCCTCTTCCCCGACCTGTCCGTGGCCGAGAACATCTTCATGGGCCGCCAGCCCCGGCGCGGCCTCGGCCGGATCGACCGCGGGGCCATGCACGCGCGTACCAGGGAGTTGTTCGGGCGGCTCGGCGTGGCCCTCGACCCCGAGCAGCCCTCGCGCGGGCTGTCCATCGCCGACCAGCAGCTCGTCGAGATCGCCAAGGCGATCTCCAGGGACGCCCGCGTGCTGGTCATGGACGAGCCGACGGCCGCGCTCTCCGGCCACGAGGTGACCCGGCTGTTCTCGGTCGCGCAGACGCTGCGCGAGCAGGGTTGCGCCCTGCTGTTCATCTCCCACCGGCTGGACGAGATCTTCACCCTGTGCCAGCGGGTCACGACCCTGCGGGACGGCGCATGGATCGCCAGCGAGCCCGTCGAGGGCCTCACGCACGACGACCTCATCCGCCGCATGGTGGGCCGCGAGGTCGCCACGCTGTTCCCCAAGGAGGAGGCGGCCGTCGGCGAGGTCGCGCTGAGGGTCGAGCGGCTGACCCGCGAGGGCGTGTTCACCGACGTGTCCTTCGAGGTGCGCAGGGGCGAGATCGTCGCCCTGGCGGGGCTGGTCGGCGCCGGCCGCAGCGAGGTGGCCAGGGCCGTCTTCGGCATCGACCGCTGGGACGCCGGGTCCGTCACGGTGGACGGCGTCACCCTGACCGCGGGCAGCCCCACGGCCGCCATGAACGCAGGGCTGGCCCTGGTGCCCGAGGACCGCCGCCAGCAGGGGCTCGTCATGGACCTGTCGATCGAGCGCAACATCGGGCTGACCGGCCTGCGCGAGCTGCGCCGCGGCCCGACGATCTCCCGCCGGGCCGAGCGCGACCGGGCCAGGGACTGGGCGCTGCGGCTGCAGCTGAAGTTCGCCCGGCTGGCCGACGGGGTGGGCGTGCTGTCCGGCGGCAACCAGCAGAAGGTGGTGCTGGCCAAGTGGCTGGCCACCGAGCCGTCCGTGCTGATCGTGGACGAGCCGACGCGCGGCATCGACGTCGGCACCAAGGCGGAGGTGCACCGGCTGCTGTCGGAGCTGGCCGGCCAGGGCATCGCCGTCCTCATGATCTCCTCCGAGCTGCCGGAGGTGCTCGGCATGGCCGACCGGGTGCTGGTCATGCATGAGGGCCGGCTGGCCGCCGAGATCCCCAGGGCTGAGGCGACCGAGGAGAGCGTGATGAGCGCCGCGACCGGGAGGGCCGCGTGACCGGACCCACCACCACGGTGGCTGCGCCCTCCGAGCAGTCCCCCGGAGGGCGCAGCGCCAGGAGCCTGGTCGACCTGGTGTTCAGGGCCCGCGAGCTGAGCCTGGTCATCGCCCTGGCCCTGCTCATCGGCGTGACCGGCGCGGTCAACCCCAACTTCCTGTCCGGGCAGGGCATCGAGGACATCCTGCTCAACACCGCGATCCTCGCCCTGCTGGCCGTCGGGCAGTCGGTCGTGGTCATCACCCGCAACCTCGACCTGTCCGTCGGCTCCGTGGTGGGGCTGGTCGCGTTCGTCACCGCCGACGTGCTCGCGAGCGGCTGGGGCCTGGTGCCCGGCGTCGTGTTCGGGATCGCCGTCGGCGCGGCCTGCGGCCTGCTCAACGGGCTCCTCGTCAGCTTCTGCCGGGTGCCGGCCCTGGTCGTGACGCTCGGCACGCTCTACGTGATCCAGGGGGTCGACCACTACATCGCGCACGGCCGCCAGATCAACGCCGTCGACCTGCCGCCCGCGCTGCTGTCGCTCGGCAACGGGTCGGTGCTGGGTGTTCCGTACCTGCCGCTCATCACGCTCGTGGTCATGTTGCTGATCGGCTACTACCTGCGCTCCTACCCGAGCGGCCGGGAGTTCTACGCCATCGGCTCCAGCCCCGAGGCGGCCAGGCTGGCCGGCGTGCCGGTGCGCCGCCGCGTCCTGACCGCCTACCTCGTCAGCGGCTGCCTGGCCGGGCTGGCGGGCGTGCTCTGGCTGGCCAGGTTCGGGACGGTCATCGGCGACTCCGCCAACGGCTGGGAGCTCATCGTGATCAGCGCGGTCGTGGTGGGCGGCGTCGCGATCACCGGCGGGGTCGGCAGCGTCTACGGGGCGGCACTCGGCGCGCTGCTGCTCACCACGATCGGCAGCGCCCTGGTGGTGCTCCGCGTCAACCCCTTCTGGCAGCAGGCCATCACCGGCGCGCTGCTCCTGCTCGCCATCAGCGTCGACCGGGTGCTGGCCATGAGGGTGGCCCGCCTGCTCAGGAACAGGAGCCGTCATGGCTGACCAAGCGGGCGGCCGTTCCGTCATGGGCAGGGTCCTGCGGTGGGACGTCATGGTGGCGTCGCTGCTGGTCGCCGTGTTCGCGGCGGGTTCCTTCACCACCCCCGGCTTCGCGACCACCGGCAACCTGTCGTTCGCGCTGAGCGACCTGGGCGAGATCGCGCTCATCGCGCTGGCCATGACCATGCTGGTGGTGGCCGCCGAGGTGGATCTGTCGGTCGCCTCCGTGCTCGGCCTGTCGAGCGCGCTCGTCGGCGCCATGTGGGAAGGCGGCATGGCGATCGAGACGATCATCCCGCTCGTGGTGCTCGTCGGCGCCGCCTGCGGGCTGGTCAACGGGTTGCTCGTGACCCGGCTCGGCCTTCCCTCGCTGGCCGTCACGATCGGCACGCTCGCCCTCTACCGTGGCCTGGCGTACGTGGTGCTCGGAGACAAGGCCATCGCCCAGTTCCCGCCCGGCTACGTCGCGCTGGCCGTGGACGACGTGCCCGGCACGCCGATCCCGTACCCGATCGCGCTGTTCATCCTGCTCGCCGTCATCGTCGGAGTGGTGCTGCACTCCACCGGCTTCGGCCGCTCGCTCTACGCCATCGGGGCGCAGGAGCAGGTCGCGTTCTTCTCCGGCATCCGCGTCAAGCGCATCAAGCTCCTCCTCTTTGTCGTCTCCGGCACGGTCGCGGCGTTCGCCGGGGTCGTCTTCACCCTCAGGTACGGCTCCGCCCGCGCCGACAACGGCCTGGGCATCGAGCTCGCCGTCATCGCGGCCGTCCTGCTCGGCGGGGTCGACTTCGACGGCGGCAAGGGCACGCTGGGCGGGGTCATCGCCGGCGTGCTGCTCATCGGGTTGCTCCGCAACCTGCTGATGCTCGGCGACGTGTCGACGGAGATCCAGTCGATCGTCACCGGGCTCCTCCTCATCGTGTCGGTGCTCACCCCGCGCCTCGTCTCCCTCATCAGGCCGGCCCTGAAAGGAACACCATGACCCCGATGCGCCTCACCGCCGTCGCCACGCTGCTCGTCCTCGGCGTGGCGGCCTGCGGCGGCACCACGAGATCGTCCGTCACCGCCGCTCCCCAGGAGGCCCCCGCCTCCTCGGCCGCCGCCTCGGCGAACCCCGGCGCGCCGCTCAAGGAGGGCATCAAGCTGGCGTTCCTGCCGAAACAGATCAACAACCCGTACGAAGTCATCGTCGACGAGGCCGGGATCGAGGCGGCCAAGGAGTTCAAGGGCGAGGCCAAGGAGGTCGGCCCGTCCGACGCGTCGGCGTCGTCCCAGATCTCCTACATCAACACGCTGACCCAGCAGGGCCACGACGCGATCCTCATCGCCGCCAACGACGCCAACGCCGTCTGCGGCCCGCTCCAGCAGGCCCGCGCCAAGGGCATCAAGATCGTGTCGTACGACTCGGACGCGGCGCCGCAGTGCCGCGACCTGTTCATCAACCAGGCCAGCTCCGAAGAGGTCGGCCGCAGCCAGGTGCAGCTGCTCGCGGAGATGATCGACCACAAGGGCGAGATCGCCATCCTGTCGGCCACGGCAAACGCGACCAACCAGAACACCTGGATCGAGTTCATGAAGGAGGAGCTGGCCAAGCCGGAGTACAAGGACATGAAGCTGGTCAAGGTCGCCTACGGGGACGACGACGACCAGAAGTCCTTCACCGAGACGCAGGGCCTGCTGCAGGCCTATCCCGACCTGAAGGGCATCATCTCGCCCACCACGGTCGGCGTCTCGGCCGCGGCCCGCTACATCTCGGGTTCGAAGTACAAGGGCAAGGTCGTGCTGACCGGCCTGGGCACGCCCAACCAGATGCGGCAGTTCGTCAAGGACAAGACCGTGGAGAAGTTCGCCCTGTGGAACCCGAAGGACCTGGGCTATCTCGCGTCGTACGCGGCGGCGGCGCTGGTGTCGGGGCAGATCACCGGGGCCGAGGGCGAGACGTTCAAGGCGGGCAAGCTGGGGGAGCGCACGATCGGCGAGAACGGTGAGGTCATCCTCGGTCCGCCGTTCACCTTCGACGCCTCCAACATCGACCAGTTCGACTTCTGACGCGTGGTGGTGGGGGGGGGGGGGGGGAAGGAGCG
>NZ_JBQQCC010000058.1:0-2676 GCF_052245635.1 Nonomuraea sp. KM88 | reverse complement strand
TGCTTTGTGGTCAAGTCCTCGGCCTATTAGTACCGGTCAGCTCCACACGTTACCGTGCTTCCACACCCGGCCTATCAACCCGGTCGTCTACCGGGAGCCTTACCCCCTCACAGGGTGGGAGACCTCATCTCAAGGCGAGCTTCCCGCTTAGATGCTTTCAGCGGTTATCCCTTCCGAACGTAGCCAACCAGCCGTGCACCTGGCGGTACAACTGGCACACCAGAGGTTCGTCCGTCCCGGTCCTCTCGTACTAGGGACAGCTCCTTTCAAGTCTCCTACGCGCGCAGCGGATAGGGACCGAACTGTCTCGCGACGTTCTAAACCCAGCTCGCGTACCGCTTTAATGGGCGAACAGCCCAACCCTTGGGACCTACTCCAGCCCCAGGATGCGACGAGCCGACATCGAGGTGCCAAACCATCCCGTCGATATGGACTCTTGGGGAAGATCAGCCTGTTATCCCCGGGGTACCTTTTAGCCGTTGAGCGACACCGCTTCCACACGCCGATGCCGGATCACTAGTCCCAGCTTTCGCTCCTGCTCGACCCGTCAGTCTCACAGTCAAGCTCCCTTGTGCACTTACACTCAACACCTGATTGCCAACCAGGCTGAGGGAACCTTTGGGCGCCTCCGTTACCCTTTAGGAGGCAACCGCCCCAGTTAAACTACCCACCAGACACTGTCCCCGATCCGGATCACGGACCAGAGTTAGACGTTCAAAACGACCAGAGTGGTATTTCACCAATGACTCCACCCGAACTAGCGTCCGAGCTTCCCAGTCTCCCACCTATCCTACACAAGACGCTCCAAACGCCAATGTCAAGCTGTAGTGAAGGTCCCGGGGTCTTTCCGTCCTGCTGCGCGTAACGAGCATCTTTACTCGTAGTGCAATTTCGCCGGGTCTGCGGTTGAGACAGCGGGGAAGTCGTTACGCCATTCGTGCAGGTCGGAACTTACCCGACAAGGAATTTCGCTACCTTAGGATGGTTATAGTTACCACCGCCGTTTACCGGCGCTTAAGTTCTCACCTTCGCCAGGTCTCCCTGACTAAGCGGTCCCCTTAACGTTCCGGCACCGGGCAGGCGTCAGTCCGTATACATCGTCTTACGACTTCGCACGGACCTGTGTTTTTAGTAAACAGTCGCTTCCCCCTGGCCACTGCGACCCCCACCAGCTCACAGAGCTAGCCCGATCACCAGCAGAGGTCCCCCTTCTCCCGAAGTTACGGGGGCAATTTGCCGAGTTCCTTAACCACAGTTCACCCGATCGCCTTAGTATTCTCTACCTGACCACCTGAGTCGGTTTAGGGTACGGGCCGCCACAACACTCACTAGAGGCTTTTCTCGGCAGCATAGGATCATCCACTTCACCACAATCGGCTCGGCATCACATCTCAGGCTTAAAGAACGCGGATTTACCTACGTCCCGCCCTACATGCTTACCCCAGGACAACCATCGCCTGGGCTGGACTACCTTCCTGCGTCACCCCATCGCTTACCTACTACCCAATCAGGCCGAGCGTTCAGCCTCACATCCCCTCCGAAGAGGCAACGGACTTAAGGACTCTTAGTATCAAGGGGTTCAGTATGGGCGCATTGAAGCGGGTACGGGAATATCAACCCGTTGTCCATCGACTACGCCTGTCGGCCTCGCCTTAGGTCCCGACTTACCCTGGGCGGATTAACCTGGCCCAGGAACCCTTGGTCATCCGGCGCGAGGGTTTCTCACCCTCGATTCGCTACTCATGCCTGCATTCTCACTCGCACAGCCTCCACAACTAGATCACTCTGCTGCTTCGCCGGCTGCACGACGCTCCCCTACCCACCAACACGAACTAACGTATCAGTGCCACGACTTCGGCGATGTGCTTGAGCCCCGCTACATTGTCGGCGCGGAATCACTTGACCAGTGAGCTATTACGCACTCTTTCAAGGATGGCTGCTTCTAAGCCAACCTCCTGGTTGTCTCTGCGACTCCACATCCTTTCCCACTTAGCACACGCTTAGGGGCCTTAGTCGGTGATCTGGGCTGTTTCCCTCTCGACTACGAACCTTATCGCCCGCAGTCTCACTGCCACGCTCTCACTTACCGGCATTCGGAGTTTGGCTGACGTCAGTAACCTTGTCGGGCCCATCAGCCATCCAGTGCTCTACCTCCGGCAAGAAACACGCAACGCTGCACCTAAATGCATTTCGGGGAGAACCAGCTATCACGGAGTTTGATTGGCCTTTCACCCCTACACACAGATCATCCCCCAGGTTTTCAACCCTGGTGGGTTCGGTCCTCCACCCAGTCTTACCTGAGCTTCAACCTGCCCATGCGTAGATCACTCCGCTTCGGGTCTACAGCATGCGACTCAAACGCCCTCTTCAGACTCGCTTTCGCTACGGCTCCCCCACACGGGTTAACCTCGCCACACACCATAACTCGCAGGCTCATTCTTCAAAAGGCACGCAGTCACATCACACACAAGGACAAACCTCATGTAAGCTCCTACGGCTTGTAGGCACACGGTTTCAGGTACTCTTTCACAACCCCTCACCGGGGCACTTTTCACCTTTCCCTCACGGTACTCGTGCACTATCGGTCACCAGGGAGTATTTAGGCTTACCAGGTGGTCCTGGCAGATTCACACAGGATTCCTCGAGCCCCGTGCTACTTGGGATCCCCTCAAGAAG
>NZ_JBQQCC010000057.1:0-2809 GCF_052245635.1 Nonomuraea sp. KM88 | reverse complement strand
ACTCATCTACCGGAGGCTCCACGCCCGTCTCCGGCCTTCGATGACTCCTCCCGATAGGCCCGATACGTCACCGCCTGCGTCCTAGAAATCCCCAATCGTCCTAAATTATTTCGCTGAGATCACCTCACTGTGCGCGGGGGCTGTTTCAGCTCGCCGGAGTGCGCGAGCGGCTCGCGAGCGAGTCGCGGTCCCGCGCGAGATCGCAGGCGATCGCGGCGTGGGCCGGGGCTACCTGGCTGTCCTCGAGAATCTCGATACAGAAGGCATGGACGAGTGAGTTACAGGCGTCGGTCCTGGCCGGCGTCGTCGCATAACCCTGGCTGTTGAGATACGCCAGACATTCCTCTGCCGACTGCGGCGCCGATCCCACGGTTTTCACAGTGGCCGCAGCCGGTAGAGCCGACATGCCCAAGGTGAGCACCGCAAAGCTCCCCGCGACGGCGATAGTCTTCAGAACGCTCATGACAATCGAGCCCCTTTCTACATCGTGGACTGGGAACAGCATGCAGGTCAGGACACGGAGTTGGGCGATTCGACCGATTGATTTCCGTTGTCGCCGAACGTCTTTCACTCCGGGACTTTAGGTCAATACAAGCTGCCACAACCAGGACATCGACCGGACATTTGGCGGACTCAGGACCCCGGGCTCCGGCAAGGCGCGACCGGTATCGCCCCGTATCGGACGGTCCTCCATTGCCCGGCCCAGGACCCCTTCGCGTTCGGTCACACGCAGCGGACATGCCACCGATATACCGCGCATCCCTGCGTTGGCCTCTTGTCCGCAACCGAATCACCCCAGACGAGAGGGCATCGCGCGAGTGACAGGCATTCTGCACAAGACCGCGATCTTCGAAGCTCTTGGGGTGGCCTTGTCGATCGACATCCAACCGGGCTGGCACTCCAAGGACCCCAAGCGGTGCTGGAAGCCGTCTTCCGCCGAACTCGCTGAGCGTCCGCTACAACAACCCGCGGCCCCTTTCCGGCGTACTCCGGCGGCCCCCGTAGTGCGCACGCGACCGGCTCGACCACCGTGATCTCCTCGCCGCCGCCTTCGGCGGGATGACCGTCGAGCTAGCCCTGCTCGGTCTCGACCGTCCCGACGCCGTGATGCCGCCTCTGCGGGGGTGACAGGGCCGCAGGCTGGGACGCTTTCGCGCCACGTACGAGAGCGCTTCCCCGTCGAGCGAGCCCCGCTCCACCCCCGAGCCGGACCAGGTCGGCGGCGGTGAGACTGTCGGAGTCGGTGGTGTGGAGGCAGGCCAGGTCGGCGGCGGGCATGCGCGACATACCAGTCGTGACGAGGACTGCGGTCAGCCGCTCGACCGCTTGGGCGTCGGCGGTGCCGCGCGGACGACGCGCACCGATCTGGGGATGATCCTGCTACGCGTTCGCAATGGGCGACCACGAAGCGCACCGTCGTCACCCACACGAACGGTGGCTGGGCACCGGCCCGCTGGCCCAGCGGGATCACGACTCACGAGCAAGCGCGCTCCCACGACGGGGAAGCCCTGTCAGGCGGGTCGACGGCCGGTGGCTCGCCGGGACTTCAGCCACAGTCCGGTCGTGACCATCCAGGGCATGGCCAGCACGGCCGCCCAGGCGATCGCCTGCCAGACCAGCGGAACCAGCGCCCGGCCCCTCGCGTGCCGTCTCCCGCCTTGCCGACCTGGGCCCCGCCGACGTCAGCGCGGCGTCCGGCCGGCACCATGGCGGAGCGCCTGAGTGACAGGTCCGTCGGCCGACCGCCACACGAAGAGCGTTTGAGCCGCCGTCGAGACCGTGCAGCGCTCGAATACTGACGCTCGTTCGCTGTCACTCCCGCGACGAAGCAGCCTGGTACGCCGGGACCGCGGCGCCGGTGATCTGCTTCTCCTCGCCGCGCAGGCGGTTCCTGACCCACCGGCTCGAACAACGCCGGGTTTCCCGGCTCCGCGGTGTCCCCGGGGAGGCCACCCGTTCGTCGCCTGGATGTGACGTCCGGTGCTTGGAGCACCTCTCAACGCCCACCTGATCGGTCCGGACGCCGCGCGGATCCTGCCCTGGATGCTGGACGGCCATCGCCACGATGCCGGCCCAGGCGGACACCTTCATGAACCCGAGGAGAGACCACATGTCGATCATCACCGCGGCGGAACGCAACAAGGAGGCGATCCGCCGCTTCCACGACGCCGTCAGCACCGGCGACGAAGAGGCCATCTCCAGAACGATCGACGAGGTCGTCCGGCCGGACGTGCGGATTCGCACGCCGCTGCCGATCGAGACGACGGGGACGTCGGCGATGAAGGAGGTGTTCGCGGTGCTGCGCCGGGCCTTCCCCGACCTCCACGTCGAGATCGAGGACGTGATCGCGGAAGGGGACCGGGTCGTCGCCAGGAACACGGTCACCGGGACGCACCGGGGTGAGTACATGGGCGTGCCGCCGACCGGCAGGTCCATCACGTACAGGGAGATCCTCATCGCCCGCTTCGCCGACGGGCGGGTCGCCGAGACCTGGGCGGTCGTCGATGTCATGTCGCAGATGCGGCAGCTCGGCATGTTCGACAGCCCGAACGACTAGCGAACCGTTCACCCCCCCATGAGACCGCGCGGCAGGACGCCGTGGACGGCCGCGCGCGACGGCGAGGGTGTGGTGCGCGTGGGGACGGCCTGGGGCCTGCCGGGGTACCTGGTCCGCCGGCATGGGGACGTCCGCGGGGTGCTGGCGGATCCGGCCCGGTTCAGCAGTGCCCTGACGCCGCTTCGCGGAGCGGGTGCGCTGGATCCCGATGAGGTGGCCAGGATGCGTGCCGGGCAGCTGATCGGGTTGGAT
>NZ_JBQQCC010000056.1:0-2886 GCF_052245635.1 Nonomuraea sp. KM88 | reverse complement strand
CTGGCCATCGGCTTGGCACGCCTGCTCGGCTGGACCAACATCGCCGCTGCCACCGACCACTACCGCAGCCACCCAACCGACGGCCTTCAACTACTCGGTCTCACGACATGAGAACGCTTCAGCCCTGATCCAGGCCCAGCGGATCGCCACTCTCCACGCGGCCTTCCTGGCCCATCCCGACCGGTTCCGCGGTCGACGCCCCTACCCGCCGGCACTACCGGCCAAGGTGTGGATCAACCAGCCACCCACCACGCTGCAGAACGACACTCCACCACAAACCACCAAGTAGTCTGACGTCTCATCCGGTTTGACAGGTTCCGCTCCAAGGCGGCCCAGACTCGGACGCTCTATCGCACCACCCTGATCCTGGCCGCGAAAGGCGGCACGATCAGCGACATCGCCCCCGGTGACGTCCTGGAACTGCTGGAGCACGAGGCGCATGCCCACGGCACCAGCGTCGGTGCCACCAGCCTGTTCTATCGGCTCTTGAAGACCATGGGGGGTATTCGACGACCAGGCTCCACCGACCCTGCGCGAGCTCCGCACCGCCGGACAGCGCACCCCTGAGGAGATGGTCGACCGCTACGAGATCACCTGCGGGCCCGTTCGCGACCTACTCATCGACTACCTGCGCGAACGCCAACCCGCTCTGGACTACAACAGCCTGGAGTCACTGGCCGGCTATCTGGTCGGCACGTTCTGGTCCGACATCAAACGCCACCACCCCGAGATCACCAGCCTCCACCTGCCCGCCCAGGTCGCTGACGCATGGAAGCAGCGGCTGCGGACCTACACCAAGACCATCCAGACCCCTGATGGCAGCAAGGCCGCCACCGAGATCCGCAGGATCAACTACCGCGAATGCCTCACGCCGGTCCGGGCGTTCTACCTCGACCTGGCTCATTGGGCGGTCGAGGACCCGGCCCGCTGGGGACCGTGGGTCGTGCCCTGCCCGGTCGGCGCCGAGGAGATCAACCGCCGCAAAGACAAACGCCAGCGCAAGTCCCGCATGGACGCCCGCACCCGCGAACGTCTTCCCGTCCTGCCGACCCTGGCCCGCACCGCCGACCAACGGCGCAAGGGCGCCGCTGCCCTGCTCGACGCCGCCCGCAGCACCGAGCCCGGAGCGTCCTTCACTGCCTCCGGCCAGACGCTGATCCGCGTTCAGCCGTCCCGTTCGGCCTCCACCAAGATCTGGGCTGAAGAGCCCGGCACCGGCCAGCGCCGTGACCTCGGGCGCGAGGAAGAGCGAGCGTTCTGGGGATGGGCAGCCATCGAGGTGCTGCGCGCCACCGGCATCCGCGTTGAGGAGCTGACCGAACTCTCTCACCACAGCCTGGTGCAATACCGGCTCCCCACCACCGGGGAACTCGTCCCACTCCTGCAGATCGCCCCCTCCAAGACCGACGCCGAACGGCTCCTGGTCCCAGCCCCGAACTCGCCGACGTCCTCTCAACGATCATCCAGCGCATCCGCGACCAAGCTGGCTCGATCCCGCTCGTTGCACGCTATGACCAGCTCGAACGCGTCTGGTCCGATCCCGCACCGCTGCTCTTCCAACGGCACTACGGGCATGAGCACCGGGCCATGAGTACGCACTCCATCCGCGACTTGCTCGACGCCGCCCTTACCCACACTGGTCTCATCGACCCGACCACCGGCGGGCCGCTCCGCTTCACCCCGCACGACTTTCGGCGCCTGTTCATCACCGATGCCGTCCTCTCCGGCCTCCCACCGCACATCGCCCAGGTCATCGCCGGCCACCAGGACATCAACGTCACGATGGGCTACAAGGCCGTCTATCCCGACGAGGCAATCCAAGCCCACCTGGCCTTCCTGGCCCGCCGCCGAGCCCTGCGCCCCACCGAGGAATATCGGTCCCCGACCGATGAGGAATGGACCGAGTTCCTTGGCCACTTCGAACGCCGCAAGGTCTCCATCGGCACCTGCGGACGCGCCTTCTCCACCCCCTGCATCCACGAACACGCATGCGTTCGCTGCCCCATGCTCTGGCCCGACCCCGCCCAGCGAGACCGCCTGATCGAGATCCGCGACAACCTCCTCGCCCGCATCACCGAAGCCCAACGCGAAGGCTGGCTCGGCGAAGTCGAAGGACTCCAGGTCAGCCTCGCTGGCGCCCAGGACAAACTCGCTCAGGTCGACCGACGTTCCTCCGGACGCCTGGCGGTCAACCTCGGGATGCCTCGAACACCGGACGCCCCATGAGCCTGGGCCGGCTGGCGGAGCGGCCACGACGCTGGAAAAATCCGCGCATGCTCGCATCTGACTGGCTCAACACAGACGACCGTTTCACCCCCGGCGCGGAGCTCTTCCGCTCCGACCGCGACTTCACCGTCTGGGCCTACACGATCAGCCACAGCCAGCTGCTGCTGCGCACACGAACACCCACCCTGAACAGCACTCGCAGCACCCGCATCGACATCGTCTTCAAACCCGTCCGGGCCATGAAGGTCAGGATCGAGTACAGCGGCCTGGTCATCCGCTGCGCCACCGAGGCCGAAACCGCCCTGATCAGAGCAGAGAACACCGGTCTCCACGATGGCGTCCACTGCCTCATCTTGGAGACGGGCCTCGACCAGGACTACGTCATCGCCCATGCCGTTGGCTGGGAAGAGGACACCGAAACCGACCGCGACCCCAGCAAACTCGCAGGATTCGCCCCAGGCAGCGACCCCAACCGCATCCTCAAATAGGAGCTGGTCGACCACCTCCGAACGCCAAGATCAAAGTTCAGAGAATACGGCTTTCGGCCCGACTGGTGCGAGGCGAACGATCCGGAGTCGAAGGGGATCGTGGAGAACCTGGTCGGCTACGCCAAGCGGGACCTGGTCGTTCCGCAGGCGCCGTTCGAGGACCTGACGGTGG
>NZ_JBQQCC010000055.1:0-3080 GCF_052245635.1 Nonomuraea sp. KM88 | reverse complement strand
TGGGGTACAGCTTGCGCTCGGTCACTCGACCATCACAGCACGACTGGACCCGCCAACCGGTGGTAACGCTACAAATCCATACGATCACACTGCGACATCACGGGCATAGGCTCGCGAACCGCACTCTGATATTGCTCAACATCAGAAGCCATACGCGGGGCTTCTCCATCAATCCCGGCGCGGTTCAAGATACGGCGCGTGCCCATCCATCCCGAGCTGTCCAACATGCTGATCGAGCACCTCAAGGAGTTCGGGGCCGGCCCTGGCGGGCGCGTCTTCATCGGCCCCCGCGGCTGCCTGATGACTGACCGCGCCTACCTCAAGGTCTTCCACTCCATAGGTGATCGCTTACGAAACAGGACGCCGCCGCCGCGGTCGACGGCCGCCCTGTCGCCGTGACCGGCAGGGCTGATGGGCTCTCTGGACGAGGCTCCAGCATCGATAGCATCCCTACTGTGACGATCATCTCGGAGTGCTACACCTGCCAGAACGAAGCCCGGTTTCCCGATCTGCCGCCCCGAGAGATGATCGCTGCGGACGATCGCTGGAGGGTCGCCCACGCCTTCAACACCGCCCTACCTGGGTGGTTAGTGCTGATCCCGCGCCGTCATATCGGTTCCATCGCTGATCTAACAGATGCTGAGATGCGTGACCTTGGCTCGTGGCAGGTACTGCTCTCGCGCGTGCTGCGGGACGTCACCAGGTGTGAGAAGACCTACGTGATGCAGTTCGCCGAGATGGAGGGCTTCAGCCACGTCCACTTCCACATCGTCCCGCGGGCCTCGGATCTGGGCGACGACCTTCGCGGCCCTCGGGTATTCGGGCTCATGGGCGGCGACCATCCCAACGTCTTGACCTCCGATGAGATGGACGTGATCTCCACGAAGGTCAGTCAGGCGCTATCCGATGTACGGCAGAGCCATCCCGGCTAGGCAGTGCTCGATCGGCATCCGCATCTACCCATCATCTGCAGGCCGATCACCAGATCGCGATCGGCCCCGGCGAACTTCACGCGACTCGTCGCTCGGCGTCGGTTGCCCGGCGACGGCTGCGCTGCGGCCCACCAACCATGATCACTAAGGAACGTATAGGGAACGATCAACCGTAGAGCGCCGGTGACGCCCGTGGACAGTCGGACACAAAGCGAGAGGCCCGTCACCGCGTTTCCGCTGGTGACGGGCCTCTCTTGCTGGTGTGGCAGGTGCAAGGTTCGAACTTGCGTAGGCTGAGCCGACGGTTCTACAGCGGGTCGACGTTCGCGGCCACGTTAGGCCCCTGACCTCCGGGTACGGCTCTCGCTTGCCCTCCACCAGGGAAGACCATCCCGCGTATATCCCGCAAGGCAGAACCAGGCACAATCCCCCGGAACCCGCGGATTAAAAGATCCAGTTCGAGCCGCTCTGGATCGTTCAATGCGGGTCGGCGGGCATGCGCGGTCCACCTTGGACCTCATGGGACGCGCCTGTATTGCAACACGAGCTGCAACCCTGGTCCGCTGCCAGGGTCAAGATTCCGCGGTCCATACGTCGGCAACGGCTGCTGCGGGGACCTTGGCGACGATCGCTCCCGTCCACCGGGGGTCGTAGCGAACTTGCCATAGGCTTTCGAGATCGTCTTTCTCCGCAGCGGTGGCGTTGACCAGGACGCTGAAGATCAGATATCCATCGGCTTCCGTGTAGCCATCGGCGCCCAGCTCGATGGGCTCACCCGAGTGGAACTTGACCAACCACCGATTTGGGACACCGACCGCGAACTCCATGGGGGGAGGTTATCTAGCCTGGTCGCCCGCGCGACCTGGGTTGACGCGCTTGGGCGCATTCCACGCTTTCTGATCATCCCGTGCCGGGGCTACGAGATCAGCAAGGCACCAGCGAGCACACCAGGGCGCAGCCCTATGCGCACTGCCACAGAAAGCGGCCCTCTCTGCCGTCCGCGCTGAGAAATCCGTAGCCAACGCCGGCGTCACCGAAGTTGACATCGTAGAACTCGTCACTGCCGTCAAGCTGGAACAGGAAGCTCCACTCCCCGGTCGGACTTTCCTCGTCCTGGAGCCAGGTGGGGGAACCGCCAAGCCGGTTGTCCCAGCTCTCTCCGAGCTCGGCAGGACTGGCCGGCTTTAGTGCAACGGCAAGATCCTCGCTCATCGTGGGGCCCTCCGCTTCGCCGTTCACGGCGATGAAGGACGGCACACGGCCGGGCTGCACGATCAGCGCGTTCTCGCCACCCTCGCTCTCCCATGTACCGTCAACGAAGTCCTCACCATTGGTCATGAACAGGTAGGCCATCCGAACCCCCTCCCCGGGAAGCCGAAACTGGCCGAGAAACATCATCGGTGTTCCCAACTCGGTGGACAGTGGCCACTGCGGCTTGTCGACCCATACCGGCTGGCCACCCAACTTGGTCACTGGCTCCAGGATGGGCGCGTCAGCCTTGCTGAGCACCAAGCGCCGGGGGGATTCGCTGATCGTCATAGGAGCGAACCGTAGCGCCCACGACCGACAAGACGCCTCCCCGCGCGTCATTTCCCTCATGCGCGCTCATGGCAGGGTGCTCCTGGTGCTGTCTCCTGCGCAACGCACGCCTCGAACCCGCTGCCGACGCCCTGGCGAAGACTGCTTGTGACCTATGGTCGTGCTCTTACCAGCACGGCGATCAGCCACGTTTTCGGTGAGCCAGGGTGAGGAACGAACCCTGGATCGTCGATCGCCCCCAAGCACGTACGGTGTCCAGCCATGCAGTGGCGATCGTAGGGCCGCATCTGTCCGGCGGCGCGGCAACCCCGGTCGGTGAGTTCGATTGGTACGGCGGGGCCGGCGTGCGGTGCCCGGCCCGGTGTCCCGCCGCCGTCCGGGACCGGCCTCCAGGCCGCACGCCCGGACGGCGGCGGGCGGAGGGCCGGGGGTACGGCGGCGCGCCGCGCCGCCGCTTGATACCTACAAGAGCTATTCGGCAGTGTGCTTGTTATGCGGCACCTCGGTCTACACACCGCTGCAGGCCACTCAGCCCGGCGTGCTCGGCCAGGTTCCAGCAGGTTGACCGGTGATCCCGACGGTGCTGCACACCAGCGTCGATGTGCTATA
>NZ_JBQQCC010000054.1:0-3377 GCF_052245635.1 Nonomuraea sp. KM88 | reverse complement strand
GCGTAGCCGAGGTGTTCGGGCTTGTGCGCCTTGGAGCGGCACCGGCCGGGAGCCATCCCGGGTTTGGCGTTCTTGGGCTGGATGCCGTAGCGCAGCCAGTTCGGGCAGGTGGGGGAGCAGGGCTCGTAGCGGAGGGCGTCGAGCATGCGGGCGGCGTGCTCGTGCTGGGCCTGGCCGCCGTCGAGGGTGTCGCCGATGGACTTGGTCAGGTACTTGGACAGGTAGCGGATGCACTGGTCGGCGTCCGGGGTTCCGGCGAGGACGCCTTGCACGTCGACTTGTTCGCCGAAGCGCAGCACGTGGAGGGGTTCGGCGTCCTCGTCCAGGGCGTCGAGGGCTTCGTCCCAGGTGGGCAGGACTTCGCCGGTGGCCGGGTCGAGGTAGCCGGCCTCTTCGTTCCAGACGGGCAGGTGTTCGCCGTCGAAGCGCACTTCGTCGGCCTGTGGCCACCACACTTGGTGGTAGGTGGCTGCGGCTATCTGCTTGATCTCCGCGCGGGGCAGGGTGCCCCGGATGGCCATGTGCAGGTGCGGGGCCAGCCGCTTCTGTGGTTCGACGGCGGCGAAGTACTGGACGTCATAGCCCGCGACCCGGCGTAGGTTCTGTACGAAGCGGTCTACGAGCTTGGAGAAGTGCAGTGCGTCGCGAGCGGCGCGCCGGTAGTCGTAGGTGTCGGGATCGATGGGGACGCCGTCGCGGACCTTGCCGTAGCTGGGCAGGGTGAGCGTGACGAACAGGGACGGCCGGTAGGTCTTGCCGTCGGCGCTGGTGAAGGTGCGGCCGAGGGTGGTGTTGGTCATCTTGCGCTTGGGCAGGTTGGGTGCGTCCTGCCGTCGCCGGGTCGATCGGGTGCGCTTGGGCACCGCGGATCCGGTGACGCTGCCCCGCATGCCAGCGTTGTTGATCTCGCCATCGAGGCCGGACAGGACGGCGTCCAGGTCGGTGGTGTCGTCGCCGGCCTGTTCGGCGGCATCCCGTCTGGCTTGCATGTCGGCGCGGAACTCCACCAGCCAGCGCTGTTCCTCGTCCGGCTCGTCGGGTGTGATGGCGGGTTCGGTGTCGAGGTGCCAGCCCTCGCGGCATTGGGCCATGCGGAGCTGCCGGTTGCGCTTAGCACAGGGCGGGCACTTGCTGTCGAGGACGGCCCCGCACGGTACGTCGATGACCTCGAACTTGCCGGTGATGGTGTCGAGCCGCCGCAGCGGGACGGGCCGGATGCAGACGCCGTGCTGCTTGGCGACCTCTTCGAGTACGTCGCGGGCCATCGGCATGGCTTGGCGGACGGCCCGGGGGAGAGCACGGTCGTGCGGATGGGTCATGCGGACCTCCCTTCGTCGGAGTCGGTGAGGATGAGCGCGCTCTGGCCGCACTCGCGGCATTCGACCAGGGCGCGGGCCGGGTCGAGCCGCAGAGCGTTCAGGGCGTGGCAGACGGAGCAGCGCAGGCCCTCCAGGACGTGGACGAGCGTCATCGCTCTTCACCTCCGGTGAAGGTGGCGGCCATGGCGCGGATGTCGTCATCGGAGACGTAGGCGGCGCGGACCCGGATGGGTTCGGGGCTGGCTTCCAGCCGGACGTAGCCGACGCCCGCGCCCAGCTCCGGCACCGGCGAGATGTGGTCAGCGAGGGCTCCCCGGTCGCGTGCGCCGTCGCCGAGGACCATGTCCACCTGTTCGGACTCGTCGAGGCGGAGGGCGATCTTGTCGGGGAACAGGTTGCGGATGTTCATGACCTCTTTGCGCGGGTCCTGGAGGGCGGCCAGGACGCCGACGCCGACCGCGCGGCCCTGGGTGGTGAGCGTGGCCAGCGCGGCGGAGATGCGTTGCCGGAGTTGCCGGTCGGACTGGTAGGCGGTCAAGAACGCCACCTCATCCACCACGACCAGAACGAACGGGTCATCGACGGTGGGGGTGTGGGAGCGCTGGAGACCGGCGAACCGGGCCGCCCGTTTCTGCATGACGCAGACGGCTTCGTCCAGCAGGTCGGCGCACTCTTTGGGCGTGGCCGCGTACCGGGGGCCGAAAAGGTCGCGGCCGTAGGACAGCTCCATCAGTTTGGGATCGAGCGCCCACAACTCGACCAGGCCCGCTCTGGCGGCGGGGAGCAGGGAGCGGATGACGGACCAGATGATCGATCCTTTGCCGGCTCCGGTCGCGCCCGCGACGAGGACGTGTGTGCCGTGGACCTTGAGCCGCCATGGCCGCCCGTCCTCGCACCTGCCGATCTCCACCGGACCCACGGTCGGCTCTTCTGGCACGGGAAGTGCTGGCAGTGGGTCGGAGAGGGGATCGTTGCGCGGGAAGGTCAGGGTGGGCCGACCGGCCTGGGACAGCGCGACCCGGCACGACGGTGCGCCGAAGCCGTGGGCCAGGTGGTCAGTGCGGTCAGCCCAGTCTTTGACCGCTTGGCCTTTGAGCATGCGGACGGTGACCTGGTCGGCCCAGGAGGTGCAGGTGACCTTGCCGAGCCGGGGCAGGTAGTCGCGGCCCCGGAGGTGACGGCCGAGCCCGGAGACGATCATGACGGGTTGCCAGTGACGGCGGTAGACCCAGATCAGTCGCCACCAGGCCAGCAGCCGGTAGCCGACCAGGTGGGCGAAGGACGCCCGGTCGATGAACGCCCACGCGAGGAGGCCCAGGACGACGATGCCGACCAGGCAGGCCGCCGGAGGCCAGCCGTAGACGTACCAGACAGCCCCAGGGATGGCCGGGATGGCGGTGGCGATGGGGTGACGCCAGACGGTGCGGACGAGCCCGGCGAGCATGCGCCAGGCGAGGATGACGATGGTGATGATGGCGGGTGTGGTGACGACGGCCGGGCGGAAGACGACGGCCGTGTCGGGCGTGGTGGAGACGAGGTTGCGCGCCTCGTCGCCAGGCAGCCGCTTGAACATAAGCTGGGAACCTTCCGTGATGGAGCAAGTCAGGGGAGAATGTGAGAGGGGGCCGCCGGAAGTTGCCGCTTCTGGCGGCCCCGCCTGCTGTCAGGCCGCCGTGTCGGTGGCGTCCTTGTCGGCCTGTTCGGCGTGCAGTTGCTCGCAGTCGGCCAGGTAGCGAGCGGCGGCGGTGAAGATGTCGCGGGCGACGTTCAGGTCGGTGTCGGTGACGGGTCCGGCCCCGGTGGTGGAGATGTGCACGTCGGCCTCGTGCGTGTTGAACTCCAGGTACGGGCGCGGGCTGCTGAGCAGCAGTCCGGCGCGGACCTTCAGGCGCGGTGTGTGGAAGGAGATCGCGACGTGCGGCTCGGCGTCGGGTCGCATGGACAGGGTGAGGTAGGTGTACGGGCCGAGGGTCATGCCGCGACCCCCGTGCCGTCGGGCAGGCCGTGAAGGCTGCGCTCCACCGAGCGGGCGAAGCGGGATGCCTCGCGGGCGAGCTG
>NZ_JBQQCC010000053.1:0-3435 GCF_052245635.1 Nonomuraea sp. KM88 | reverse complement strand
CTGGCCATCGGCTTGGCACGCCTGCTCGGCTGGACCAACATCGCCGCTGCCACCGACCACTACCGCAGCCACCCAACCGACGGCCTTCAACTACTCGGTCTCACGACATGAGAACGCTTCAGCCCTGCCCTGGGCAGGGGCCACTTAAGGATGCTGGCGAAAGGAGCCGGCCGTGCCGGAGAATGTCGCACTGATCATTCGATTCCACCTGATGAGCGGCGAAGACGTCTCCGTGATCAGCGGGGACTTCGACGGAGAGCCGCAGGCGGTGGCGGCGATCGCTCGTGCTGTGGACGAGCGGCGCAGCCTGGTGTTGATGCGAGCGAGATATGATCGCGAAGCCGACGTGAACGGCATAGTCATCAACCTCGCCAACGTGGTGTCGGCGCGTGTGTCGAAGACAGACAGCGCCGAGGCGGGCCAGTACCTGTAGCAGCGGGCGTGCCCCAACACGCCCTGACAGTGGCCAGCCGGACGCGGTCGTCGACGATGGCACGTCGGTGACCGAAGCAGCGGACCTCCCGGTCAAACCGCGTACGCCGAAATCGAACGGGCAACGTCACAGGTCATAGGCGTCGTGACGCTTTGCCCCTTTCTCTCGTACTTGGTCCGCCCCCCTATTCGTGCTCACACTGACCCTGCATCTGCAGTCCGAGCTCGGCTACACCCCGCTCCAGGCGGGGCTCGCGTTCGTCCCGTACGCTCTCGGTTTCGGTGCGCTCAGCCTGAGTTGGAACCACTGCCCACAACGGCTGCGGCGTGCCATGCCGATCGTGGGCCCACTGGTCTTCGTGGCAGGGGTGACCCTGGTCGTGCTCCTCATCCGGGACCACGGGCACCCGTGGGCTTTCCTCCCGTTGCTGCTGTTCGCCGGGGCCGGGCACGCCGCCGCGTACAGTCCGCTGATCGCACAGGTCACCTCGTTGGTGGAACCCCGGTTCGCCTCGGCGATCTCGGCTATGAACTCCACCGGCCCCGTGCTCGCCGAGGTGATCGGGGTCGCGGGCCTCGGCAGCGTCTACTTCGCGGCATCCTCCTCCGCTGACGGTCTGCTCCTGGTCGTCGCAGCGGTCGCGGCACTCCTGGTCATTGCGACGACGTGCGCGGCTCTGGCGACCCTGGACCGCGCAGGCAGTGCGGACACCAGTAGGTGATCCGGTCCTGGGGCCGCGATGTGGGAGAGATCGACCCGCCGCCACCCGCAAAGCCGCGGATGCCTTGACCCCGCTCATCTTCGGCGAGCCGCTGCCCAGGGGTCACGGCCGGCATCGTCAGCCGCGAGCGACAGCATGGGAGGCGGCTTCGAGTTGCCGATCTTTGCTCGCCTTCAGTGCCTGGAATTCCTTGGCGTGGGCGCGGATGGCGGCGTGCTGGACGCGGTTTTCAGCGGCCGCCCAGGTGGACACGAGGGCAGTTTCGGTCTTGCATCGAACGTCGGCTTTCGCGGCGTGGATTTCCCGTGGTGAGGGCCGCTGTGTCGCCCACCGCTCGTCACTGATCGCGGTGAGCGGGTCGGTGTAGCGGAATCCCGCGGTTGCCATGCACGTGCTCCAAGCGCGGAAGGCATGAACGACGTCCGCTTCGCGCTGGGAAGTGTCGAAGGTCTTGAAGATGAGCCTGTTGAACAGGCCGGCATCGACCTTGGGAGCGCCCCGCGCCAGGCGGTCACCAGCCTTCTCCAGGCACCTGTCGGCGGCACGCAGGTCTTCGGAGGACAGGCTTTGCCTCCGGACGGCGCGTTTCGCCTTGCGGTCGGCCAGGGTGCGTCCGTCGGGGGGCATGTGATAGCCGAAGCGCTCGGCGTCCAGCGGCTCGATGATGCCGTAACGGCGTCGATGGGGCGGTGAGATGTCGGCCTCGGCGGTGCGCGGCAACAGCTCCCAGGCCCGCCCGCGTTGGCGCATGCAGTCCCGGACGAGGAGCTCCTCGGCGGATTCCAAGGTCATGATCTCGGCCGGCGAGAGGTCGTACGTGTCGAAGGGCAAGACGATGCGTCGCCCCGCGGCGCCCGGGTCGAGGGCGATCTTCTCAAGGGATCGCGGGTTCGCCGCCGAGCATCCCGCGGTCGCGGCGACGACGACCGGCAGAAGGAACCATACCCGAACGGACATCCCTGGGCTCCTGTGATCGCGGGGCGACGCACCGACGGCACATCGCCCGGTACGCGTTACGAGTAGATCGACGACGTCTTGTTGTCGAACCCGTTGTTCGTCAGGTCCTTGTCTTCGCTGCGTTGGCGAGCTTGGTAGCCGTCTGGGCCGACGCAGTTGCGCTTGTTATAGAACCAGACCCGGTCATTGGAAAGGTTAGCCATTGAGCTGGCCTTGTTATTCATGTTGGCGGCGACGTTTTCGCAGTTGCCTTCAGTTATGGTTTGCCAGCTTAGACCGCGGAAGTTGTCGTGCTCGAACAGGCAGAAATTGTATCCACAGGGGGCTGCCTGCGCGGCCTGGCCGAAGCCGACGACGCTGATAGCGCTCAGCGTCAGTGCGCCGATGGTCAGGGCAATCGTGCGTTTCACCGGTTTCCCTTCTTTGCCCTGGGAGGATTTTCCAGGGGTTTTACGATTATTTCCGCTTTGCGGGTGGGCGGGGCGGTATCTGACCCGGGCGGAGATCGAACGGCAGGACACCGGCACCTTATGGCGTCCTTTACTGTGAGTTCGCGTTCTCCACCTACTGGGCTTCAACCTGCTGCCGCGGCGGTAGAACCTCGGCTCCGCGGACACGCGGCAGCCGCCACCGCCCTACCGCTGGATCAGCTCATCAGGTCTCCATACCGGGTCGCGTCGCATCGGCCGCACCTCCCTTCGGCTTCGAGACGGGATGCCGCTCGTCGGTTATGAAGACGGTCAGCGTTCGCGCCATGACATTAGGGCACCCGACCCGTCAGCGAATCAGTCAACTGACTGGTTTCGCCGACCTCCTGCGTGTCAACGCCGGCTGAAAGGGTGGCTCAGGCGCACCCCGTGAGCAGTCGGTCGGATGGCTCACGCCAATGGCCACCCCGGCGACGCGCGGCTGGTGACTACGCCCGCCTGGCCAGCGGCGACACGCACCTGGCCATTGGGGTGTGTCCAGTCAGCGGTGTATCTCAATATTGCGTGATTAACGGGTGGTCGGGGCCAGGCGGCCTTCGAAGGTGATGGCGAAGGCATTGAGAGCGGCTTTCCAGCGGGTGATCCAGCGTTTGTGGCCCTTGCCGGTCGGGTCCAGGCTCATGATCGCCATGTAGACGCACTTGAGCGCGGCCTGCTCGTTCGGGAAGTGGCCGCGGGCCTTGACCGCCCGCCGGATCCGGGCGTTGACCGACTCGATCGTTATCTTGAGCGCTCGCTTTGATCATGATGCTGACCTGCTGGATTATGTTTCGGACAGTGTCATTGACGTGGTCCTGCAGGGTGCTGTGCCAGCGATCAGCGCGGGTCGATCGTTG
>NZ_JBQQCC010000052.1:0-3640 GCF_052245635.1 Nonomuraea sp. KM88 | reverse complement strand
AGAGTGCGTTCCGCGAGCTGATGTCCCTTTCGTCGCTGGGAGTGGGATAGGTCGGCTGGTCGGAGGCTCGCTGCTCGGGCTATGAGCGCGGCCGGGTGAACAATCCCGGCTCGGTCTCGATGAGGATGCCGCGGCTGGCCAGGCGTTTGAGCTTGGCGCGGACGTTCTGGATGGCGTTCTGCGTCAGCGGCAGGTCCATGGCCGCGGCCAGGTCACGGGCGCGCAGAGAACCGCCGACCTCACCGAAGACGGTGAGAATCTGCCGGTAGGCGGGGTGATCGGGGACAGCCGGCGGCGCCCCGGCCGGCTCGGCCGGGGCGGGATCCTCCTCGGCGAGGGAGATGAGTGTCTTGCGGCTGATCCGCAGGTGCTCCACCTGCTCGCGGAGCTCGCCCAGACGCGCGGCAAGAGTGTCGATCTCCGTCTGGATCTGCTCGACCTGGCCGGTCAGGACCCGCTCACGGGCGTCGATCCGGTCCAGGAGCCAGGTGCCGGGGTCGAAGTCGGGCCGCCGAGCGTCGGGCCCGGTCATGCCCACCGCCATGACGGGGCGGGGCCGCGGGTCAGGCGGCGGGACATCACGTCCGTCATCGCCCAATACACTCGTGATTCGGAACTGGCCGGCAGGTGCTCGTAGTCGCGGACCAGGCGGCGGTGGAACATCAAGATGCCGTACGTTTGCTCGACGACCCATCTCTTGGGTTGGGGGATGAACCCCTTGTCGGCGGGGTTGCGTTCGACGATCTCCACGTCGATCCCCAGGTCGGCGCCATGCGCGATGACGGCGTTCTTGAACCCCTGGTCGACCAGCGCTTTGGTCACCGTGCCCTCGGTGGTGGCGGCGACCCGGTCCAGCAGGGCGATCCCGGCGGTGTTCTCATGAGCCGAGGCGGCCAGCATGACCACGGCGATGACCAGACCCAGCACGTCCACCGCCAGGCCGCGTTTCCTGCCCGGCACGCGCTTGGCGGCGTCTTTTCCGGTGGTGGAGGCGGGGACCCCGGCCGCGACGTGGACGCTCTGGGTGTCCAGCACGACCAGGCTCGGGTCGGCTAATCGTTTCTTCTTCTCGCGCAGATGCCAGCGCAGCAGGTCGTGGATCGTCTTGTCGGTGCCGTCGTCGCGCCACTTGTGAAGTCGGCCCAAGGCGCGGTGCCGGTCTTTCGATCGGTCCGTTTCCTTGGGCCGCTTCCCGAACCCGCCGTGCCCATTACTGAGCAACGGGCTCTCCCCAAGTCCCGTCGTGGTGGTGCGATCGTCATCCCGCGGCCGTCCACGGCGAAGGGATAGCTGCTCCCCGGTATCGATATCGGGTTGTGCTGATCGATCCGGTATGGAGCAGGCTTGTCTCCCCGTCGCGGGGCCACCACCCGCCGTCGCAATAGCGGCGACGAATAGCCTTCCAGCTCGTTTTGCGGTGTTTCCGTCGCAGCCAGGCCATAACCTGCCGCCAGACGACGGAGGCCAGAAAACCAAAGGTCTTGCTGGACACACCCGGCCGGAAGTAGGTGCACCATCCCCGCAGCATCGGGTTGAGCCGGTGCAGCAGGATGGCCAGGGGCTGGTTGGTGTTTGTTCCACGACACATGTCCTTGATCTTCTGGCAGACGGCGCGCAACGCCTTCTTTGCCGGATAGGTGTAGACGTAGTGCCGGTCCTCGCCTCTCTTTCGGTGGCGCTGGATGTGCCAGCCCAGGAAGTCCAGACCCTCGTCGATATGGGTGATCAAGGTCTTCTCCGGGGACAGGCGTAACCCCATCCCGGCGAGTACCTCGCTGATCTCCTCCTTGAGGACTTCCGCGTCCGCTCTGGTACCGGTGACCATGAGACACCAGTCGTCCGCGAAGCGGACGAGCCGGAAGTTGGGAAGCCCACGGCGGCGACGCGCCTGCCGCTGTGTCCTGCTCGTTGCAGGCCCTCCCGGCAGCCGGGCGATGTGCTCGTCCAGCACGGACAGGGCCACGTTGCTGAGCAGCGGAGACAAGATCGATCCTTGCGGAGTGCCGGTTTCGGTGTCTCGCAGCAGGCCATCCTCGGTCAGGATGCCCGCCTTCAGAAACGCCTTCACCAAGCTCAGGACGCGTTTGTCTCCGACTCGTTCCCGCACGCGTTCCATAAGAGCCGGATGCGAGATCTCATCGAAACATGCCTTGATGTCGCCTTCTACTATCCACTCGTACTTCTTGGACGTGAGCAGGCGAACCTCGGCCACCGCGTCATGGGCTCGGCGATTAGGCCGGAAGCCATACGAGCACGGCAGGAAATCCGCCTCGAAAATTGGCTCCAGGACCAGCTTCAAGGATGCTTGGACCACCCGATCGGCCACGGTCGAGATGCCCAGGCGACGCATCTTGCCGCTCGCCTTGGGGATCATCCGTTCCCGCGCCGGTTCCGGCCGGAAGCTGCGGTCCTTCAAAGAGGCACGCAGCCGATCGAGGAACTCCTCGACTCCGACCCTCGCTTCGATATAGAAGGCCGACCGGCCATCCACACCAGCTGAGCGGGCACCCTTGTTGCTCCGCACCCGACCCCACGCCACCAACAAGAACGCGGGATCACAGACGAGGTTGAACAAATCATCGAACCGGCAATGGCGATCATCACCAGCCCATCGGTGCAGCTTGGCCTGGATCTCCAGTACCCGGCGCTCGGCCCTGTAAAGGGAATACTCCAGCTCCGGCCCGCCGGCATTCACCAGCGTCACTCCTGGCATTCCAGCCTCCTTGCCGCTGACTTGCTGGCTCCCTTCCCCATGTGCACACCTTTCGCGTGCCCGGAGTACTACGGAGCCTCCGCCCCGCCTACGGCCTGCAATCGGCAACGGATCTGCCCGCCTGCCGGGACTGGCTGCCTGGCCAGGGAGGGCGACCGCAGACGGTTCCCACGTTCACTGCGTACCGATCGACCAGGTAGGCGCCCAGCTATACCCCGACAGCATCGTCACGGCTACGCCGCAGACCTTCACCCTGACCACCCTGGTTAGCCTTTCCAGCTTGTTCCAGGGGGCGGCTCCCGCTTCACTACCGAGAGCCACGTACTGCTCACCGTCCCCTATCCACCAGATTTGAGACGGCACTACTCTTACGGGGCTTCAACCACTGATTCGCTTCCGCTGCACCTTCTGGTCTCGATTGCCGAACCCACCCCATCTGGCGGTGCTGAGACGTCTCGGCTTTGTCGGAGCTGCTTCCCGCCTTCCCCGGCGTTCCCCGGCTCAGGCTGCTCCCATCTTCGATAGGACCGCTGCGACGGCCCCACGGTCGAGGTCTTTCACCTCCACTCGGTCGCGCAACGCCTCGTGGCGCACGGCGAAGTAGTAGTACGCCGCGCTCTTGGGCGGCAGGTCGTGCGGCAGATAGTCCCATTGGACGCCGGTTCGTCCCTGGTAGCGGATGGCGTTGACGATCTCGCGTAACTCGTAGTTGCCCTGGTGGCCGCTGACGGATGGGTGTGTGGCCTTCCATGCCGTGAGCACTGGCTCGATCAACGCCCACTGCGCGTCGGTTAAGTCGCTGGGGTACAGCTTGCGCTCGGTCACTCGACCATCACAGCACGACTGGACCCGCCAACCGGTGGTAACGCTACAAATCCATACGATCACACTGCGACATCACGGGCATAGGCTCGCGAACCGCACTCT
>NZ_JBQQCC010000051.1:0-3983 GCF_052245635.1 Nonomuraea sp. KM88 | reverse complement strand
GTTATCTTGAGCGCTCGCTTTGATCATGATGCTGACCTGCTGGATTATGTTTCGGACAGTGTCATTGACGTGGTCCTGCAGGGTGCTGTGCCAGCGATCAGCGCGGGTCGATCGTTGCTGTATCGCGATGTCCCGCAGGCGATTGCTGGACGCGTTGGTCGCCGAGAGCGCGGGCAAGTTGTCGCCGCAGGCGCTTGTTCTCCTCGGCGAGTTCGCGGTTGCGCTGATAGGCGATCTCCAGCCGTCGTCTGAGAGAGTCGTCGGAGGCGCGCTGACGGGCGGGGATGGAAGGGGTGTCGGAGCGTCGGCGGGTTGTGTCCCGAAGTCGTTGGATCTCGGCGCGCAGGTCGGGCTGGGTGTAGAGCCATGAGCGGGAGATCTGGCCATGGCGGGCCACGCTGTCGAAGGTGACCGGGGTCACTGCGACCTCGAGTTCGCGCAGGGCCTGGATGGCCTTGGCGCGGGTCAGCTCATGACGGCGTCGCGCGGCGAGCACCAGGTGATGGAGGTTGTCAGCTGACATGGGTGGCGCCTTCGCAGGAGGGATCTTCGGGGGCGGCGAGGCCGGCGATGATGGTGTCGAGGTTGGTGAGGACCTGACGGTTCATCTCGACGAGCCGCTGCTGGCCACGGGCTTCGGCGGCGGAGATGATCTGCAGGACATCGGTCCGGTGACGGTGGTGCTGGTCGAGAAAATCGGGGGTGGTGAGGAACATCGGGCAGGTCAGGCAGGCGTTCGCGTGCGGGCAGCTTTGCTGGACGGGCAGCTGGCAGTAGCCGTTGGGCAGAGCCTGTGTGGCGCGAGAGAGGCGATGCTTGGCCCAGGCGGCCTCGGCCAGCGGCCCGCCGGGGTCGAGGCGAACTCTCTGGCCGTGGATGTCGACTTTTCGTGCTTTCTCCCAGTGGTCCCGGATGGTGGTGTCGTGCAGGCGCGCGTAGTGGGCGGTCATCTGGGGCGAGTCGTGGTCGAGAATACGGCGGACGACTTCCTGCGGAACGTCTCTGTTGATCATTCGGGTGCCCAGGGTGTGGCGCCATTGGTGCGGAGTGAAGTGCACGCTCTGGCCGTGCTCGTCGCGGACCTGACAGTGCTGGAGCCAGCGGTAGAGGGCCAGGCGGTAAGTGGAGGACGACAGCGGCAACCGGCCGTCGACGTTCTTGGTGGGCCGGGGGAACAGCAGGTGGCAGTCGGTCGGCCAGCGCCTGCGGACGTGCTGTTGCTGCTCCCCGACGAGCGCGACAAGTTGCTCATCGACGGGGACCAGCGCCTCACGCTTCATCTTGTGGTTGACATAGCGCAGGTAGGGAGCGCCATCAGCATCGCTGACCAGGCAGTCGAAGGCGAGTTTGAGGGCGTCGCTCACCCGTAATCCGCAGCGGATCAGCAGGAGGGTGACCAGCCGGTAGGCGTCATCGCCGAACCGGGCCAGGTTGTCGGGGTGTTCGACCTGGGCCATGACGTGTTCGGCCAAGGCCCGGGGAAGCCGCTCCCTGCGCTTGGGGTAGTCCTCGGGGAAGAACACGACGCTCGTGGGCAGGCCGGTGTCCCACTGATGCTGGCGCACGGCGTGGAAGAAGCTGCCGAGCAAGCCAATGTGGCTGCCCTGCCGCTGCGGGTTATCGACGTAGTGGGTGTGCAGGTCGGCCAGGTAGCGCTCCAGGACGGCGCGGTCGAGCTGGGTTAGGACCTGGATATGGGTGTGCCGGTGGAGGAAGGTCGCGAAGCGGGTGAGAGCGGCGACGGCGCGGCGGACGGCCTCGTAGGACAGGCCGCAGGTCAGCCGCCAGCGGGCCCACCGCTTGGCGAGCAGCTTGAACTGCGGCTGGGGGATCTCCCCGAAGCACAAGGTGCGGTTGCCGTCGGACAGGCCCAGCCGGCGAAGCTGCCACTGGTCACGATCAAATTCGGTTTCCCAGCCACCGCCGTCGACCAGATCGGACACGACCCGGTGAGCGTAGGCCAGCAAGGCCCGGGGATTGGAGTCCTTCGGCGCTGGGCGGCCGATCCGGCCGCGCCACTCGGTTTCGCTGGCCTGCAGCAGCGAGGACTCGCCGACCGTGGCCAGGAAGCGGACCACCTGCATCACCACGGTCGGCGGCGTCTTGGAGGTGCGCTCATCGGCCCGGCACTGCAACGCGTACTGCATCTCCAGCCGCAGTTGCTCCCTCAGCTCGGTCAGGTTGATGACCTGGTCGGCGGGGATGTCGACGGTGGAGAACCGCGTGGCGAACACCTCCTGGTCGGGGCGTCCGTTCACCTTCCAGGTGTTGGCGTGGGAGCGGCAGAACACGAAGTTGGTCGCCGGCCACAAGGTGCAGTGCGCAATCAGGCACGATGCGCCTTCCGGCGGGCGGGGAAAGTCCTGCGGGATGGCCAGCCAGCCCTCCCGGTCGGGGCGCCCGGCCCGTTCCCACCGCAGGGCATGGAGCTGACATAGACCTTGGCGGGCGGTGCCGTAGTTGCAGCCGGGAAAGGCGCAGGCCAGATTGGGGCGCTGGAGCATCCAGCGCGGATCGGTGGCGGCGGCGAACTGCTCGAGGTCGGGTCGGCCGGCCTTCTTCCAACGCAGGTGGTGTCCCGCGCAGAGGCCATGGCCACGGATATGGCGGCGGCAGCCCGCCACGCGGCACGCGCCGGTGCCGAAGACCGGGTCCTCGGCGTCGAAGACCAGCACCTCGCGGCGGAACTCGGGACGCACCATCGCCAGCAGACGACCCCGAAGGCTGTTGGGGACCGGGCGACGGTGAGGGACGATGGTCACCAAGCCACCTCCCGGCCGGTGAACCAACCGGCATCCTCCAGGATGCGGCGGGCATCTTCCACGCTCAGATGCCCATAAACGGTGAGCGTGGTGGCCACCGAGGCGTGCCCGAGCAAGGTGCTGACCACCTCGACGGGGACCCCATCGCGCAGCAGCCGGGTCGCATATGTATGCCGCCACCAGTGCGGGTCGAAGTCGATGCCGGTGCGTCGGCGAAGCCGCCGTACCAGATCGTAGACGGCGGCGTAGGTGAGTGCTTGTCCGCGCGGGTGGCTCCAGAGATTGACGAAGACGTAGTCGGAGTCCAGGTCGCCGTACTCGTCATGCAGGTAATCCGCCAGCAGTCGCACGAGTTCGGCACTGATCGGGATCGTTCGCCCGGTGGCCGACTTGGTGCGCGCGCCGTTGGCGTTCAATCGGGGGCGGATGGTCACCGTCTTGGCGGCCGCGGCGATGTCCTCATGACGTAGTCCGAGCGCCTCGCCGATGCGCATCCCAGTGTCGTAGAGCAGGGCGAACAGCAGCCGATCCCGCAGGCGGTCGCAGGCATCGAGGATCTGCTGCACCTCGCAAACGGTCAGTACCCGGGGCAGCTTTCGCTCGGCCTTCAACGATATGGCGCGACGGGGAGCGGGCATTGACTTGCTGATGTGGTGCAGGAACGGCTTCCATGAGCTGCGTCGTCCGGGTTGCCAGGACACCAGCAGGTCGCCCAGATCCACGCCACCGCGGGCGGCATGCTGGTAGAACGCCGACAGCGCCGACAACTTGCGGTTAATCGTCGCTTCGGTGCGCTGCGCTCGCACCGAGGGCAGCACCGCGACCTGACCCGTTCGGCCCTCTGGCGGGAGTCGTAGCCAGGCAACGAACTCGCCCACGTCCTCCAGTCGCACTTCGCGCCAGTCCAGGGCGCGTACCTGGAGAAAGACAAACCAGTCCTTCAGATCATGCGCATACGCCTTGACGGTGTTCGGCGACCGCTCGATGTCGCTGAGAAAGGCCAGATAGCTCTCGATCGGGGCGACCGGCACGTCGTCGTCTCCAAGTACGGTCCACGACTCCCGCCCCGACGCGGGTAAGACCACCCGTTGCACCAGCACCGCTCCTCCAGCCCCTCTGTGTTGTGGACGGCGGTAGATAACCACATCCACGACACCCGGAACCGGCTCTCACTCGACCATGCTGGACATGACAGACACATTGAGGAGCGCTCAAGATAAC
>NZ_JBQQCC010000050.1:0-4278 GCF_052245635.1 Nonomuraea sp. KM88 | reverse complement strand
ATCGTCAGCGGGTCTCCATGCGGCTCGGGCGGGTCCTTCTGGTGCAGGTGCGGTGAGCACGCTGGGACCCCGGGGCGCCTGGCCGAATCCGGCAGATGACCGGGTGTACGGCGCGATCCCTCCGTACGGCACCCCGCCGTTCCTCCCGAGTCGCGGCTCGCGCATTATGTCTCATGGAGGAGACTTTCGAGTCTCCATGCGAAGACTTGAGGACGAACCGACGGAGGCGGACGGCGATGCTCTACGGACGAGGTGAGGAGCAGACCGTGATCACGCGACTGCTCGGCGACGCGGGCAACGGCCTGAGCGGTGCGCTCATCGTGCGGGGTGCGACAGGGGTGGGCAAGTCCGCCCTGCTCGACCAGGCGGCGGTGCTGGCCGGCGATCGGATGCTGGTGCTGCGCGGGGCCGGCATCCAGCCGGAGATGGAGCTGCCCTTCGCCGGATTGCACCTGCTGCTGCACTCGGTGCTCGACGGGATCGACGCGCTACCGACGGAGCAGGCACGCGCGCTGCGCGGTGCTCTCGGTCTGGAGCGATTCGCCGCCGGCGACCGGTTCCTGGTCGGATTGGCGGTGCTGACCCTCCTCGCCAACACCGCGGACGAGCGCCCGCTGGTCTGCCTGATCGACGACGCTCACTGGCTCGACCAGGCGTCCGCGGAGGCGCTGCTGTTCGCCGCGCGCCGGCTGGACGCCGAGGGCGTGGTGCTGGTCTTCGCCGCGCGCGACGACGAGGGGCTGTTCGATGCTCCCGGGGTGCGCGAGCTCCGGCTCCGCGCGCTCGAAGCCACCGCGGCGGAACAGTTGCTCGACTCACACGCCCCGGATCTGGCACCGGAGGTGCGCCGCGGCCTGCTCACGGAGGCCCAGGGCAACCCGCTGGCGCTGATCGAGCTGCCCGCCACGCTGACCGGCGCGCAGCGGTCCGGCGAGGTGCCACTGCACGCCGTCGGCATGAGCCCGGTGCCCAGCCGGATCCTGCGCGGTTTCCACGAGCGCATCGCCGCGCTGCCTGCCGATGCCAGAACGCTGCTGCTGGTCGCGGCCTGCGACGACGGTACCCTCGACCTGGTGCTCGACGCGATCAAGCGCCTCGGCGGCAGCCTGTACGACGCCGAGCCCGCCGAGGCCGCCGGGCTCGTCCGGATCGCCGACGGCCGGATCGTCTTCCGCCACCCGCTGGTCAGAACCGCGGCCTACCAGCACGCGCCGGCCGCGGCCCGGCAGGCGGCACACCGCGCGCTGGCCAAGTCGCTGGACGGCCATCCGGACGCAATCGGCCGGATGGCCTGGCATCTGGCCCTGGCCACCACCGGGTCAGACGAGGCCGTGGCCGCAGCGCTGGAGCGCGGCGCGGAACAGGCCGAGGGCAAGGGCGGCCACGCCGGCGCTTCCGCCGCCTACGAGCGGGCCGCCCAGCTCACGCCCGACCCGGCCGAGCGCGGCCGGCGTCTGGCCGCCGCCGCGCGCTCCGCCGCCGAGCTGGGCCAGTATCACCGCGCCGGAGCGCTCGCCGACCGGGCGGCGCCCGACCTGAGCGAGCCACTCGAGTCAGCCCGTCTGGCGCAGGTCCGCGCCGCCGTAGCCACCGCCCGGGGCGACCTCGACACCGCGCACACCACTCTCGCCGGCGCCGCGGACGCGGTCCGCGAGCAGGGTGTGGACGACCTGGCCGCCGAGATGTACTTCGACGCGATCACCGCCGCCTGGCTGGCCTGCGACTTCGCCGCGGTCACCCGCACTGCTACCCGTGCCACCGGAATCCGGCGGGCGCACCCGCTGCTGCGGGCTGCCTCCGGACTCGGCCGGATGGCCGCCGAGGAGCCGCCCGTCGCGCTGTCGTCCATGCGCGAGGTGATCGAAGGGCTGGCCCGGTCGGACCGGCCGGCCGATCTCCACCGCCGCGCTGCCCTGGCCCTCTGGGACCTCCTCATCGGCGACGACACCGCCGCCTACCACCGGGCCGTGGCCATTGAACGCGAGTCACGCACGTCAGGTGCGGTTGGCGTGTTGCCGATGGCGCTCGTCCTGCTGGCCCGCGCGCAGATGTTCATGGGCCGGTATCGCGACTCTCTGTCCAGCGCGCAGGAGGGCTACCGCATCGCCAGGGACATCGGTCAGCACCATCACCAGGCCCTGCTGACCGGCATCATGACCTACGTGGCGGCGGCCCAGGGTGACGAGGAGCGCTGCCAGGCCCACGCCGCCGAGATCGCGGACGTGACCGACGGGGCGACCAGCGGCATGCGTTGCGCCGCGCTCAACCTGCTCGATCTCGCGGGCGGCAGACACGAGGCGATCATCCGCCGGGCACTGGAGTTCGACCGGCACTCCCCCGCGGCGCGCACGATGATGGTCCTGCACCGCACCCAGGACGTGGTGGAGGCCGCGGTCCGGCTGGACCGAACCGACCTCGCTCGAGCCGCCGCGGCGCGCGTGCAGGCGTCCGCGACGGCGACCGGGCAACCCTGGGCCTGGGCCGTGGCCCTTCGATGTCGAGCGCTGCTGGCTCCGGCGGAGGAGGCGGGCGACCACTTCGAGCAGGCGGTGCGGCTCCACCAGCAGAGCGGCCGGCCGCTTGAACGGGCGCGCACCGAACTGCTGTACGGCGAATGGCTGCGCAGGAACCGCCGCAAGCTCGAGTCCCGGCAGCCGCTCGAGTCGGCCCTGGGGATCTTCCAGCGGCTCGAGGCGCGCCCCTGGGCCGATCGGACGCAGGGCGAGCTGCGCGCCGCCGGCAAGCGGCACCTGGCAGCGAACGCGCCCACCGGCCTGATCGACCAGCTCACCGCCCAGGAGCTGCAGATCGTCCGGCTGGCGGCCTCGGGCATGAGCAACAGGGAGATCGCGGCCCAGCTGTTCCTGAGCCCGCGGACCATCGGCTACCACCTGCACAAGGCCTTTCCCAAGCTCCAGGTTGCGAGCCGGGGCGAGCTGGCGCAGCTCGCGCTATCCCCGGAGGCCGAGACGCCATGAGCGAAGATGCGCGGCCAGCTCGCAGGTGCTCAGGCCGAGCTGCTCGCACATGTGATTCAGGTCGAAGAAGAGCAGTTCGCGATGGATCAACCCGTCGTGCACCTTCCAGAGACTCGCGAACGACAGCGTGAACCGGCGGCCGGTGGCCGGCAGGCCGGCCAGCGGCGCCTCCATGGTCGCGCTGATCAGCCCCATCCCCACGACCAGCTTCTCCTTCAGGCGCAACTCGCCGAGCCGCAGGTCGTAGTCGGGAAAGGTGCGGAGCAGCGCGGCGACCGCTTCCCGCACCCGGTGCCGACCGCGCGACAGCAGCCCGAACGGGATCGACTCCCGGACCACGTCCGGATGGCAGGCGTTCACCACGGCGACCAGGTCGCCCGCGCTCTGCGCGGCGGCGTAGCCGCGGACCACCTCATCCGGCTGCGACCCTCTTCGCATGGAAACCTCGTTCGTCGAGTTGTCGTGCGTCCTGCGGAGAACTTAAGGCGACTCGTACTTCCCCTGCATCCGTCACATGACCTGACCCTCCACAAGAGGCTTTCAGAAGTGAATTCTCATGCTTCAATAACAGGAAGCGCTTAGTTAAACTCCTCACCAAAAGGACATGCGAATGACCACCTTCGTTCTCGTACACGGTTCCTGGCACGACCCCTCGGCCTGGGACCGGCTCGTCCCGTACCTGCACGAAGCGGGCCACCACACGATCACGCCGGACCTCGACCCGGACGCCGGACTGGCAGAGCACGCCGAGCAGATCGTCGCCGTGCTCGACCAGGCCGCTCGGGCGGCGTCGGACCTGGTCCTCGTCGGGCACAGCTACGCGGGTCTCGTGGTACGGCAGGCCGCCGACCAGCGGCCGCGGCGCGTGCGACACATCATCCTGGTGGACGGCTGGGCGGGCCCGGACGGCGCCAGTCTGTTCGACCTGGCACCCGAGCCGTTCGTCGCCGCGCTGCGTGGCGCGGCCCGGCCGCACGAGGGCGGACCCGTGATCCCCGCCCCCGCGCCGGCCCGCTACGGCGTCACCGGCGAGGAGGACGCCCGCTGGCTGTCCACGCGCCTGCGACCCCAGGCGCTGCGGTCCTTCAGCGAACCCAGCCGGCTCACCGGCGCGGTCGACACGATCAGCGGCACGGCCGTCTGCTGCCGCCCGCCGTCCCAGGCGTTCGAAGCCCTGGCCAGGGCGATCGGATATCGCACGGTCGCCTGCGACGGCCCGCACGACATCATGGTCACCCACCCCGAACCACTGGCCCGGCTGCTGCTCGACGCGGTGACGCTTCAAGAAACGGAAGCGTGA